>JACMRM010000117.1 GCA_014376445.1 Bacteriovorax sp. | reverse complement strand
GTTACAAGTGCAGTTGTTAAAAATAATCCGATAGCTTTCTTTCTGCTTTTTAACCATTGAGATAATAAACCACTAGCTAAATCTCCAATCGCCAGACCGATTGATCCGTAAATAAGGGCGTCAGCAGCTGTGACAGCGGTCTTAAGTCCAAGCTCACTTGTCGCTTCAGGGGCCATGGTCATTAAGATAGCAGTAATGAAATAAATCGGGACACCGACTAAAACAGCGCTGATGTAGAGAATCAGGCGTCTTGGCTTGAAAAGTAATTTAATATTTCCACGTTTAACATTTGAGTGTTTAAGTTTTTTAAACATTTCAGAATCAAAACTTTTAAACCTTGCAACTAAAAGTAGAAGTCCTAAAACTCCGCCGACAATATAAGCGTGGTTCCAAGCGAAGTATTTCCCGACAAGGGCCGCGCATAAACTTCCCATCATACCAAGAGTCGCGATCATCGTTGTCGCATAACCTCTATCTTCTTTATTTAAAGATTCTGCAACTAGAGTTATGGCTGCACCTAATTCTCCAGCAAGACCGACTCCTGCTAAAAATCTTAGAGCTTCATATTGCCAGATTTCTGTAACGAAACCATTTAAGATGTTGGCGATTGAGTACATTAAAATTGAAGAGTATAAAACAGTATGACGGCCTTTTTTATCTCCGAGAATTCCCCAGAAAATACCACCGATAAGCATCCCACCCATTTGATAGTTATAAAGTTTTATACCTGTCGTGATCATTCCTTCCATTGATGTCACACCAAGGGCCATCATTGAACCAACACGAACAACTCCAAAAAGAGTGATGTCGAACATGTCGACAAAATAACCTAAGGCAGAAATAATAACTGTAGGTGTTACGATGCGCGCAAAACGTGATTGAGTCATTTTTGATTCTCTAATATAGTGATTATTTTTTTTGAGAGAATGCAGTTTTTCATTGGAATAGACAAGAAGAATTTACTTTAAGAAGAAGAAAAAAAAGACCTACATAGGTTCTTTAAGATTATGCAGGTATATGCTCGATCTCTCTGTCCCAATGACGATGAAGTTTAAGTGCAGCAATAAAATCCTGCTCAAATTACTTTTCCATCATCAGCGATAACACCTTGTGATGTTTATAAGCTTCGTTGATAAAATGAATGACATCAGCTCATAAGAAAGATTCTGTACACTCTCTATCCCGCCAGGAATATAAAGTGCATCGTATAAACAGAGGCTGTATTTTTATTTTCATTTGTAGTTTTAGTTGTCTTTTTGCCACAGTAATTCTCCGGTTAAGTTGTTGCAACTCTCATAGCAATTTTACGCCCTGTTTAGTTCGTGCAAAATGCGTCTTTGAGATGTCAAAAAATAGTTTGCTAGATATTTTGTCGTGATAGAATGCTCGTATGAAAAATAAAATAAAAAAATCTGCTCTTTTCATTCTGGTCATTTTTTCTTTGGCGTCTTGCGCCTCAAGGCCAAAACTTTATCCAAATGAAACACTGAAGGCGAAAGGTAAAGAGGCCGGTGAAGTTGACATCAACCAATGCATGAAAGATGCAGATACATACCTGGATTCATCTGAAGGAAAAAAAATGCTTAAAAGCACCGGATTCGGTGCGGCCGTCGGTGGAGCTGTTGGTGCAGTGGCAGGAATTTTTTACGGCGATATCGGCGGAGGTGCGGCCCGTGGAGCAGCGATTGGTGGAACAGGCGGCGCGGTTTCCGGCGCACTTTCTCCTGATGAATTAAAACACCGTTATGTAAATCAATGCTTAGCTGATAAGGGATATAACGTAATAGGCTGGGACTAACTGTAATATTTTCATTCTCATTTCTATCTTTTCTCGTCTCAAATACCAAAAACGCCTGGCCCATTAATCAGGCGGCATTCTTTACCTTTGTAGGCGTACTCTTCAATGTCCTGAAGAGAAACAACTTCTACTCCCTGATCTTTAAACTTTTGTAGAATTTTAGGAACAGCATCTACAGATCTTGCGTGAACATCATGCATAAGCACAACTCCGCCGCCGATAGGATGATTGATCTGCAAAGTAATTTTTGAATACGTTCCGTTGGAATTCTTTTTGAAGTCATAACCTGTTCCGCCGAAAATATTTGCCATCACATTTTGCGTAATATCGTCGGGAGTCATGGCCTCAAGCCAGTCGACAGTGTCCACATCCCAGAAAACAAAGTTGATGCAGTTGTCGCCGAATAGCTGCTGGGAAACTTCCTTCATAACATTCATGTGGTGATAACCGAGTTTGGCTGAGCCATAAGCACCGTAAGGAAAACGATAGTATATTTCGCGTTCGCGGGCGTTTTCAGATTCCATTAAACCGGCAGTGCTGATAATTGACTGCTTTAACTCTGATCTGTAGACAACTTCGGTTTTTGTATCATTGCTGATGTGATTTAAGTGATGGCTTCCAAGGTTGTGGCCTTCGGCAAGCATACGCTTCACGATCGGCAGGGTCTGGTCATTGAATCGTTCAGTGAGAACGAAAAATGTGGCATGGACTCCGAATTTTTTTAATGTATCGAGAAGCTTCGGCGTGAGGTTCACGTCGGGACCGTCATCGAAAGTCAGTGCGATTTTTTTCGTACCTTTTAATGAGCGGGTTAAGTACTGGTTGAAGCCGGCGTCTTTGCCGGGGATGTAAACTTGGCCGGGATTCGGAAATTGTTTTTCGTCAGAGGCATGGGCACTTAAAGATAAAAGTGTGAGAAGAATTAGTATTTTCATTCATTCAGTTTGAAGGAAATTGCCTGAACTGGGAAATAACTTTTTCTTACTTAAACGTACTCCACTGAGCACATTTATTTCTCCATTAGAGAACGCATTCATGAAAATAAGCCTTTTTCCAATGAATAACTCAATGAGATTGCTCAATTTCAGTTGTGCCAAAACTTGGTCTTCGCGTTGCTTTAGCAACATCAACGAACTTAACCAGGGGATTACAAATGTACGGATCAAACTACTCTTACCAGGCATTAACGACAAAAAGAATTTCAACAGTGGAACTTGAAAACAGCATCATACGTCCTAAGCTTGAAGTGAAAAAAACATTTTTCATGGCCAGTTTAGTGTCATTACTGATGATCATTTCTGCTGCCTCATTTGCTGGTTCTAGCCAGCCTCGTCTTGCCGGTAATAATGGGAATGCCAACGGAAGATAAAATAAAGAAAGGCCGCTCATAAAAAGCGGCCTTTCTGTTTCTAGTTTAACATCTGATCTTCAAACACAGCGAGAGCAGCTTTCGCCCCTTCTCCCATCGCAATGATAATCTGCTTATAAGGAGTTGTCGTAACATCTCCGGCAGCGTAAATCCCTTTCACGTTTGTTCTACCCTTAACATCTACGACAATTTCACCGAACTTTGTTGTTTCGACAATATCTTTT
>JACMRM010000116.1 GCA_014376445.1 Bacteriovorax sp. | reverse complement strand
TTCCTTCTTGTGCCCATTTTTGACTCACCTCTTTCCATCCCTGATTTTTTTCAATTTTGTCCTCTAGATTTATTCCCATTGCGCGAAGAGAGGTATAGAGCTTTTCCAGCAGAAACTCTTTTTCATCAAGTACTTCTTCTTCCATAAATGCTTCTTTAGTTTTCCACTTATATCTAATCTTATCTTCTGCTAAAAAACCCGTAGCAGATGGCCCTAAGGCAGCCACCGTTTTGGATTGCCAATAACTTAAATTATGTTTTGATTCAAAGCTTGGAATTGCAAAATTTGAAACTTCGTAGTGATTATAGCCTTTATTCTTTAAAAAATTGGACACATCTAAATATTCTTTCTCAATCCACTCTTCATCTGGCAATTTTGAAAAATGAGTATAATTATTTTTTACTGTAAGAATATAAATACTGAAATGCTTTGGTGAAAACTTCAGAACTCGTTGCAATTCACTAATAACATCTCTTTTCAATTCGCTTGAGTAAGGCAGTCCAAGCATAAAATCTACCGAAAAGTTTAAATCCTGTTTATGAAAATAATCTAACGTTTCATATACATCTTCAATTGAGTGAATGCGATCAAGGGTTTTTATTACCTGCCCCTCCATTGACTGAATTCCAAGAGAGTAGCGATTTACACCCGTTCTTTTCCATTCGCTCAAAATTTCTTCATTCCAGCTTCCAGGATTCACTTCTAAAGTAAACTCACAATCTGAAGCTATTTGAATGCTGTGCTTTTTTAGAAAAGCAGACAGATATTTTGCACCTTCCATACCCCAAAGTGATGGCGTGCCTCCTCCAATATAAAGTGTTTTTAGAGGTACCCATGAATAACCATTCTTTTTCATCAATCTTTCATGTTCCATGTAGGCCTGATCAAGATAACTATGAAAGTCATTGAGCTCTACGTCTCGGTTTTTAGGAACTTTCTTATAGAAATCGCAATAGTTGCAAAGATGCTTGCAGAAGGGAAAATGTAAATAAAGAGATTCGATATTTTTTTTCATTTAAAGAAGCTTCATATTGATAGAAAAATTCTATTATGTGGTGTTTTATACTTTCAGTTATAATAAGATCTTTAGAACTATATTAAAAGATTATAAGGAAATACCGTATGCAATATGAACTTTGCACTTTAAAAAACAATCTTAAGACGCTTTTTGTACACTCTCCAGGATCTACTGCTGCCACAGTACAAATCTGGTTTCGTGCTGGTAGTGCTCTTGAAGAGCATAACAATGAAGGAATAGCCCATTTTTTAGAGCATATGTTTTTTAAAGGAACTGAAACGAGACCAGGCGCTAAGATTGCTCATGAAGTTGAAACTTTTGGCGGTGAAATCAACGCTTTCACATCATTTGATTACACTTGTTACTACATCAACACCCCTAACACAAAACTAAATGACACTATTAATATCCTTATGGATATGGTGGCCAATCCACTTTTCAAAGAAGAAGATTTAATTCCTGAACGTGGAGTTGTTTTTGAAGAATACCGTCGTTCTATTGATAGTCCGAGTCAGTTTGCTTTCTCAAAACTTCAGGCTGCATCTTTTGAAGGAAGCTATGCTCATCCAATTCTTGGGAGAGAGGATACAATTAAAAATTTCTCTAGAGATCAATTGCACTCTTTCAGAAATAACTTCTACAATTTATCCAATTCACTTTTAATTGTGGCCGGTGATATTTCTCAGAAAGAAGAACTTATTAAAGAAATCGAAAAATATAAATTACCGAGTGGTCCGGAAAGCGTTTTTCCTGAGTTTGAATTAAAAAAAGAATCAACTCTTGAAATCCACCAAAAAGAAGTTGGAATGGCAACCCTTACAATGGTAATCAAAGCGCCTCAGTATCTAGAAAAAGAGGCTGCGAGTGAAGATCTTGCAGTTAATTGTCTCGGGTTCGGTGAAACCTCAAGACTTTATGATTCTCTTGTTCTCGATAAAACCCTGGCAAATTCTGCTTCTGCCTCTACCATGTTTATGTCAAAAGGTGGCGCACATTTTATCAGGCTGGTTTTTCCTCATAAAAATATGGCTGAACTTCTTAAAAAGTTCATGATTACTATTGAAGAAGCTCTTGATAAAGGTCTCGCCACAGATGAGATTCAAAAAATAAAGAACCAATATTTGTCATCTAAAATCTATGAACGAGAATCTATCGAATCGTATTCATTTTCACTGGGGCATAGCTACGCTCAAAGTGGAGATATTAATTGTGAAGAAGAATTTATTGAACGCATTAAAAACACAACTCCAAGTTCAGTAAATCAATCTTTAAAGAATATTTTCTCAAATAATATTCATATGACTATGCAACTTCCAAAAGAAGCTGACGCTGCAAAAAGCAAAAAAGAATTGGTAGTTCTACAAAACAAACTAAAGACCTTAAAGAAAAAATTGAGCACTGAGAATAAGTCTAAATACAAAATGGAAGGTTCAAAACATGATCAGCAGGTACAATTAATAAAAATTAAATCAGGTGTAACTTTTATTTATCGCCAGAATAAAATGACCCCTACTTTTGTACTCCATGCTTACCTGCGAGGTGGATTAACTGAAGAGACTGCTAAAAATAACGGAACTTACCATTTACTAAGCTCTATGCTGACTAAAGGACATAATAAAATCAGCTACGACAAAATTAAAAAATCTCTCGAGGAAAAATCTGCAAGTATTTCTGGTTTTTCAGGAAAAAATGCATATGGATTACTGATGCATGGTCTGAGTGAAAACTTTCAGGAGTTATTTACTCACTTTTCGGGTGCATTCATCTCACCGGATATGCCAGCAAAATACTTAAATCACGAAAAACAATTTTCATTGCGAGGTCTGGTAAACCAGAAAGAGGATCCCGTTAAGCAATGTTTTAAAGAAGCTCAACGCTTATTTTTTGATAAGCACCCTTATGCCTTAAATCCAATCGGAACTGAAAAATCAATTAAATCAACAACTCAAAAAAACCTTATTGATACACACAAAAAAAACCTGAAGAATCAGGAGATTCTGGTTACATATTGTGGTGATGGCGAACTTAAGGAAGTTCTAGCCTCACTCGAGCCGATGTTTGAAAGCCTTGCACCAAGAAAATCAAAAGCGCTTAATTTCAAAAAATATAAGCCTATCTTAGGTGTAGAAAAATTTATTCCTTTTAATCGTGAACAGACCCAAATCTTTTACGGCATTTCATGCGGAAAAATGGGTTCACCTGATAATTTATATTTAAAAATGCTTGGCTCTCACTTATCAGGTCAATCATCAGAGCTTTTTGTTGAAGTTCGCGACCGTCAGGGCCTGTGCTATTCAGCTCAACCAGTTCACTTCGCTGCTATAGAAGGCGGGTATTTTGGAATATATATGGCATCGGGTTTTGATAAAGTGAAACCTGCTATTGCTGCCATTAAAGACTTGATTGGCAGAATTAAAGAGAATGGTCTTCCAAAAGAAGACTTTGAAAGAATTAAAACAATGATCAAGGGTCAGAACCTAATCAATGTTCAAACGAATGAAGACTTTGCCAGCATCTATTCTGTGCCAGTACTACAAGCACAAGGTCTGGACTATTACTATAAAGGCAATAAAGAAATAGAAGATCTTAAGTATGAAGATTTTCAAAAAAATATTAAGAAAGTTCTTTCACAGAAATGGAATACTATCATTGTAGGTCGTGAAATAAAGCCTGCCTAGGAAATCTTTCTGTCCTGAAGTATGAGCCATGGCATGGCAGGATCTGAATCAGTCGAATATTTTTTTGCGACAAGATTCATTAATAGCGTCACTTCGCTGAACTGCCCTGCCATCATCTTGTAAAAGGAAGGCACGTCATAGGCTTCTGGAGTGAACGAATTTAGCCTGGTGTAAGCAATTTTTCCCAAATCTTCATAATATTTAGCATCTATAATTTTCCGATTGAGTGAATCAGCAAAATATCCGCAAATAAATAATGAAGTTTCTGCAATATCTTTAAGAATATGTTTTTGTTTTTCCTTTGGAAATTGTGACGATTCCATAAGTTTCTTCCCTAGGATCTTCTCCCGTGATCTATCATTAACTTGTTCAAATAATTTTGATGAGTCTCCAAAATTATCCATCACAATACTTGAATAAAAAATTGTTTCGGTTCTAAGTGGTTTGAATGTTTTTTTATTGAATTCCTGTAAATGGTCGAAAAAAAAAATCTGTAAACTACTGTCTAAAACCAATTTCTTGTTTTGACTCATGCAGGTTTCCTCCGAGGGCCCGCTAAAAACTGGACCATATTAGATTTTACCTCATTCCTATTTCACTCTAAAATCTAGGTAATAATTTCCCCTTATTAAAGTAGTCCTTCTCGATTACATACTTAAAAATATTTAATGATGTTACAGAATCAATGAGTATGTCACATAAAATGAACAACTTTGAACAGGTCTTGACCTTCACTTAGTACTTTTTATGATCATGGTATTTAGTAAGGAGATGCATTTTTCGGGGCATTTCTGAAAATATAACATGATTGACTTCTTTTTAAGTATCTGAAATTGTTAATTTAATAATTATTGATAGCATTTGATCCAATTTCATATTATTATTTACTCAAATAGAGGACTAGTAATATGAGTAACGACAATGGGAAACCAGAGCAAGATGATTCTGCTGATAGATCCAGCGAAGTCAAAAAGCCATTTGGTGGTATAAAGCCATTAACTGCGATCCAAATTATCAGTCTTATTCTTCCATCTTCACCTGTTGGTGCGACCGCCTGCTACTGATTTCAGAGAATGGTATCTTCGGATTAAGTATGAAAAAAAGTCATTTATTTCCTAAAATTTCAGCCCAAATTTTTAACAGTCCCAGCACTATTGATGAATTTTATCTTTTCAATACATCCAGTAATAAGGGTTTTGCAATTGATGGATTTGCTGCTGATTTATGCAAAAAATTTATTGGTGAAGCAACTCTGGCCGAGACAGTTAGATCTCTTGAAATCGAATCAAAGCTAAAAGAAGGCGAATACGAAGAAGAAATAGATAACCTCATTCTAGAGTTAGAAAGAAATAGCCTCATAGAATTTTTCGAAGAAGCGCAAGCACCTTCTAAAAAATAATATTTTTCATAGGTTATATGAAAAAAATACTAATTATTAATTCAGATTTTATAGAACAGGATAGTGTTAGCACTATTTCAAAAAATATCATTTCTTCTTATCAAAAAATTAAAAACATTGAAGTTACAGCGGTTGTTGGCGAAACCGCTTTTAATTCCCAATTTAGAATCCATTATGATTTTATAATTTTTGTTCATCCAACTCTCGTTATAAACGAGAGACTGCCACAATTTATTACAGACATCTACAAATCAAACTCAAACTTAATATTTTATATTTTTGGAGATTACGTAAGAAAATCTCCAAATTATCTCCAACTAGAAAAAAGCCTGATTGGCAAAAGAGTTTTTTTTTACGCTGCTTCAGAAAGTTATCAAAAATTAATAAAAAAAACTTTGATAAATCCAGAAGCCTGCTTAAAACTTCCTTTCCCGCTTGACATGAGAACTTTTTCATACCAAGTGAAGAAGAGAAGAAAATTTAGAGAAAAATATAATTTAAAGAAAAATGATTTTGTCATTTTATACACTGGAAGAATATCTCCACAGAAAAACATTCATTTAATTATTAAAGCTCTCAATAGATTAAATAAAAATAAAAACCTTAAGTTGTTTATCTTTGGGAATTCAGATGAATTTGAAACATCTACATTTTTCGAAAACAAGATAGTTCCTGGAAAATATTTTCAACTTTTGAAAAGCTTAATTAAAAATAAAGACAATATTCGAGTTATTCCTCGCGCTGATCACAAGGAGCTGGCAGGTGCCTATTGTGGCTGCGACCTCTTTATAAGTCTGAGTCTTTATCATGATGAAGACTTTGGCTACTCTCCTCTTGAATCACTTTGCTCGGGAACACCTGTTATTGTTACCCAATGGGGTGGTTTTAGAGATCTTCCTCTGGAGTCAACTCTTAGCAATTCTATTAATTATGTCAGAGTAAATTTTAAAGAAAATTTTCTTGAAATAAACGAAACACAATTAATTAAAACGATAACCCACTCTTTAAATCGAAACAGGGTTGCCGATGATGAAGTGAAGAAGTATAGAAGAAAATATGCATTTTCCACTGTCGCAAAGGCGTATGAGCTTCATCTTTCAAAAAATGCTCCACTCTTTCATGGCTTTCATGAAAATTTTAGTAATCTTGCTTTAGCGTTATTATCAAGCAATATACCTGCAATTTCGCAATATCAATATTTTTATAAATCTTTTTGGGAGTAAAAATTGAAATATACAATACTCCAGCAGTATGATCCTGGGAAAGATATGTTGAATGAAACAAGGATCAGAAAGATTGGCTACGATACAGGCGAGCTGAAAAAAATTCTTATTAAAAATAAAATGCAGCATCTTTCGACACTTATCCCTGCTAAGAAATCCATTCTTTATAATTACACCTCTAATAAACAAAAAAAAAATACTCAAAATACATTATTATTTTTACCTGACTGTTCATTTGAAACCTGGGAACAGATTAAAAAATTAAACATCTCCCTTAAGGAAAATTATTATTTCATTGATCATTTTGAAGGACTATATGAAAAAGATATTACTGAATTTTTAAGAAAAAAATCTGCTACTTCTTTTAATTTTATAAAGTTTTTCAGGAAATCTAATTTTGATGATTGGAATCTTATTATTTTATATAATGACAATTTCAACCTGGAAAACATCGTGATAAATACATTAATGTCACTTGGTGCTAACGTAAGACCATTTAAAAAAATAAAAAACGAGATGATTTTTATAAAAAGTATTTCACTATCCTTTCAACATAATATTGATTTGTATCAGCTGGCACAACATGATTATTAAACTTGAATTAAAAATTGATATTCAAAAACTTATTTCATACTTAGAATTCGTAAAAAAAACATATCCCCCTTTTATGAAAAAAAATGGTCCATGGGGGGGGTGGTCAATAACATCATCTAACGGTGAAGTACATGATGGCTGGCAAGCCGGAGAAAAAATCAATGATCTTTTGACCACAGAGCAAGAAAAAGCAAAAATAAAAAGCTTTTTTTCCATTACTAAATTTGATCGTCCCACTCCCATCTATACTAATGAGATAGAAGAATTACTTAAATTAATCAACAATTCCATCCCCAATATGAAGATTAGCCGAGTAAGAATTGCTATATTAAAGCCTCATCTAGAAGAAACGGCGTATTGGCACAAAGACGGAGAAGCTCAGGGAGATGAAAAGGTATTCCGTCTTCATATTCCTATTATAACTAATGAACAATGTATTTTTGAATACAGTACCGGCAAGCATCACTTAATCGCAGATGGCTCGATATATCTGATCGACATAAGCAAGCAACATAGAGTTATTAATTCATCCAATGAAAATCGCTTTCATCTGATTGCGGATGTTAAAAAAATTTAAAAATCAGCATTCATGAATTTCGTCATGCTGCTCAAGCATATTAGGTTTTACTTCACTATTTTTTACTTCTAAAATCAAACTAGAATTCCAATTTAAAGGACATGCTCATGGGCGAAAACTATAAACCTAAAATATCATCACTAGAAGACTGGACTAAACTTGCCACCAAGGAGTCTAAAGGTAAATCTATAGAAGACTTATCATGGAAGAGTCCGGAGGGCATAACGGTTAAGCCTCTCTATACTAAATCTGATCTCGATAGGCTAAAATACTCCGATACTATGCCTGGTCTTGAACCTTTTATCAGAGGCCCAAAGGCTTCAATGTATACGGGTAGACCATGGACTATCAGGCAATATGCTGGCTTTTCAACTGCTGAAGAATCAAATTCTTTTTATAAAAATGCTCTCGCAGCTGGTGGACAAGGTGTTTCAGTTGCGTTCGATTTAGCTACCCATAGAGGCTATGACTCCGATCATCCTAGAGTAACAGGTGATGTCGGTAAGGCTGGAGTAGCAATTGATTCTGTAGAAGATATGAAAATTTTATTTAACGAAATTCCTCTTGATAAAATTTCTGTTTCAATGACTATGAACGGCGCAGTGCTCCCGGTACTCGCAAGCTATATTGTTGCTGCTGAAGAGCAAGGCGTTTCCGCCGATAAACTTTCGGGAACAATACAAAATGACATTCTTAAAGAATTCATGGTTAGAAATACTTATATTTTTCCACCTA
>JACMRM010000115.1 GCA_014376445.1 Bacteriovorax sp. | reverse complement strand
GGGTTTTATGGCTGTTAAGAAAGCAACAAAGAAAGCTGCTAAAAAAGTAGCAAAGAAAGCAACTAAGAAAGCAGTAGCGAAAAAAGCTACAAAGAAAGTAGCTAAGAAAGCTGCTAAGAAAAAAGTAGCTAAAAAAGCTACTAAAAAAGCTGCTAAGAAAGCTTAATTTTTTAAGCGGATCTAGTTAAAAAAGGGACCTCCGGGTCCCTTTTTTATTTGTGCGAGGCCGATTTCATCTCAATAACTCCCGATCTCGTTTACTTCCAACCCCAAGACTGCTAATTTCCACCTTCAATATTCAAAATTAACTTAAGCATATAAGGCTTTTTAACAGGGTAATCTTATGGCAACTGGTCTTGGAACAAGAGGCACCGGTCCTCGCGAGCAAATCACAATCGATCCGATCACTGGAGAAAAAAATGTCGTCATGGGCGACCTGGTTTTCCCTCCACGCAAAGTCTGGATGAAAACTTTCGGCTGCCAGATGAATTATCACGATTCAGACCGCATCGCGGCCCATCTTTTGGACTTAAATTTTACAGTTACATCCGAATTAGACGAAGCCGACATGGTTTTATTCAACACATGTGCGGTTAGAGATCTTTCAAATAATAAGTTCTATTCACAATTAGGCGAGATCAAGCACGCCAAGAAAAAGAAAAACGGCTTAGTGGTCGGTATCGGCGGATGTGTGGCCCAAACTGAAGGACGTGAGCTGGTCAAAAAATATCAGCATCTGGACTTTGCTTTTGGTACCGATGTTATCGATACGATTAACGATATGGTGTTTAGAGTTTATGCCGGTGATTCAAAATTCACGATCAATTCGTGGGATCGCTCAGAAAATTTTTCGATCGAAACTAAAGTCTCGGCGGACTCACCACAGGCCTTCGTAAACATCATCAAAGGCTGTAATAAGTATTGCACATACTGTATTGTTCCATACACACGCGGAAAAGAAAGAAGCCGTCTAATGGCCGAAGTTGTAGAGGATGTGAGAAAGCTGGTTTTGTATCAGGGCATCCAGGAAGTGACTCTTCTCGGACAGAATGTAAACTCTTACGGAAAAGAAAACGGTGAGACATTAGCGCAGTTAATTCAGGAGCTCGATAAGATCGAAGGCCTTGAGTTGATCCGTTATACAACTTCACATCCATACGATGTTTCAGATGAGCTGATTGCAGTTCACGGAACGTCGAAAAAATTATCAAAACACCTGCACCTTCCAGTTCAATCAGGTTCAGCTACAGTTTTAGAAAGAATGCACCGAGAATATACGCCAGAGCACTATCTTGGATTATTAGAAAAACTTCGTGCCGCTCAACCGGAGATTGTTTTAACAACTGATATCATCGCAGGGTTTGTTAACGAAACTGAAGAAGAGCACAAAGAGACGCTGGATCTGTTAGATAAAGCTCAATTCGATGCGATTTTTTCTTACGTTTATTCTCCCAGAGCAAAAACTCGCGCAGATAAAATGGAAGACCTTCTTCCAAATGAAACAAAAAGTCTTCGTCTTCGTGAAATTCAGGCCCACCAGTTAAATATTCAGAACAAAATTCACCAGACAATGATCGGGAAAACTTATCGCGTACTAGTCGATTCAGACGGGAATATGGGCGGAGTAAAGAAATGGAAAGGGCGTACAAACTGTAACAGAATTGTCCACTTTTTAGCTGAAAGTGCTGAACAAGAGTTAAAATGGCACTGGGTTGATGTGAAAATCACTTCGGCAACAGCACTTTCAACTCAAGGTGAGCTGGTTTTAGACCTTGGTAAAAAAGCACCGTCGTTGTTACAATAAATTGCAATTAGTTTAGGGGGAAAATCTTCCCCCTGTCCCTCTTGAGATTAGGTTACTTGGTAGAATTGAGTCGAGGTGATTCTATGAGAAATCTTCTAGTAGCTCTAATGATACTTTTTCCAATATCAAGTTTTGCAATTGTTAACGAAATTTCCGGTGACTTTGGATACGATCGTACGATTTATGGTGATAAACGCCAGAACTCAACTGTCACAAAAACATATTCAGCAGGACTTTCAACTTACTTCTGGGACTACACGGCCCTCGATTTAAATGCTTCAAGATCAAAAGATGTGACGACTGAAAATCAAACTTACATCATCACTACCGGATACAATTTAATTGGACAGCAAAATAGAGTGACGACTGATGTTTACAGTATCGGGATCAAACAATCATTTGCTCCGAGAAGTGCCAGACTTATCCCCAGCATTTCTGTGGGGTATGCGAGACAGTTTACGGAAAGTTCACAGGATCTGGTGATCCAGAATACAACGAACAATACGCAGTTCACTAATACTGATTCAACTCCAAAACAAAGAGTCAATTCCGTGTATGGTACGTTTGCACTTCAACTTCGCATGACTGAGGCACTTTCAATTAAAGGCTCTGTGAAAACTTTATTCCCGGCCTTCAAATTTAATCAGGCCAAAGACACTTTAAAATATGCATTCGGGTTTTCGTGGGCATTCTGAAGAAAAAAGACTTTTTAAACATTTCGCTTTCTGCAATTCTGCTTTTAGGAGCAGGCTGCGCCAAGTTTGATTACCTTTATGAACAAGGTGTAGGACAGATGTCGCTTCTTTCAAAAGGAAAAGACAATCAGGAATTGTTAAAGAGTGTGCGGGTTCCAAAAAATCAGAAGGAAAAGATCCAGAAGATTCAGGATTTGAAAAAATACTTCTATCATTACTGGAATAAAAAAGAGACGAGGATCTATTCCCAGACCACAATGCTCAAAAATCGGGCCGTTACCTATCTGGTTATTGCTTCTCCTTATCAGGAGATTAAAGCGGTGGAAAATTGCTTTCCTTTAATGGGATGTTTTCCTTATCTAGGATTTTTTAACCTTAGTTCAGCAAAGAGATTTGCCAAAGAAAAAGAAGCTGAGGATATGGTGACGTGGATGCGTCCGGTTTATGCCTATTCAACGCTGGGGTATTTTACCGATACAATTCTTTCATCGTTTTTTGAATACGATGACTACGAGCTTGCCGAACTGATCTTTCACGAATTATTTCACACCATCTTTTTTGTTAAAAACCAGGTCGACTTAAACGAAAACCTGGCGATGTATTTTTCTGAACACATGCTGGAAGAGTATTTTCTTTCTATAAATAAGGGAGAGTACCTGAAGTTTGAAATGAAAAAAGATACTGACGATAAAAAGTTAAAACATCTGGTCGTCATTCTTGTCAATGAACTGCAGGAGCATTACAAAAGTCTGCTGCCGAAAACAAAGGTGGAAGGTGAGGAGATCCTGAATGAGTTCCTTGAAGGGAGATTCAAGGTCGAGGTTATGAAAAAGTGCCAGGAGCTGGACATTCAACCCAAGGATTGTTTTCCTTTAGTGCGAAAATGGAATAATGCAAGTTTTGCAGCTTTTTTAACTTACGAGAAGCACTCCAATGACCTGGCAAGTCTTCAAAAAAAGCTTGGGCTTGATTTGAAAGGCTACTATAATTGGATTGCCAGGAAGTACGAAGAATTCCAAAATCAGAGTGTTGTGGATGACTTCGAAACATATCTCTTCAAATAGGAATTTTCCGTATGAGACATATTCTTTTTATCGATCCGCTTGAAAAATTAAATCCCAAAAAAGATTCGACACTTATGCTGGCCACAACCATGAAAGAGCAAGGGGTGGAAGTTTATCTTTTGTTCGAAAAAGATTTTTATGTCAGTAACAAATCAAAAAATATTCTAAGAGTTTATGATTTTAAAGGTGGCTTCTATGAAGACGGCTGCTATTTAAAATCTTTTGAACTGGGTAAGTCCCTCGATATTGAATTATCTGTAAAAGATAATGTTCATATGAGAATCGATCCGCCATTTGACACACGCTACCTGCGCTATTTATGGATGCTTCGCTATTATAAGGTTCAGGGAATTAATGTCGTGAATTCTCCTGACGGAATTTTGCGTTTTAATGAAAAACTTCACGCCTACACTCAAAAGTCTTCACTGGAAACTTACGTCGGAAGCAGTGTTGAAGGGTTCATGCGTTTTGTAGATCTGATGAAAAAAGACAATGAGGAGCTTATTTTAAAACCACTGGATCTTTACCAGGGTTTTGGTGTAGAAAAAGTTTCAATCAGCGATGCCAATCTTGCTTTTAAATTCGAAGAAAAAGTAAAAGAGAATAATGGCGCCATCGTTGCGCAGCCGTTCTGCAAAGAAGTGGTGAATGGAGAAATCAGATCACTTTATTTTAAAGGCCGTGAGCTCGGATCAATTTTAAAAGTTCCAAAAAAAGGGGAGTTCCTGGCGAATATCGCCCAAGGAGCTGCTTTTCATGCGATTGAACTCGGGCCATCTGTTAAATTAGAATGTGACCATATTTGTGCAGAGTTGATGGCCGAAGGAATTGACTGGGTGGCCTTCGATATCATGGGAAATAGTGTTTCTGAAATCAATATCACTTGCCCGGGTCTTCTGGTGGAAGTGAGTTTTGCCCATAAAAAAAATTTGGCACTGGAAATTATCAAGCAACTCAAATAAATTTTTTAAAATTAGTTTGGTAAATCGTAAGTGTTATCTGTTGCCATATCCATATTGAAAGCTACACATTCAGTTTGAACAGTTGTCGGATTTCTATATGGAATATCAAGATACAAAGTTCCTGCATTACAAGCTGCTGTTTGAGTCGATGCAAGTGCACCGTATATATTGGCCTGACATCTGTGATCTGAGGCAACTCCCACAACTTCTAAAATGTACGGTTCAGTTGTTCCACCAGGAACTGTGAAGCGTGCTGTATTTGAATACGACCCAACAGTTGCTGTAAGCTCTTTCACTTCGCCGATCGAATCAACTGTTCTTCTGAACATTACATATACTTTTAGTTTTTTAAAATTTGTTGTGAGGTACTGTCCACAAGTTCTTCCTTGTCTTGAAATTTCATTTGCTACAGGATAAGACGGCTTCATTCTCACAGCAAAACTTGCATCAGTTCTGAACTGGCTTGGTGAGATTGAACTTGGAAGTCCTGTTGATGAAGACCATAATGTCTGCCCATATGTTCCCGGTCCGCTGAAAACCATTCTTGGAAGGTTGCTGTAATAGCAACTTGTCGCTCCTGAACGTGCAACACCACCACTGCATCCAGAAACTGTTGTCGTTCCATCGGTAACAACTACTGTTCCACCATCTGTTCCACCACCTGTGCTTCCTGTTGTAGAAGCAGAACTCGACTTACTTTTATTCGTTGTACTCGTCGACTGCGTACAGCCGGAAAGTGCCGCTGAAAGCAGTAGAATAAAAAAAGATGTGTGCATAATGTTTTTCATAATCTGACCCTTTGGGTTTTAATCTCTCTCCTTAGTCTAATCGACTCATTTGGTAATTTACTTGAAAATTAAATATATCTTGGGCCAGAATGGCCTGGACAGCTTGTTAACTTGTTGATTCTTCGTCTTGCCGGTAGTTGTAAACAATCTCGGACAGGCGTAGAATAAAATGATCAAAGACCCTACGGATTGGGTTTTTTTCAAAAGAAAAAATGAAAACTATTGAGCTAGAAAAATTCATTCAAAATTTAAGCACTGACCTCTACAGCTTCGCTTTTATTTTAATCCCCGACGACCTTCAGGCGACACAGCTGATGATTGATTCAGTAAGCGCTTTCATAATTAAAAATAAATTTTTAGTTGATAAATGGAAAGCAGCAAGCGAGTCTGAAGTGGTCGAGCATTCGCATGATATAAAGATACATCTTTATAAAGCTATGTATGACCTTTCAAAAAAACGTTACAATCAGCTTCGCTTAAGCTTCAAGGATATTGAAGACCAGTCTGGATTTTTCTCATTGGAGTTTGATGATAAAGCCGTTCTTTTTTTACAGGAAAGATCTGAATTTTCTCTAGAGCTGATCGAGTTTATTTTAGGAAAATCGCGGGGAGAAGTCCTGGCGCATTTATATTCTGCTCGCATTTCTATGGTAAGCAAATTGCCAGGACGCACTGACAAGGTCAGTGAACAGAATCATTTTAGAAATCACAACTAAGGACAAATGAGTGGACAGGCGCAGTTTTCAAAACAGTTCAGTAAATCTTAATTCACAGACTAAATGCATCCATACCAAAAACATCTTTTCGATGCTGGACCAGAATCCAGCGGAAGAAAACTATAAAAAAATCAAAAAGCATGTTGATAACTGCAAGACTTGCGGGACTGAACTGAAAAAATTCGAACTGGAAACAATTGAAGTTAAAATTCATATTCCAAAACCCCAGATTGATAATGAAATCAAAGAGATTTACACCAGAGAAGTCAGTGAAATTTTTAAGGTATTCGACCTCAATGAAAAAGCTGCACTTCGTGCGAAAATAAAGTCAAAAATTAAAGATATCGATTCATTCGGTCTTTCAATTATCAAAACTTTTGCTTCAAGAAAAATGATCGCAACTTATGCTTTTGCCGGTGTAATGTTCGTGGTCCTGAGACACTATTTCATCTAGTCCAGGCCCGAAGCTAATTAATCTGCAACTGATAAAAAATAGAAAACTGTTTGCGGTTTTTCGTGAAAACTTTTGGCGGATTGGGCTGCGAAAGCTGCTTCAATGTTTCTTCAAAAAAGTAATGAAGATCATCGTTGGCATCTGATTTTAAAATTCTCACGGTTACGATATTTCCTTCCTGATCATAGTCGATTTTGCCAATAAGAAGATGCTTTTTATCAAAGACAGCGGAGAGTCCTGGTCTTTCGATAACGATCTTTTCATAGTTGGCGTAAATTTTTGAAAAATAATTCTGATAGCTTCGAACGTAAAAAGAATAATATGCTTTTTCATCAGAGTTCAGTTCATCTTCTGAAACACCCTCCGGTCTTTCATAGCGGATTTCGAAATTTGAGATTCTGTCTGTAGCTTTATTCTGAGGCGCTGTGAAATTTCTTGATGCTTGGGTCTTTATTTCTTCCTGCTCAGTGGTGCGCGGGATAACTCTATTGTCTTTGTAGTTAAAATAAAAATGTCCGCCGGTATCATCAGATGGTTTTACGTTTAAAAAATCTCTCGCAATATCTGCTTTATTTTTTTTCTCCAGAATAGCTGGTGGTTTTATCGATACAGCGGGTTTATCAACTGGCGATCCTTTCATTTTCGGTTTGTCTTCAGCTTCTGCTGTTTTTAGTGGAATTGGTTTTGGAAGCCGAGGCGCAAGGTTTGCCATCGAAAGTGGATTAGGGGATCCCTTTTTCGCCTGCTGTGAAACTGGAGGTTGTTTTAGATCAGGGCGCTGTAAATCTTTTTTTCCATCCTTTATTCCGACAGTTCTGTATTTTTCTACTTCGGATGGTGAAATGAATTTAATCTGATCAAGCTTTATAGGCTCCTTCGTCATTTGTGAAAGGCGCTCTAACATTCCAAAATCATTTAATGGCCTTTTAACAAAGGCAAGAATTGCCGCATGAACGATAAGAGCGACAACGAGCGAGGCAATAAATTTCTGTTGGGAGCCCTTATTCCTGATCATTCCGGTATCTTACAACCAACGCCTTGGAAAACACAGGTATTTTTATCCTATATATTGACCCATTTTCATAGGGAGGTAGAATTATAAAGGGTAAGTATGCCCGTTAATTTTGCAAGGATTGCAATCTCATGAAAAAGCTAGCAAGTGTTCTCGAAAGTAAAAGAAGTATCGCTGGACTGTTTATTTTAGCAGGTCTGATTTTTACGACTTATCAAATTCAAGAAAATTCAGGGCAGATGAAACGCCTGACTAATTTTGAAAGCGGGATTCAAACTTGTTTCACTAGAGTCAATCAAACTTACACAGCAAATATTTTAGGCGATTCAACATCGGCTTACCTGACACAAAATTTCCAGAATCTGACGGAAGAATGTCTGGCCGAAGGAATTTTAGGTGTTGAAAGCTCATTCTCAAAAGAGCTTAGCGGGGCCGCTAAACAATTATCAAATCTCGCTTCAAACGTTCACTGGTTTCACGAAGATATTTTAGCTCCTAACGGAACGAAAGCAAAAACAGGTGAAGGCAGAGATGTCGGATCACGTTTCGAAAAAATCGAAACGACAAAAGATGAAATTATAGAATCAACTGAAACATATAAAAATGAAATTTCAAATTCACTGAATCAGGAAAAGAATATTTTTTACGTTGCAGCGACACTTTTAGTAATGCTGATGCTGACAGAATATATGAGCCTGACAAGAAAACGTCTTTCAAACAATGCTCGTGAAAAAGAAGCTCAGGCCGAGTTGCTGGATAACGGCGGAGCGGCGAGTGTAAAAGTCGGCGAGATCATCCGAGTAGCACTTGAGCAGAACAACCTGATTAATTGCTCAAGACTCTTTGCAAATTTCCATGCTTACTCATCACTGGAAAAAGGCAAAAATAAAATGTCTCTTGAATCTTTAATCACTCCTATGGGAACAAACTCTCAGACTAAAAAACTAACAACGCTTGATCAGATCTGGGAAGATGATTCAAAAGCACTTTCAGCAGATACAGCTGGTGCGAGCAAACTTCAAAACATCAATCTTGAGCGGGCAAGCTCAGGTGTGATTGACCTTCTCGCAGAAAAGCTTTTCTCTCAAGGTGTTCAGCTCGATATTAATATTGCTGAAAATTTAATAATCCGCGCCCGTCAGGAAGAAATCGAGCAGGCATTCTATCATTTATTTGCCTATGCTATCAATTCAACTCAATCAGACAACGGTGAAAAAAATATTTCAATCTTCGCTCACAAACTGGGTGATGTTGTGGCCTTCGATCTGATTTATTCTGGAGCAGGGTTTGAAGAGTCGATTTTAAAACAAAGAGTTGGGCTCGGCGGAACGACCGGATCACTCGATGTAGATCTTCAGGTTTGCCAGTCTTTGTTAGGTGAAATGGATGCAAAAATTCAGCTCGATAATAAGATTGATCAGACTGGAAATTCAGTGGGTGGCAGAGTGAAAATTATCTTTAAAGCAGGTATGCAAGTGGATGCTGGTGCAAATGCTGGAAGACTGGTGGATCTTAAAGTTGGAAGCAAAAAAGAAATTGCAGCGATGTTAAATTCAAAAGTCTTGTCGGCAGAACTCTAAAATTAAGCACTAAAATTGCAGCTGCAGCTGAATTTTTATCGCCGACTATCGCGAAACCTCAGTTCTTAATATAAAAGCGATAAGCTCTTCTGTCTCTTTAAGAAGGGTAATGTTGGTTGCTTTTAAATTCTCGAAACTTTTTGTCGTTAACATCAAATCTTTTGCCGCTGGAACCTTCAGGTTTAAAAGAATATCTGCGATTTTTACGCCCATGGCATTTTGAAGGATGAACTTAATGAAATGAATCATAACCGGCGTAGAATGCAGGTGAATAATTTCTTTTTCCTGAAATTTAAAAATAAGTACAGATGTATCGTCAGTATTTTTAATCAAAAGACTAGTCATCGGAAGCTGAAGATCCTGATTGTTTTTAATCTTATACTCAACATATACATCTTCATTTTTTGGATAAATAGCATTGGTTTTAAGCTTTACCAGCTCACTTCCAATCAGCGAATTGCTGAAATTAAAACTCTGTGGTTTGTCGTCGGAAAGCTGTTCAACCAGTGAATTGATTTGCAATTTAAAGTGCGAGAGAAGACTCAACACATGCCATGGAAAATCTTTTGAATGATTCTGCAAGTGAGACTTCATTGTATTATATTTAGCCTTCATCTCTTCTGGGTGAAGATTTCGAAGATCAGATGCTTCTAGATCTAAAATATTAAAGTGTGACTTGATGTTATTTGGCATGAACTGAGTTGATGCAAAAAAGTTCGGCACTAAAAGAGATTTTAGTTTTGCTTTTAATTTTGATAGCCCGTCACTTAGCTGAAGCTGAATAATTTGGTGGCCAAGTACTGATAAAAAATACTCCCTAAAAACATTCAGGTTTATTGAAGGATGTTTCGGAATCAATCCGAAGTAGCTGTGGAAAGCGGTCCCATACTGCTCTAATTTTCCTCTGTAGGAATCAATCGGAGTCAGCTCAAGTTTGACATCCATCGGGTCATTTTGATTGATGATAAGAAGAAGTGGATATTGTTTTTCAGGTCCGAACTTAAGGCCTAGAAGCTCGCTTGAAACATTCTTCTTCGAAGTGCTTAGGTCTTCATGCACGATCAGTTCAATATTAAAAAAAGTGTCCAGCGATGTGCTGCTTTTTGTAAGATTCTTAAAAAAGCTCGGATGAGGAAGATGGCTTGAATCATGATTTCCTACAGAGGAGACCAGTTTTCCATCCATGATGGCATCCTGATGGAATTCAAAATGAATATCTTTTTCAATTTCAGTGACAAAAATCGGAGTCGTCACTGGATTTTTATGCTTCATGAAAGTCTGAAGCTCTTCAACCAGTTTATTAAATTTATTAAAGCGAGTCAGGTTGCCTTTGAATTCAAAAGAGAGGCAAGACTCTTTTACTTTTCGTGAAACGTTGAATAGGTGCTTATTGTGAACATCATCAACTGTTCTTCTTGTAAGGATATAGGCAAAATGGGCGATTTCTCCTTTTCCTTTAAGCTCTTCCATATTCAGCTGAGCTTCAACTTTAAAATCTTTTAAAAGCTGCTCAACGCGGTCACTATGACTTGGGACAAAAAGTTTTTGGTTGGTGAAAACATAAACGACTGCGTCTTTTTTCATCAGAGGCTTTTGCGCCAGGATCTGTTGAATTAAAAAATGGTGTGGGTTAGTTTTTGGAAGCTCCGTTAGATTTAAAACGATGCGGTTATAAAGTGTATCACTTGAAGGAAGTTCGCCTAGGTTAAAAAAGGAAGCCTGGCCGATTCTATCATCGGGAGAATGCTTGTATTTCTCACGCATGATCTTGCAGATAAAAGGAATAATTTCGTATTTATGTTCAGCTCCAACTCTCGTTAAGAAACTCAGGAATTGAAGCTCCTGACAGATCTTTAAAAACTGACCGTCGATGAACTCAGCTCCTTCAAACTCAGGGCAGATAAGATTACTCCATTGAGAAAGTTTAATGCTCGATTCCTGTGCCAGCCAGTGTGACAGCGCCATTGAAGAAACATTGTTTCCTGCAAAACGCGTATTGATGGTTTTAGGAAGAAGGCAAAGCTTTTGTTCAGAAAAAGTTTTCTTTTTATGCTCTGGTTTTAACCATGCTGGAAACTTTAAAAGCAGATCGTTGACCAGAAGGCCGAACGTTAAATGTGAAAGTGAGTGAGAATAGTTTCTGATCGAGTAGATCTTGTCATCTTTCGGCGTTGAAATCAGTTTAATCAGCTCAGTGAGCGTAACATTTTCAAAAGCATCTTTCAGTTTTACCAGCGAGTCTTTGTACTCCATCGTAGGTCTGTACCAGCTGTACTGGTTGATTTGAAGTGAGTCGCACATAAGTTCTGTCGATGAATCCTTAACAAAAATTCTTCCTAGAAAAGAAAGCGGGTTCATCAGGACATCTTCAGACACATTCAGGCGCTGCTCTTTTGCCAGGTCCATGATGAATTTAATTCTGAAAAGATAAATGGCCACAGCTCTGAAGCAGTGAACTTTTAAAAAGTCTTCAATATGTTTTTTAAGTGGAGAAGTTTCATCCTGTACGTGCAGCCAGAAATCGTTCTGTTGCCCGAGAAGAGATTTGTCGAGATTAGCGTATTCAGCAAAGTGCATGAACTCATTGTAAGTCTGGAGTTTCATCGACTTGCTGCTTGAGCATGATTTTTTAAACAGGGCCTGAGCGTCAATTGTTAAATTAGAAAGTGAGTTTTTAATGACAATAGCAGAAGCAGTGATGAGGCCTTCACCTTTCCAGCCGGGGATAAAAAATTCTGAAGGATTAAAAGCAGAAACCGGTGTCGACGAAGCCTCACCTGACATAGGCGAAGCTGAACCATCGAAAGGTTCGTACTGTTGTGGTTTATTGTTGAATGAATCCAACTTCTCTTATCCTAAAAAATAACCAACCAAATGAATTTGTTTTTGGCATAAAATAGTTACAAATCTCGTTCCTTAAGTCATGAAAAAAGTTCGAAAATTTGAAGTATTTATTTAGCGTAAGTCCTCTAAACTACTGGGATATGAGAAACATCTAAAGATATATACATGAGGCGACGATAGGTTAGCATGAAACTCGTATTAAGGTGCGCAGTTTCGTTAAGTGTTTTTCGTTTTTATGAGGTGCGTTTATGGCAGACAATATTTTAGATGATGTAGATGAAATTTTAGGTTCTTCAGAAGAAGATAAAAACTTCAATGAGTCTGAACTCCAAGACATCATTTCAGAGATCGAAGATCTTGAAAAAGAATTCGAAACTGTTGAGGTTGTTGAGTCTCCAATAAGCCTGCAGGAAAAGATCGATGCTGAACTTGCAATGGAGCTTGAAGAAATCGCCACTGCGGAAATTATTACTGACGACGAATTTACAGCGATGGATGAAAAAGTTGTAGTATCAAAGGCACAGGTTCTTGCGTTCGAAAAAACAAAATCAATGGCACCAAAAACGACTCCAGTATCCTCATCGGAAGTTAGTTTTGCGGCACACGGCCAGATGACTCTTAATCTTGATTTCATGGTGGGCCCTGAAACTGCGAAACTTTCAGTGGATCCTGTGAAAGGTCTTATAGTCACTCTTTCTGGTGTTGAACTTTGTATCAACGAAGATTCCGGGTGCACAATCTCTATGGAAAATG
>JACMRM010000114.1 GCA_014376445.1 Bacteriovorax sp. | reverse complement strand
TGTTAAGCTAAGTATAAAAAAATTGAAAATTCTAGTTAGTTAAGATGGCGGAGTCGGTGAGATTCGAACTCACGGTGCCCTTTTGAGGCACGTTCCCTTAGCAAGGGAATGGATTAGGCCACTCTCCCACGTCTCCAAAAATCAAAAACTAAATTTCAGGGATCGTTGGCATCTAAATATGGCGGAGGTCACAGGATTCGAACCTGCGGAACCTTTCGGTTCAACGGTTTTCAAAACCGCCGCGATCGACCACTCCGCCAATCCTCCGCAAAACTTAGAAGGTCATACTAAGTGTTTTCATCAAAAATGACAAGTAGGAATTCTTATTTGAGGTTTCTAATTAATGATTCAATCAGATCTTTATCCTGGGCCACTGGATTCAACTTTAGATAATCCTCATATTTTTCTTTTGCCTGAGCTCTTTGTCCCGCAGCGCGATAAGCATCGCCCATCTGTTTGTGAATCATTGGGTTCGTCGGGTCTTCTTTCATTGCTCTCGAGAAGAGTTCAATCGCCTCATTGGCGTAGTTTTGATTGAGGCGAATCCAACCCATCGCCATGAGTGCATCAACTGATTTTGGGTTTAAACTGATCGCCTTTTCATACTTCACGATAGCTTCACGATAGTCTTTATTTAAGCGGAAAACTTCACCAACAATAAAATGGGCCGCATCAAGATTCTGGTTTAGATCCAACTCTTTTTGTGCCATCTCTTTTGCTTTCGCCATGTCATTTTTAGCTAAATAAACACGAGCTAGCTCAAAGTGAACACGTGGGTAAGAAGCAAGCTTATCTTTAATTTCGGTAA
Source organism: Bacteriovorax sp. (assembly GCA_014376445.1). Lineage (GTDB taxonomy): Bacteria > Bdellovibrionota > Bacteriovoracia > Bacteriovoracales > Bacteriovoracaceae > Bacteriovorax. Next base: position 12,550 of record JACMRM010000114.1, on the reverse strand, counting down.
ATTCCATGATGGCTTCGTCGTAACGTTTTTCATCGTAAAGCAGAACACCGAGATCCATACGCACGCGAAGATTTCCGGGGTTAAGCTTTAACAAATCACGGCTCGCTTGAATGTAGTCTTCTTTTCGACCTTCCAGCTTTGCTGCAGCAATCAGGAACTCATAAAAGCCTTCATCCTTTTTTGGCATGGCCTGAACTTTTTTATAGTAGGCTTGGAACTCTTTAATCTGCCCACTCTTAAAGTATGCTGTCGTGATTGCAGAAATTAAAATCGGGTCTTCGCCGATTTCAGAAATAATATCTCTCAAATATCCAATTGCTGTATCTGTTCCATCCTGTTCATAAAGAATTTCAGAATAAAGCGCGTGATAGTTAACATTTTTTGGGTCGAGAAGAAGTGCTTTTGATAAACGATTTCTCGCTTCAGGAAATCTTTTGTTCCTTACAAGCATTTTTGCCATTTTATACATGTTTTCATCACTCAGAGGATCGCGCGCCAGCGCCTGATCGTACCATTTGATTGCAAAGATTGGATTTTTTTTGGCTTCAGAAAATTGCGCCATTAGAGAAGCGTATTCAGGACTTGATGCAAATTTAGTTTGCGCCATTTCGGCCAGCATTCTTTCTGCATCTTCAAGCTTATATGATTTGATAAAAACTTCTATCAGCATTTTTTTCAATTGATTATTTTGTTGATAAACACTGATAATTCTTTGAAGGGAATAAATTGCTGATTCGAAAAAACCGCGCTCAGTATTTAGCTTGGCCTGAAATAAAATAGCAGGGATATAATCCGGGCTTGCGTCAACGGCTTCGATAGCAAATTGAAATGCCAGGTCTATATTTTTATTTTTATATTCCTGCTGCGCTTTTTTCAAAAGACCTAAAACTTTACTTTCAAGAATCAAGGTCTGTGAAATTTTATCGCCGCTGACATCAAGCTTAGCAAGAGTATCTCTTAATTCATCAGATTCTTTTAGCGCCAATGAGTTCTTGAAAAATTGTGAGGCTTCTTTATTTTTATTTTTTAAGGCAGCCAGATAACCCATTTGTTTATAATAGTTCGCCAGAAATTCCGGAGAGCCTTCGGCCGAAAGATTTTTTACCCTCAATAGCGTTTCTTCAAAGGCCTTTAGCGACTGCTCTTTTAAAAGTATTTCTGAATACTGCAGTAAGAGCAATGCACTTGTGGGATAATATTTTAATCCTTCATCAAGAATAGTTTTTGCTTCAATAGTCTTATCATCTGCAAGATCAAACTGCGCAAGATAATAATAGGCTTCAAATGGCTTCTTTGGAATTTTTTGTAAAACATCGAATGTCTTTCTTGCTTCTGCCAGCTCACCGGCATTCTGCAGAAGATTCAGATAATAAGTAAGCATTTTCGGATTCGGTTTACTTCCTGCACGGAGATAATTTTTTATCGTGTAAATACCGGTCTGATATTTACCGATTTTTCCATAGAAATGAGCAGTACCTGTTGCAGCGTTAGAATCATTTAAAAGTTTTGAGTCCGCAATCTGAATAAATTTATAAAGTGTATTTGCTGCCAGGTGGCGGTCTCGAGTGTTGTCCAGAAGCTCTGAATAAGTAAGAATAATTTCACCAAGGGCCTCATTGCCGCTAAAGCGCTGGGAAAGTGATTTTAAATAGAACCCGGAAGCAAGGGCCCTTTTTTTGTAAGCACTTTGTGAGTAAAGCGTGCGTGCTTCCTGAAGAGCTGCATTGGCTTCAGGTATATTTTCTGTTGGTGCAGTAATTGGAAATTTTACTTCAAGAAACAAAGGGCCAGTTGATTTTGGCTTCTCATCATTTTGAAGGAAAAAATAAAAAATTCCTAAAAAGGCAAGGATTGCAACAATCGACATGCCTTTATTTTTTTTCTTAATAACTACTTTTGGTTCAAAATCTTTTTTATTTCGATCATATTCTTCAATGACTTCAACTTCATCTTCATCTTCACCATCTTCAATGGCCTGTTCGCGTATCATAATTTCCTGAAGCTCGCGAAGACGCTTCTTTTCAATGTTCTCTTCAATCTTCGCTTGTTTTTCCAGCTCAACTTCAGAAACACTTAATTGTGCATTGATTGTGGGAAGTACTTCTTTCAGATTAATAAATTCTGTTCTCTCATTTATTAATTCTTCAGGAGTTTTCTCAGGTATGACCGGTCTTAACTCTACAATCGGTTTAACGGGTTCTGGTTGAACTTCCGGCCTGTGCTTTTCAAACTTAGACTTCATTACTACTGTTTTTTCTATTTCCTGCGAAGCACGTGCGGGTGCAGAAAGGCCTCGTCTGATAACGACGGTTTTTTCCATTCCATCTTCATAAGGCATGTCCGGATTTTCTGCCTGATATTTTTTTTCAAGTTCAGCATAATTAACATCAATCTTTACATCTTTTCCGAATTTAAATTCGTTGAAGGCTTGATTAGATTTTGTTCCATCCTTTGCTGCGAGAGGTGCAGGTCTTGTATGATTTGTTTTTGTTCCTGCATTTTTTGGAAGAGTTGCTTCTGGTCCAGGTTCATTAGCTCGTAAATTTTTTGCCTGAATTTTTTTAATGATATCTGTGAGATTGGGAAATGACAGAATGGATTTCCAGTCACCAATAGGAAACTGTTGGCACATTTCTGTGCCTTCAATGTGGTCTTTTAGAAATAACTCACCGATTTCTTCAGTTGAAAAAGGTCCAATGACCCGCTCATTCTTGAGTCGGATCCGGTACTTTACGTCCATTAAATCCTGTCTACTTCAACCCTAAAAAGAGCGATGGAGCAATTCCAAATGTGAAGATAGACACTAAAATGATAACATGAACTAAGGATTCGCTAAATCGGGTTTTTATTGCTGGCAAGGCCATTGCCGTCTCATCTTCGGTAAATAAATCACTGACGAAACGGATGTAATAAGCAAGACCCACAATAGAACTTATGAAGATCGAAGTTGCTTCTTTCGTAAAGCCCTCTCGGAAATAGTTAGTGAAGAGCATATACTTCATTGAGAAACCCGAAGTAAGCGGGATCGAGCCCAAGCTTAATACGAAGATAACCAACATAATCGCTAAGCCTTTATTTCTGTAGAAGCCTGATTTAAGAATATTTCTACCGTCTTTATCTTTATTAAGTGAAGCAAATTGATTCAGTATTAAAATAACTCCAGTTGCAGTTAACGAGTATAGAACCAGGTATGCGATCAATTGCTTTTCAATTGCTTCATCCGGGTTCAAGCAGATCATCATCAGCATATAGCCAGTGTGTGCCACTGATGAGTACGCGATGATTCTTTTAAATTGTCCCTGCACCACGGCCATGATGTTTCCGTAGAAAGCAGACATAACTGCAATCCATTGGATGATCATAACTAAAACATCCTGAAAGTGCGGGTCGCACTCAAGAAGAAGTAATTGAAGAAGTGTAATGAATTTAAATCCAATGATAATTTTTGAAATGAAGAAGTTTGTTGCAAGGTTACCTGAACTTACGTTTGAGTAAACATCAGCGATCCATGCGTGAAATGGAAATGCACCAAGCTTAAAGCAAGCAGTAATAATGAAAATCCCAAGAGCGATGGCGTAGAATTCCTGGTTAACAACTGTCGCACCAACTAAAGTCAGTCCGTTTGTTGCTCCTAAGTAAAACGCAACACCAAGAAGAAAGATAACCGAGATCACAGCACCTTGAATAAGATATTTTACTGCAGCTTCGCGAGAGTTCTCTAAATCAGAAGTTGCAACAAGTGCGTACCCAACAAGAGCAATCGTTTCAAGTGCTACGTAAAAAGTCATAAGATCGTTAGCGCCGAGAAGAAAAACCCCTCCCATGAACATATAAGACATTAGAACAGAGTTCTTAACTTTCTCAAGTGAGTAATGACCGTTTATTAAAATCATCAGGACGTTTAAAACCGAAACAATTTTTAGTAAAAGAATTTTATTTCCTTCAAGACTGAAAAGCTCACTTAGTGTGAATGATTCATGTCCAAACAACATGGCAAAGAAAACCAAAGCAGCGATCAGCGTGGCACCGAATGAAATATATTTTCCATTTTTTTTAATATTCAATCCTAAAAGGGCAACCCCATTCAGTCCCAGGAAGATTAAAACGTTTTGAACGAAAGTTAAGTTTTCCATTTTATAAACCTTTATTTACCAAGAAATTAATTGTTCCTTCATACAGACCGATGATTGCTTTTGGATAAAGACCAAAGCCAATCGTCATAATCGAAAGCACTATCATTGGTGTTGCTTCAAGAAGAGATAAATCTTTAAGAGATTTATTTTCGTCGTGTTTCATTTCACCAAGTGCAGTCAAGTGATACATTTTTAGAAGGTATATTGGTGAAAGAATAATCCCCGTTGCCGCAAGAAAGGCAGCAATCGTATTCACCTGATAAGAACCCATAATGATCATAAACTCACCAACAAATCCGCAAGTCATTGGCACGGCCATTGATCCTGCAGTGATAATGAAAAATAAAATTGCAAATTTTGGCATAACCGCTGCGAGCCCACCGTACTTTTCCATCTTTTTAGTATGTGTTCTTTGGTAAAGGTAATGAACACCAATGAAGAGACCTGGCGTAGAGATACCGTGAGCAATCATCTGGAAGATGGCCCCTTTTACAGCAAGAGGGTTTTGAGAGAAAACACCCATGATGATATAACCCATGTGTGAAATCGAAGAGAATGCTACAAGTTTTTTAATATCGGTTTGTACCCACGCTGTCAGTGCTCCGTAGATAACACCTGCTGCCCCAAGATACATAACCAGATCTCTGTTGGCCGCAACGGCTTCTGGAAATAATGGAATAACAAAACGAAGGAAACCGTAGATACCAAGCTTTAATAAAATACCGGCAAGGATAATCGAACCAGCAGTCGGTGCTTCAACGTGAGCATCAGGCAGCCATGAGTGAAATGGAAACACCGGAACTTTTAAGAAGAAGGCGATCGTGAATGACCAGAAGATCAATGATTGTGGTGAGCCGATTCCGTCATATTTTAACCCAAGCGATTTAATTACTTCAAAGTTCAAATCGTATGATCCGTTAAATTTATATGCTAGTGCAGACATGTAGCACATTGAAGCCAGCATCAGGATTGATCCTGCGGCAGTCATCATAAAGAATTTAAAAGAAGCATAACGGCGGTTTTCTCCACCGAAAACTCCAACTAAAATAAATAGCGGGATGAGCATCAATTCCCAGAAAACATAAAATCCATACAATGATGTTGAGAGAAGAGATCCGTTAACTGCCCAAGTAAGAAGAAAGATCAGGAAATAGTACAGACGAAGTTTGTCTGTCTTGAATTCCCATGTTGCGATAACAACAACCAACATTAAAAATGCATTTAGCATTAGAAGAAGGCCAGACAGTCCATCCATTGCGAATGTGTACGAGATATTAAAAAACAGAGGCATATCAAATTTAAAAAGTGTTGTCAGAACTCCTGGATCTGGAAGGTCCATATACATTTTAATTGAATACGCTAATGTTACGAACGCGCCGATTAGCGCGTAAAGCCTGATTGATTTTTCATTGTTCTTTGGTGCGAACATGAAACCAATGGCCCACAACAGAGGTATTAAAAATTTTACGAGAAATAATTGATCCATTTTCTATCCAGTTTTATCTAAAAATAAATGCGTTAAAAATTGCAGTGACCAGAACCGTTAAACCAATGACGATATAAAGAATTCCCATCTCTAATCTTTCTGGTTTGTTGTCATCGAGAAATTGTCCGCCTGATGTTGTAAATTTCGTTACAACTTTTACCACTCCGTTGATTACGTGTGTTTCCACAACATCAACCAGAAAATGACCGAACTGGTAAAGAGGCTTAATGATTGTTAATTCATAGAACTCATCAACTTTAAATTTGTTGTAGCTGATCGCCCATAAAGTGCTGAATTTTGCTTTAAGTGAATCGCGCATTTTAGCGTGATCATTTTTTACGTAGATGTAATAAGCGAGTCCCATTGATCCCAGAATAAGAAATGTCGTCACTCCCATCATAATAATTTCAGTTTGGGCAGAAAGTTCATTGTGACCTGTAGTCTTTGCTACAAATCTTTCTAAAAAAGACTGGAACAAGCGAGAGTTTTCATGTCCACCAATGATGTGCGGAAGACCGATATATCCAGCAGCGAATGAACAGATTGCAAGAATGATCAAAGGGATAGTCATTACGCTTGGTGATTCATGAATTTCGCTATGCTCGTGATCATCATGTGCATGATCGTCGTGCTTATTTTTTTTGTGTTTTTTATCGTGGCCATGATTGTGGTCATCTTTTTTAGCCGGCTCAACAATGAAAACTAAAACCAACATTCTCGTCATGTAGAATGCTGTTAAAAGTGCCGTGATCAATGCGATTGAATATAACCAAACACCGTTTCCTGGATTTGTTAATGCCATTGAAAGAATTTCATCTTTAGAGAAGAATCCTGAAAATCCCGGGATCCCGGAGATCGCAAGGAATCCAATCACGAACGTCCAGAAAGTGATTGGCATTTTTTTCTTAAGACCGCCCATCTTGAAAATATTTTGCTCGTGGTGACATCCGTAAATAACAGAAGCAGCACAAAGGAATAAAAGAGCTTTAAAAAATGCGTGAGTGAAAACGTGAAACATCCCTGTTGAGAATGCCCCCACCCCGCAAGCAAGAACCATGTAACCCAATTGCGATACTGTTGAGTACGCCAGAATTTTTTTGATATCCGTTTGAGTCATCGCGATCAATGAGGCAAGTAGAGCAGTAAGAGCACCAATCCATGCAATTACATCAAGGACAATCGGGAAGTGAACGATAACGTTTGAAACTCTGCAAAGTAAAAAGATACCAGCTGTAACCATCGTCGCCGCATGCATTAATGCCGACACAGGAGTTGGACCCATCATCGCATCCGGAAGCCAGATGAATAGTGGTATCTGTGCAGACTTTCCGGCAGCTCCCAGCACGAGAAGTAAGCTTGAAAGAATTAACATTTCTTTGTGAGCAACTAAAAGCGCCATGTCCGGGTGCTGAAGATCAGTGAATGAGATTGTGTTGAACACAAGAGCAAATCCGATCATCCCTAAAACTAAACCAAAGTCACCGACACGATTTGCCAGGAAAGCCTTTTTAGCAGCATTTCCGTTTTTAGTATGTTCATACCAGAAACCGATTAATAAATATGAGCTTAGACCAACACCTTCCCACCCCATGAAAAGGACAAGAAAGTTTTCACCATGAACAAGAAGCAGCATCGAAAAAGCAAACAACGCGAAGAAACCAAAAAACTTTCCGACTTTTTCTTCGTGATCCATATATCCGATCGAGAAAAAAGCAATCGCACTTCCGATACCTGTCACCATTAAACTTAAAACAACTGAAAGCTCATCCATAATGAAATGGATATCGAACTTGATATTTCCGTAAGTCATCCATTCCCAAAGGCGGACATTTACTGGGCCGTTTTTTAAAACATGTAAAGAAGTCAGGATGACTAAAATGAATGAGATAAACAGCGACATGAAAGTAATTAAACCAGCTTGAACGTTAGTTAACTTATTTTTGATTAAAACAGAGTTAATTAAGAATGCCAGTAAAGGAAAGAATGGAATGAGTGCCAGGTAGTTTTCGTACATATTAACTCTTACTCTGTTATGATTTTAATATCGTCAGTATAAATTGTTTGTTTCTTTCTATAGAGCGCAATGATCAAGCTCAAACCGATTGCAACTTCGCAAGCCGAGATGATGATAATGAAAAACACGATTAATTGTGATTCAAGAACTCCTGTCGCACGCGACATAAGAATCATAAGTAAACTTACTCCACCCATCATCAGTTCAAGACAAAGAAGAATTGAAATTAAATCTTTTTTAAAGATAGTTCCAAGAAGACCAAGGCAGAATAAAAAAGCTGCCAGGTAATAATAAATACTACTCATGTGATTCCTCCAGTTCAACCTTATGTGCTTTTTCGTGACCAGTGATCACGATACAAGCAACTATTGCGGCCAATAAAAGAACTGTTGCCATTTCAAACGGCAGATAATAAACAGAGAAAAGTTTATCAAACAATAGCTTCATCGAGTTATCAGGAATGTTATTCGCTGTTAACACTTCGATGTTGTTGTTAATGATTAAAGCAAAGACACCCATGATCACAAGGATAGCTAAAACTGAAATTACCAGTTTTACTTTTCCTTTCTCGCGGTTGTTTTCAAACTGCTCAAGATTGATAAGCATCATCACAAATACGAAAAGAATCGCAATCGCTCCGGCGTTAACTAAAACCTGAATCGCGGCCAGAAAGACTGTTCCAAGCTGGAAGTAAATCATTGCGATTGAAAGCATCGTCATGAGCAGTGCGAGTGCAGAGACAACTGTCTTTTTTGAGAAGACGACCATTAAAGCAAAGGCCATCGTGATGATGGTCAGTAAAATATCACTAAACATATTATTGATTCCTGAAATACGTAATGAGGACTGTCGCGATAAGATTTATAATTCCAAGAGGCAGCAGACGCTGCCATCCAATATCCATTAATTGATCGTAGCGGAAACGTGGAAGAGTCCAGCGAACCCAGACGAAAAACCAGATCATCATTGCAATCTTAATAGTTAAAGATCCCATTTGAAGAATTGGTGTAATGATCGGTGATTGAGGGATCATATCAAGTCCAGGAAGGATGCTATATCCACCAAAGAAAAGAATTATGAAAAGAGCAGAAAGCGCGATCATGTGGATGTATTCCGCCATGAAAAAGATCGCGAACTTCATTGAAGAATACTCTAAGTGATAACCTGCAACGATTTCCGATTCACCTTCTGCAAGGTCAAATGGCAGGCGGTTTGATTCAGCAAAGATACCGACAAGAAATAGCATCGCGGCCAGAGGCTGAATAAAAAATCCCCACTTTGGAAGAAAACCAAACCAATAACCTGTTTGAGCTGTGACCATAACGTGAATATCATTTGTTCCGTAAAGAAAGATCATTGCAACGATTGAAGTTGAAAGTGAAAGTTCGTATGAAACCATCTGGGCACAGGCACGAAGAGCACCCAGCATCGAGAATTTATTATTTGAAGCCCATCCACCAAGAAGAATCCCATAAGACCCTAATGCTGAAACAGCAAATGCATAGAAGATCCCCATATCGCTTCTAAAAACTTCCGGATAAATTGTTCTTCCACTAATTTCTAGTGGTGCCATAATTGGAATACATGCAAGTGGAAGCAGTGCCACAGTTAAGGCCACTAGTGGTGCTAATGAATAAAAAAATGGACGAACGTGAGTTGGGTGAACTTCTTCCTTGAACATAAACTTTGCAACATCAGCAAGCGGCTGTAATAAACCGAAAGGTCCAACCCTGTTTGGTCCAAGACGTCTTTGAATAAATCCAGCACCTCTTCTTTCTACGTGAATGATAATTGGAAGAGCACCTAAAGGGATGCCTAAAATTACAACAGTCTTAATTAATATTTCTAGAATACCTTCTAACATTTTATTCTTCCCACTTTAGTGACTTAGAATTAATAACAAATATGTACCCAACAAGAAGAACAACCATGAAGAAAACAAAACCCGCCACCATGAAGCCAGTGTTTTGAGTATTGTTATAAGCTAGTGCCCACGGAAGTAAAAACACAATCTCTACGTCGAAAAGAAGAAAGAGAATCGCAGTAAGGTAAAACTTGATGTCATATTGTCTTGTTGCACTTCCGACCGGATTTACACCCGACTCGTAAATGTCGTTCGTTCTGACGATTTTCTTTTTAAAGCCAAGAAAATTTGAGATCATCATTAAAACAACGCCAAGTGCTGTGGCGATGATTAAAAAAATAACGAATGATAAAAATTCCATCTAACCCTTCTTAGTTATTGTATGAACAACTTTGCGTTTCCGGCCCATGACATAACTGTTTCCCAAAAAATTCCAAGTGTGAAAACTGGAACAGTCATAAGAACAATAATCATTTGATTCAAGAATCCGAAACCTTCGATAGTTTCGTCATTTTCTTGAGGCTTAAGAATCATAATGCGAACAATTTTTAAATAATAATAAGCAGACACAACGGAGTTTAGTCCCAGGACAACTGCTAATGTATAATTTTTTGTATTAATCAGTGCCTGGATGATGTTGTACTTAGCAACGAATCCGGCCAACGGCGGAAGACCTGTAAGCGAGAACATTACAACTGTCATCATCACGGCCATCAATGGATACTTATAAATTAAACCTGAAAATCTATCGAAGCTGTCGTTGCCGAATTTATCCTGCACGATGCTTGTGATGTAAAAAGCTACTAAAGTCATGAACAAGTATGTGATTCCGTAGAATACAACTGAACGAATACCTACCTGGTTCATAACAACTAAACCTGCAAGCATGATACCCGCGTGAGAAATTGATGAGTAAGCAAGCATTCTTTTAACTGATTTTTGTCCAATTGCCGTTACGTTTCCAACAGTCATCGTAAGAGCGGAAATCACCAGCATCAATCCAATCCACCCAACCTTTAATGGTGAATCCACTGTGAAGAAAATCGAAGTGATTCTAATTAGACCTGCGATTCCTGCTAATTTAGGAACGATCGCAAAGAAAGTTGTTACCGGAGTAGGAGAACCTTCATAAACATCGGGTGACCACATATGGAATGGAACAGAGGCGATTTTATATCCGATACCTGCAAAGAAAAGTAAAAACGAAGGCATTAGAATCGCAAGTTGAACTGGTGAAAGATTCGGGATCATTTTTGCAATTCCTGCAAATTGGATTGTTCCAATAACACCAAAAATATGTGACATACCAAAAAGCATAAGCCCAGCAGAAATACCTCCGTAAAGAGCGTACTTCAAACCAGCTTCGCTTGATCTCTCATCATTCTTTTTAAGAGAGGCCATAACGTAAGATAAAATTGAAAGCGTTTCGATTCCTAAGTAAAACGTCAGCATGTTGTTTGCTGAAGCAAGTAGAAATCCACCGATTAGAATCCCGATCGCCATGATAACGAATTCTGTTTTAAGAGACTCGTACACATCGCGAGAAAACCTGCTCAGATAAACAGCGCCGATTGTTCCAAGCACCATGATCATCTTCATTAAAGTACTGAAGTCATCCACAATGATTGAGTTGCTGAAGATCGCTTCTGCTTTTCCATCCATATTCACAAGCAGAGCTGCAAAAGTCGCAACCAAACCAATAATTGCCGTGATGAAGATGTATCTTCTATTTTTTTCATCTTCTTTATATGTTGTTTCAAGAAGAATGAGGCCCACCATTAAAATCGTTAAAAGGATTTCTGGGATGTAGCGGCCAATGTTTGCCAAATAATTTAAATGCATATTTCTATGTCCTAGTCCTAATCAATCGTTTCTTAGAAAGTTGCTAGTAACGAAGCAAGTTGCCCCACTGATGCTTTCATCATGTTCAGAATTGGCGAAGGCCAGATCCCGAATAGAATTACGGCGACACAAAGAGGAAGCATGTAAGTCACTTCTAATTTTGTCATGTCTGCATAACCTTTAACTTCTGGATTCACATCTCCAAAGAACATTCTCTTGAACATCCAAAGAAGATAAGCTGCACCAATCAGAAGTCCGAACAGAGCAAGGACAGTGATTGTTGTGAATTTTTGGTAGATACCAAGGAAGATAAGTACTTCAGAAATAAATCCTGACATACCCGGAAGTCCCATTGAAGCGAACATACCAATAATGAAAATAATTGAGAACACTGGAAGTTGCGTATAAAGACCACCGTATCCGCGTGATCCATCTGGCTTAACAATCCATCTGTGGTGGGACCTTTCATATAAAAGACCGATCATAAAGAACATCATAGCTGTGGATGTTCCGTGGTTGAACATTTGAAGAACTGCTCCATTTAATCCTTGAACAGTCATTGCTGAAAGACCAAGCATTACGAATCCCATGTGAGATACAGATGAGTAAGCGATAAGTTTTTTAACGTCCGTTTGTGCCATCGCACACAGAGCTCCGTAAATTACGTTGATTAATCCTAACCAAGCAATTGCCGTTGCGAAATATTTTGCAGAATCTGGAAAAATTGGAAATGCAATTCTTAAAAATCCATATGTACCCATTTTAAGTAAAACACCCGCTAGAATTACTGAAATCGCAGTTGGTGCCTGAACGTGTGCATGCGGAAGCCAAGTGTGGAAAGGGAAGACCGGAACTTTGATCGCGAATCCGATAAACATAAAAATAAAAAATAATTTTGAAAACGATAATGTCTGGCCGAAGACATGAACGCTAAGTTGAGAAAACTTCCCACCTGAAAGAGCAAGGATATTGAATGAATCAACTGATTGGTTTGTTGCAAAATAAAGAGCAACGATACCTATTAACATTAGAATCGATCCGAAGAATGTATAAAGAAAGAACTTAACAGCTGCGTACTCTCTGTTTTCTCCACCCCAAACACCGATCAGGAAGAACATCGGGATTAGCATTACTTCCCAGTAAACGTAGAACAGGAAGAAATCCAGTGCGAAGAATACTCCGAACACACACGTCTGAAGTAGAAGCAGAAG
>JACMRM010000113.1 GCA_014376445.1 Bacteriovorax sp. | reverse complement strand
CATTCCTGAGTATTTTGATTTCCAATTGTAAAAAGTCTGCTGATGCACACCCAACTCACGGCAAAGATCTTTAGGAGATTCTCCGGCCTCGGCACGTTTGATGATCTTAATAATTTGTTCTTCTTTAAATCTTTTAGCTTTCATAATCTCCCTTTTGTTAATTATAACATAGGGTGACTCATTTAGGTTTTGGAGGTGTTTATCGGAGGAAGGTCAATTCCAACACAGAATCGGCTAACGTTAATGAATGGACCTCTTCAGAAGAAGTTTTCAAATAGCTCACAATTTTTTGTCTCATCATTTTGTCAGTAAAATAGCCGCTAAAGTCTTCTTCAGACTCGGCTTTTTGAACTGGATTGTTGGTTGCTTTAAGAGATTCTTGATACATCCTTTCGAGACCTTGATGCCAATGCGTAACCGTTCTTTTCATCATCTTCTAGATTAAGAGAATTATCTTAAGCGTACGAGTTTATCGTTGATAAAAATATGGCAGTAATTAAAAAGACTTTCATAAAAAACCTCAATTAGACACATCTGGCTTAATATAATCGACTTTTTGCAAAATTTATTTAGCTAGTATCTTACAAACAAGAGAACAATTTTAAATAAATCTACTTTAAAACTCAAGTAATATTAAATTACACCGATATATTTCTGAGTAAATCTACTGGTGTTATATTATGAAGAATTTTCTTTTTCTGACCGTTCTAGTGTTAACCGGAAAAATTTTTTATCCAGAACAAGCACTTGCAAAAGCAAAGGAATGGCAAGAATTAATCTCGGGCCTGCACAGTGAAGATGCACGTGTTTCTGAACCAGCCTGGAAAGAGTTGCGGGCAATCGATCATTTAGAAGACAAGCTTAAAAATGCCCTGACAACTAATTCCCGCGCCGAAGCTCTTTATATTATCTCAAAAATTGAAAGCCAGACACTTGCCGAACATATACTTAATGAACAAATTCAGAATCCATCAGATTCCCAGGCAATTTTTGTTTTAAATCAGTTTCTGTCTTCAGGTTTAAAATCAAAAATATTGAATGCTTATAGCAAATGGATTGAAGATAAAAACCGGGCTTCAGATTTCAGACTTTTAGTTTTAGCAGGATTAACGAAAGAGAAATATCAAGTTCCTAAAAAAGTATTGGTTAATTTACTTAACGAAAAAAGTTATCAACTTCGCATTGAAGCCATTCGGCTTGCAGGGATATACTCCACCTCCGGCCAGGTTTTAAAGGAAGATTATTATACAATCTTAAGCCAGGCGAAACACCTGAAGCCCTATCAAGCTCGACTGGAAGCCTATTCCTGGATTATGAAATTATCTCCTCAATTGCAAAAAACTATGGATATTACTTCCGATCTTTGTAAAAAAGAAACCAACACTGAAGTCCGTGCTGCATGTTTAAAAGCACTAAAGGTTAAATAATGAAATTACTATTGCTATCAATTGCATTTTTCTCGATGGAACTTAGAGCTGATGAACGCTTTATAAATAATGGCGGCGTGTTTTCAATTGGTGCCGAACCCCAAATGTCAACTGAGCAACTTAAAACAATTGTCAATAATGTCACTACACAGCTTAGTAAAGTAAATGCATTGAAAGCCGATTGCAAATACTGTGAAGATGTAAACATAAACAATCGTCCTACTCCTAAATGTATTGAGACCTATTCACAGTTGTATGCAAGACCTACTGTCGAAATGCGAGTAGTTTTGGGTTACTCTGATGCTAGTGCAAATCCGCAAAGGATTGGTCCACATGACCTGCTGGTAAAAGAACAAATGGTAAATCTTTTGACAAAAGATTGTGCTGTAAAACCTTCCGGTAGTTTTTTCTTATGCGGATTTGCGAGATCAGCAGACGATGCCGATCTTTTCACCAAAAACGTTAAGGCCCCAAATGGTGAAGTTAAAATAGTAAATCTTGTTATCACCAATAGTTCTGTTTCAACTGATGATAACCAAAATCAAGGCAAATTACTTGAACAGCAGCTTATTCAAACTGAAAGAGCAAGAAAAACATATCTGGACGGATTAAGAACAGCCGATGTCGTTCTTTATAATGGCCATTCTAGAAAGGGAGGAGGACCGGATTTTGCTCCTGCAAAAAGACTGGAAAATACTCATATCGATTATGCATTTTATCAAAAAGATAAACCAGGCTTAACTGACCTGGTAGAAGCACTTAAAGAGCGCATTGCCAGCGGCAAAGATACCGGCCCCAGCCTGATTGGATTTTTCTCATGCGGATCTGAAGAACATTTTTCAAAGTCTGTAGCAGCCGCAAGTCCCAACAGTGGCTTCATTGGTACACTCAATCCACCCTCTTGGGCTGATTCTCATAGAGGAGTTTTAACGGTGCTAAATGCAATGCTTGGTAAAATTTGCAATAAGTCTCTGGTTTCATCTTTAGACCAAAACATGGACATACGAAACAATTACATTATTGAGAGATTCTGGAAATAATGTATGAAATGTTTAAAATTAGGACTTGTTTTATCATTAAGCACTTCAACGATTTTATATTCTGAAGATTGGACCGGAATTTCTGAATGTGGAATCTATAAAGCAAATGGTATAGTTCGTTCAACGAAAGAAGGGTTAAACTTTTAAGTCTATGAAAAAACTCAATCGGAAATAATAATCATAGTCCCGATATTAGATGAAGCTTCGCTAGCTCCTTATGTAAATATTCCCGTTGAAGCCACAGATGAATTGATAAAAAGACCAGCTCAACATCAGGCTAAATTTACAGCAACCATTAAAAAAATTAAATCAAGATTGGCTAATCCATTAAACCCGGCTGACACGGGAATAAAATTAATTTTAAAGCAGAAATGCCAACGAATTATTGTAAAAACCTGGCAATTATCTACCTTTTGCTGAGAATTTTGCAGCTGCAATGAAAAAAGGAAAAAACCTGGAAGAAATTTTTATTGAAGCTCGTTCGGAAGATAACGGTCCCGATCTTTAAATGATATCGACGTATGCCGGACAAGAAGTTACGAACATTCTTTATGAGAACATTTCTCCTTATGTGTCTTATTTTGATGAATTTGCAGATCAATTGATGTTTTTTTTAAGAAATAATCACAGTGAATATCATCAGTGTATTGCTGATAAAAAATTTTTTATCTTTGAGTGATACCATTACCATGGCAGAAAATTTGAAATCAGATATCAGTAGATCCATTTTCTGGCCCGCTAATAAAAAAGAAATTAACCTGACTCATTTAAAAGCAACGTTAGAAAAATATAAGAAGGCACAAGATCTTTTAAGGGACAAAATGCGAGAGCTCGGTACAGAAAGACTTCAAGAGAAAGTTAAATTTCATGTGCTTGAAAATTTTGATATTTATCAAACCGAATTCGATCGAGAGTATACTATTCAAGAATTAATTTCTTCAGATTTTAAAAGTCTGGTGAAGGGTTTAGAAGATAGATCTGTTATTGAAAAAGACTCTAAAATTCTAACTCAATTTAGCGGGTTAAAATCTCTATATCTAAAAGCCAGGCAAAGAAGGAAGAATTGTTGAATACTCAACCGGTCATAGAATTATTGCCGGCCAAGGAGCAAGAACTTAAAAAGTTAATTGTGTCCTACTTTAGGATGATTTATATGATTGCTTATGATGGAAGGAGACTTTACAGTGCCCTTTATAAGAATTTGCAAAGTAAAGAACCAGCTTCAAAGCCTACCCCTTGTAAGAGCTTAAAACTATAAGCAATACGCAACAATAATTTATTATATGCAGTTTTAAATAGAATTAGCAGTTTCTGAATGCTATTAAGCATAAAAAAAGGAGCTACTAATGAAAAAATCAATCGTTTCTATAATTATTTCTTTGGGATTATCGTTCACGGCACATGCTTCATTTATCGGTGAATTCCGTGGCGTTGGTCAATATAGCGGCAAGTATTATGAGTCCAGCGCAAGCAACAATACTTGCAAAGTTGCAATTAACGTTAAATATAATGAAGATAAAAAAGTGTTAACATACGACTTTGCAGACTTGTGTATGTCTGAGCTTTCTTACCCTGTAAATGCTCCAAGCAGTGACTTAGAACTTAAAATAAAAGTAGATGAAAAGAATAATCTTTTTGAAATTAAAAAAGATGGTTCGCTTGCAGGTCCAATCGGATCTAAAAATGGTAATGAATTTGTATTTACTATTAAGAAATCAAGAGTCGTTAAAGCTATATGGACGCCAGGTAATTTTTTAAATTACATGAACAACTACCAGGACCTAAGTCTTAATGGCAGCTGTGGAATAACTGATACTGAACGGGTTACAATGAAAAAGGAAATTTCTTACCGCATGGTCTTAAATGGCGACAGTGTATCTTACAGTCGATCTTCAAGAACAGACATGCTTCCATTTTTTATGTCTAAAGAATGTAACAAAAGAAATTCAATAGAATTAGAAAAGTATTCAGTTACTACTTCAATAATTTCTGAACTTACAAAATAAAATCAAAACAATGTCTAAGGAGTACTAATATTCCTTAGACATTGATACTTTTTATCTTACTGACTTCCTAAAATAAATGCGGACGAAATAAATTCGTCCTTCTTGATTCGTCCGCCATCCTTTCGTATCCTTGCGGTAACCCTGCTTAACAAACCTCTGGCTTTTGTGCCTTGAACTTCCAAGGTAAATAATTTTCTGCCCCAGATTTAACTTCAGAATTGTTTTTCATTACCCAGACAAAATAATCAAAAGGATTAACGTTAACGGCTTCACACGTTTTAATCATTTAACAGATGATGTCACCTATAAGAGCACCTAGCTCTGTCTTGTAGAAAAGCCAGTTCTTGCGATTTAAAACTGACAAGCGGTGCTTCCGTTCAAGTTGATTGTTATCAAGCTCAGTGCCTTCGATTGATAAAAATGAAGTCAGTCCATCCAAGTGAGTCAGTAAGTACATTATCTCTGTAGAAAGAATTGAATTAGTTTCTACTTCTTTATTCTGAATAATATTTTCACACCACGCTTTGAGTACATCCATACTTTCCTGGCTATGCTCTTGGTGATATTTCAGTCGAGCGAGACCTGCCAAATTATTTTTTTTGCTGTATTTATCGTTTTTATAAGCAATCGCAATTTTCCCTATGACAAACTCGCTTGCTTCTGTGAATTTCGTATCGAGATCATAAAAATTTCTGCGTCCGTGAATAAGGCAGTAGCTTTTTAAAAAATCAAAATCAGATTTGTCAAACCATAGGACTAATTAGACCACTATTCTCAAAAAATTCAAAATACTAACTCCCCCCCTTTTAGAAAAAGGAGAGCCTGACGGCTACTTTTAGAATATTTTTATGGGAATTTTTACGAAATATCGCTTACAATGAATGAGACTTTTTGATTAGAAGTTTACAATAAAAAAAGATTGCACTCATCTCTAGGGTATATGAGTCCCGAAGAGTATGAATGCAAAATATTAAAATTAAAAAAAGTTGATCGACCTGTTCAGAGAATAAGTAGTCAACGTGTCTAGCCTAAGGGGCTCATTCCACCTATGTGCACGGCCTATAAAAGGCCAGAGTCGAGAAAGATCTGACTTATCAGGTCTTCAATAATTGAATTTAAATAATCTTAAGGCACTTTTACGAAATTAAATACTGGTGGTTCCAACTGGCAAGTGGCTGTCATATTTACACCATCACAATCACCAGAGGTACTATTAGTAGCATCACACATTTTTCCAGTTGGATTAACGACGAATTTAGCCACAGAAGTTCCCGACACCGTTAAAGCTGTAGCTAACTGGAAACCACCCCCTACTCCAATGGATGTTGGAGGATTAAAAGCATCTCCTGTTCCAGGAGAGCCTGTTGACATATACATCGTCACACGATTATCGACAATACCTGCACTGCATGTACTGGTCGTACCATTAATAAGCTTACTTGTTACGGCGGCTCCACCTTGATATCGGCATACATCTAAAGTATTTGGCACATTGGCTACACACGCACCTGAAATTGAACTTGCAGTAGATGTGTATTTAATATTATCCGACATTTCAATGGCCACACATGGATAGGTTCCGTCAGCTAGAACCCCGGAGCCAAGATTTACTGACCCTACAAACTCTACCTCTTGTGGACTGCTCTCATTATCAATAACAGTAATAAGATTTGTACATAATGGTGATGTTGAGACTGCAAACTTATAAACTTTGAGTTTTAAACTACTGGGATTTAAGTGCAAATCCCCTGCTGGTGTTGCAAAAGCGGAAAGAGAAAATGTCATGCAAAAACCGATTAGTAAATTTTTCATTTTTTATCCTAAGAAGCGCTACCTTGGAGGGTAAAGGTTGAACCACTAGTTGTTGTGTCACTTTTGCCGCATGCACTGAGACTTAGTAAAATAAAAAGAATAAGTAGATACTTCATTTTTTTCCTTTGGGTATTAATAGTTATACCTCCATCGGAAAAATGGAAAAAAAGTTAATAGATTTATGAAATATTTCTGTAATAAAGTCTAAATGGACTGTTTTTATAAACAAGTTGGGAAACCTAATGGTTCTGAGGTGCCACCTTGATTTAAAGTCTTTGCCTTCGATAACAAAAAGCCTCCTCATTACGTTTTTCTTGCATTTGGCCTAATTGTGGATCGAATCGCGAACGCCAAGTAATCAAAAGGTCTTTCAGAACCATTAAGTTAATGACAATTTAAATTCAGCGGCAGTCTTACATGTTTCCGCATAAAGAAGTTTATTTTGAATTGTTTGGAAAAACAATTTAGCTTGCTCTGCATTTTTATCGTAATCAACATTCGTTTGAGCAAATAAATCTTTAATTTTTTGATAGAATCTTTTCTCACTTGCTCGAATATCACGAACACGTTCTAAAAGTTAATCAAAGTAATCCCATCCTCCAGGATTTTTTAGGCGCTCATCATTCATGACGAAACCTTTCACTAAAT
>JACMRM010000112.1 GCA_014376445.1 Bacteriovorax sp. | reverse complement strand
TATCAGCGTATTCTTTATTGGCAGCTACTTCACTCTGATAAAATGCACCCAAAAAAGTGGCCGCACCCATTTTGATAATTAAATTTTTATCCACTGCCCACCCTGACGGTAGTGCCGCGTTGGTTGCATAGCAAGCAGCTCCTCCCCACCATCCGGCAGCCTGAATCTGTGCCATTTTCGCTCTAGAATCGTGGCTTTTTGCTGCTTTTAAAATTGCATCTTTCTGTGCAGTATCACCATTGCCGACTTCCTCAGCTTTCAATTCTTTTGTCTGCGCAGTTTGAATTGCAGTTGCAAGTCCTTCAGTTACAGTTGGAATATATTTGCAGTAGTCAGAGGCTTTATCTTCATCTTTGCTATCAGTTTTATCTTCGGCTTTTGCATCAGCTGTTTTACCTTCAGCAGATTTTTCTGCCGGAGGATTTGTTTTAGCGGCAGCGGCCTGTTCTTTTTTTGCAGCGGCAGATTTCGAAGTAATACCACCCATTGAATCGCCGGCAAGAGCGCCAAACATTGCGTATGCCTGTGAAACGGCTTTAACCATACTCGGATCCATTCCAAGAAATTTATGCTTTCCTGCATTGCCGGCACAAACTGTTTTCATATCACCCGAACACTTTTCAGTAATGATGGCGTTTGCTTTTCCCTGATGAATATAATTTTCGCTTAACTGTTTTTCCTGATCATTAAGATTTTTTAAATCAATCGTCGGTTTTGTTCCGCCACCGATTTTTCTGATCTCCTGTTGAATTGCACCTGCATTTTTTGCATCTGCGGCCGCTTTTGCCTTAGCTGCATTTGCAAGAAGCAAAGCATTGGTTGCAGTTTCACTTGTAGTCGTGGCGATCTGTCCCCAAACATCGGGACTAAAGGCCGTCAAAAACAGTAGAATGAGAAGCAGATTATTTATTTTCATATACATATTCTAACCCAGGCTGAGATATTGATCTCTGGGCAAAAAAGTGTCGTTGGGGAAGGTCTTAAAAAACCATATGTTAGAAGAGTCAAAACCGCTCTTTGGTCACTCTTAAGTGCCTTGTTTTGTAGGCTTTTGCTCGTTGACTAGAGCTTTCAAGCTTGCTACAAATTTGAACATATGATGACAAAACCTGACGCCCAAACAGACTCTCATGAAAACGAACTTTCTCACTCGATGGTTCATTACCTTTTAACGATTCATAAGCTTAAAGAAAACAGAGGTTTTGCCCGTGTCACTGATATTGCAAAAGATCTGGACCTGACAAAGGGTTCGGTTTCTACAATGCTTAACAATCTAAAAAAGAAAGGCTTGATCCAGGAAGAAGACGAATGCAAATTTGTTGTTCTTACTGACTTGGGTCACGAAGAAGTTCACCGAATTTTATCTTCAAGAACTTTATTATTTTATTTCCTTCGCGACTTCGTTGGTGTCGATGAAAAAACGGCCGACTACGATTCATGTCAGATGGAACATTTAATGAGCCCGCAAACTTCTGAGCGCTTCTTCAACTTCATGAAGACTCTTGCTTGTACATGTGAAGACCTTGAGAAAAAAGGTGCTCTTCCAGCTGGTTTCCAGTTTAAAACAACTCTGGATCTATGTGCATATAACAATGCAGACGATTTCATTCACAATCAAAAAGGTGACAGTCATTTACCGACTGATAAATAGTCTCTTTTTCATACTTGTTATCAACACATCTTTCGCTACAGAAGATCTCGTAAGTTTCTGTTTTGAGCCGCAGGTCAATTTAGCTGGGGCGCAAAAATCCCTTGAGTTTCTTTTACTTCCTACCGAGCAGGTCACTCCCAGACAAGGCGCACACTGTTTTGAAATCAATACATCGCCCGATAGATCAAAATTATTGGAGAAATACCTTCGCAAGAGCTACACTTTAGTAGTTGATAGAGGCGCACGAGAACTCGGTACTGGAAGTTTAAATAATCAAAATTGCCAGATAGAACTCAAGACCACTAATAAGAAAAAAATCAACAGCACTAATGTTCGTGTAGGAAGTAAGAATATTATTTCAACAGTATCAAAAGACAAAACTGAAGTTTCAACATCACAGCTTCTTTTAGGTCTTGGAAAACCGGGAACACTGGATCTCGAAGGGAGATCGCTTTTTGTAGAATGTTCAGGTGCGGGCCGCGATATTTATCAGCTGACTTTTTCTTATAGTGAAGAATACAAATCGAAAGTCAGTACTCAGGTGACAGTGAAGCGAGGTGAACCGGTGAAGATTGCCGAGATTACCAATGATTTAAATAGTAAAAGTAAAACACTGGGGCTTCCAGAAACTCTTTATCAGGAAGCAACCGGAGCAGAAAATATAAGTTACGAACTGGAAATTAAGTAGGAGCTATCATGAATATTTTATTAAAAAAATTTACTACACCATTCGACACAGTTCCTTTTGAAAATATCAAACCGGAAGATTTTCTTCCAGCTGTAAAGGAAGCAATTCAAACTGCGAAGGGCAGAATTGCAGCGATTAAAGCAAACAAAGCGCCTGAGACTTTTGAAAATATTGTTGAAGCATTAGAGAACGCGGGACCTGAAGTTGAACTTATTTCAGGAATTTTCTTCAATCTTCACTCTGCAGAAACGAATGATAAGATTCAGGAGATCGCGAAAGAATTTTCTCCTCTGCTAACTGAATACGGAAACGATATTAGTCTCGATGCCGACCTTTTTAAGAAAATTAAACGCGTCTGGGATCACAAATCAGAATTTAAATTAAATCCTGAACAACTTATGCTTCTTGGAAAAAGCTACAAAAGTTTCGTGAGAAATGGTGCTATTTTAAATGATGCTCAAAAAGAAACAATGAGAGAGATCTCAACGAAGCTTTCAACTTTAGGACTAAAGTTCGGCGATCATATTTTAAAAGAAACCAACGATTATCTTTTATTGATTGATAAAGAGTCTGACCTGAAAGGAATTCCATCGGATGTTATTGAAGCTGCAGCGACAACAGCAAAAGAAAAAAATCATGAAGGAAAATGGGCATTCACGCTTCAATATCCGAGCGTTATTCCATTCTTAACTTATGCCGAAAACCGTGAGCTTCGTAAAAAGTTATGGACAGCGAATTCAACGAAGGGATTCAAAGACGGTGAGACTGATAACAAACAGATCATTAAAGAGATTGCTTCATTAAGACATCAAAAAGCAAATCTTCTTGGTTATGAATCCCACGCTCACTTCATTCTTGAAGAGAGAATGGCATCAAATCCAAAAACTGTTTTTGAATTTATCGAAAATATTGTCAACCACGCAACTCCGGCCGCATTAAAAGAAACAGAAGAGTTAAAAGCATACGCTAAAAAACTTGATGGTATTGATGACCTTCAAAAATGGGATACAGCTTATTACGCTGAAAAATTAAAAAGCGAAAAATTTCAAGTGAACGATGAAATGCTTCGTCCGTACTTTAAGCTTGAAAATGTTATCGACGGTGTTTTTCAGGTGGCAACAAGATTATACGGCCTGAAATTTCATCAGCGTTTTGATATTCCTGTTTATCACGAAGATGTTAAAACTTATGAAGTGATGGATGAACATGGAAAACATATTTCTGTTTTCTATGCTGACTTCCACCCGCGTCCGGGAAAAAGAAACGGCGCCTGGATGACAAGCTTCCGCGGCCAGAAAGTTGACCAGGGAGTAAATATTCGTCCACATGTAGCAATCGTCTGTAATTTTACAAAACCGACAGCAACTAAACCCTCACTGCTTGGCTTTGATGAGGTGGTGACTTTATTCCATGAATTTGGACACGCACTTCATGGAATGCTCGCAGACACTCAATATGAAACCCTCTCAGGTACCAATGTATATTGGGACTTCGTTGAGCTTCCATCACAAATTCTGGAAAACTGGGCCTACGAAAAAGAATGTCTGGATCTTTTTGCTGAGCATTTTGAAACTCACGAAAAAATTCCTACAGACCTTATTAAAAAAATAAAAGACTCATCAAGCTTCCTTGAGGGACGTGCAACTCTTCGTCAGCTAAGTTTTGCAACGATTGATATGGCATGGCACTCGGCAAATCCTGGGGAGATCAAGGACATTCAGGAATTCGAAACAAGAATGACCAGTAAAATGGATTTCCTTCCAAGTGTAAGCGGAACAAGTATCTCAACAGCTTTCTCGCATATATTTGCCGGCGGTTATTCGGCTGGTTATTATTCTTACAAATGGGCAGAAGTTTTAGATGCAGATGCGTTCGAATACTTTAAAGAAAAAGGAATCTTCAATCGCGATGTTGCTAAAAAATTTAGAGACAACGTTCTTTCAAAAGGGGGAAGTCAGCACCCTATGAAGTTATATGAAGCTTTTAGAGGTAAACAACCTAATCCTGATGCACTTTTAAGACGTGCAGGATTGCTGGAAAAATAATTGGATTAATAAGGAGATTGTAATGGTTGCAGGAGCAGTTTTAAAATGTATTTTACTGGCAAAGTTTCATATAGATATAGTGGAAACACCGATCTCTGAATATGCCATGGCAACCATGAACAAAGTCCACAACGGTGTACAATTCGAAGCCACGGTCCTGGAAGGCAGAATGAATTCAATTTCAATCGAAATTCCTGATGTTGCAAAAACGATGAGCTACTCAACTGACTATGATCAAAGGACTATGGGGGCCAAGCTTGAAGTCAAGGATGAGTATGCAACTATTGACTGCGAAATAAATTGATAAACTTTTTGATAAACTAATTTGTCTGACGATCTACTAATATTTTATAAGCAATTTCATATTCACTGATAATTCTTTTTGCAATGACTGCAACATCTTCAATGGCATGTGAAAATTCTATTGATGGTCCTGCAACCCAGACTGTTTTATAGGTGGCTGCGAATGCAGCTTTTTCAACGGCCTTCATTCCACGGTAATAAGTCAGCATCTTAGCGTATTTTTTAATCTGCTTATTATGATTTAAAAATGATTCTACAAAATTCTGTTGAGTTCCGATTTCCTGAACATATGGAGTGTTGATGACTGAACACGGGCTTCCTGAGATTTTAGTCGTCATAACAATATCTTTTGCACCAAAATCAACAACGGCCTGTTTATATTCTCTTGAAACACCAGATTCAGAAGTTGCAATAAAAGGAGATCCAATCGAAACACCTTCTGATCCAAGAGCAAGCACAGACAATAAACCTGCGCCGGTTCCAACTCCTCCAGCTGAGATGACGGGAAGTCTTGTCGCTTTCATAAGCATCGGCACAAGAATTGAGGGAGAAATATTTCCAGCGTGGCCGCCGGCACCTGAGTTAACTGCGATTAAAGCATCAGCGCCGAGTGATTCAACTTTTTGTGCATATTCGACATCGACAACATCACAGAGAATTCTCACACCCAGTGGTTTTAATCTTCTGATAACTTCTTCAGGTGAGCCTAGCGAAGTAATAACAAATGCAGGAGGATATTTTTCTAAAACATTCAGATGATCTTTTAGATGAACATTGGACTTATTTACTATGAGATTAATGCCGAATTTTCCATCGCATTGCAAACGTAAATCCGCCATTGCTGCTTCAAATTCTGCAGGAGTTCTGTAATTTAAAGAAGGAATGCATCCAATGAATCCATTCTTATAAGCTTCCACTAACATTTTGTTATTAGAGACTAAAAACATTGGTGCAAGAATGATTGGATACTTAATGTTAAAAGTTTTTGTAAGCCAGGTTGAAATCATGCAATCCTCAATGTCGATTATGATAAATTTATTGTAAGAAGTAAGAAGAGAAAAGGACAGAAAATTAGACAATTCATAAGAATTATAACAGAATTTTTAGTAATCAAGGATGATTAGTAACTAAAAGGATTAGGTTATTTATGAAAACTCTCAATGGACTGATACTGGCAATAGCAATGACTGCGACTCCGGTATTTCACACGTACGCTTCCGAAACTTCAAAAGACGTTTATATCTCAATCGATTCAGACGCCCTTAAATTTTCGCAAAATACTTTTAAAAGCAGAGTGCAGGAAGTTTCTACACAGGATGGGATTTCTATTCTGAAAATCGACGAAGATGCACTTCCATGGCTTTCAATGTTGATGCATAAAAATTTCAATCGTTGCGGCGGATTCATGGTTCACGATGATGAAACTGAGGCAATGGATCTTCTTCACTCACAAGACGGCGCTCAATTATTCGCAAAAAATAACACATTCGCTGATTATACAATTAATCAGGAAGATCTTGTGAAGCCGATGGTTGAACAAGTCAAAGAGGATAATATTTTAGCGACTATTACTAAACTTTCTTCATTTAAAAATCGCTACTACAAAGGTGAATTCGGAAAACAATCTGCTGCCTACATTAAAGATATATGGACTGCGATCGTAAAAAACAGAACAGATGCAAAAGTTGAATACTTCCCGCATTCGCAATGGGACCAGCCATCTATTGTTTTAACGCTTGGAGGCAAGTCTGATGATGTGATTGTTCTCGGCGGCCACCAGGATTCAATCAACGGATCTTTTGGCGGTTCATCGGCAACGGCACCTGGTGCTGACGATAATGCTTCAGGGATTTCAACAATTACTGAAGTCATCAGAATTCTCACTGACAACTCATACCAGCCACAAAAAACAATTAAGTTTATGGCCTATGCAGCAGAAGAAGTTGGCCTTTTAGGATCAAAAGAAATTTCAAAAAGTTTTAAAGCTGCAAACATCAATGTTATTGGAGTCATGCAACTTGATATGACAAACTTTCAGGGAACAAAAGATTTGGATATCGTTATGATGACTGATTACACGAATGTTCAGCAAAATAATTTTGTTGGATCAATCATTGATAAATATGTCCCGGGCATAAAATGGGGATTCGATAAATGCGGATATGGTTGTTCTGACCACGCTTCGTGGAACGCACAAGGTTATCCAGCTTCAATGCCATTCGAAGCAAGAATGAATGATATGAACCACAACATTCACACTGCAAAAGATACATTATCTGTTTCTGGTGGAAATGCTTCGCACGCTGCAAAGTTTGCGAAAATGGCACTTGCATACATCGTAGAATTAGACCGATAAGACTGTTAGTGATATGATCAGTTGTGAACTATTAAAAAGGAATTTTTATTGAGCACGACTGATTTTCCCGTCCTTCCAGATTACAAGGGTATTAGAATTCTTCTTGATACCGAAAGAAAGACTCTTATTAAAATCCATTCTTTTGCAGAAAATGATGATTACCTTCGTACAAACGAAGATGCTGAGATCGTTTTAAATTTCGTTGAAAAAACTCAGACAGCATTATGGAATATTTTTAAACAGTATCCTTCCCTAGTTTCTGTTTTTAATACTGAATTCGTAAATTTTTTTGAATTCCTGCAAAGAGACAGCATTGTTAACACAATTTTTGTCGACGACTGTCTGATGCCTGAAAAAGAAATTTTCTTTTTCGGTCAGGATGGCGGCTTAAACCCTGCTGTGCTTGATCTGCATTATGCCGTTTTAAAAAAATGGGCAGATGGAAAAGAAGCAAATCACGTCCAAACGCAAACGTTATTAAAAGAAAATTTTAATCCTGAATTAAAGACCAGCAACCTGTCTTGTCAGTGTGTGGCCTGTCTTGCTGATTACCGAACACGTGTCCGCGAAGTGATCTTCGAAGAGTGTGTCGCCGCAATTAACGAAACAAAAATAAAGATTGAAGAGCATATTGCAGCTGAAAAAGGTGAAGGTATTGCTGACGTTTCTTTAATTTATCAAAACCTTCTCAGAACTCTTGATAAAAAATTCCAGCAGGTTCAGTTCAGATTAAAAAAATCTTCACTCAATCGTTTAGAGTCTCAGATTAAAGTTATGACTGAAGAGACTTTTACTTATCCAAATCCTTTGGCAAAAGATCATTCAAGAAATTTAATTTTATTTTTCCACAGGCATTTGGCTGAAGAAGGATTAAATCCGGATCTTGTCAGCGATGAAGAATACCACCGTTTCTTTAAGCAGCTTTCAAGTAATATCTGGCGCCACGAAAAATATCTTGTAGGTGAATTTAAAAAGCTCACAAAATCAATTTTGATTTTAAAAAGAAAAGATATTTCGTCGAATATTCTTCAGGAGTATCTGGGACAATTCTGGATCCATTCTCACGCAAGAAAAGTCCCTCGTAAAATTATCTACCATATGGGGCCTACGAATTCTGGTAAAACTTATCATGCGATTCAAGCACTTTCTCAGGCGAAAAAAGGCTGTTACCTGGCACCTCTTAGACTTTTAGCTGCCGAACTTTACGATACATTAAACGGATTGGGAGCAAAGACAACGCTTCTTACCGGTGAAGAAATTATTGAAGTAGAAGGGGCGACTCATTATTCTTCAACAATCGAGATGGCGAAATTGAATGAAGAATTCACTTGTGCTGTTATCGATGAAATTCAAATGATTACGGATAAACAAAGAGGATGGGCATGGACCCGTGCTCTTGTTAACCTTCATGCATATGAAGTTCACGTATGTGGTGACGGATCAGTTTTAGAACTGGTTAAACAGATCACAGAGCTTTGTGGTGATGAACTGATTGTAAAAAACTACGAACGTATGACTAAGCTGGAGGTTGAGCCGAATACAATCACACTTGCTCAATTGCAGAAGTCAGATGCTTTAATCGTTTTCTCAAGAAGAAATGCGCTTAAGTATAAATACGATCTTGAACAAGTTGGATTTAAAGTTTCTATTATCTACGGAATGCTCTCACCGGAAGTCCGTCGTGAACAGGCCCGTAAATTTGATAAAGGAATTACAGACATTATTGTAAGTACTGATGCCATTTCGATGGGTATGAATTTACCAATTAAGCGTATTGTTTTTTCGACATTAACAAAACATATCAATTCACAAGAGCATCCCATTACAGTGAGTGAGATTAAGCAGATTGCAGGACGTGCAGGACGTTTCCAGCGGTTTCCTGTAGGAAAAGTCACTTGCTTACAAAAAGTAGAAGAAGGTCTAACTGATATTCAGGACGCATTGGATACAACTTTGGATCAACAGACTCAGAGTATGGTAGGTCCCGACCTGGATATTTTTACAAAAGTTAATAATGCACTTTCATCTCATAATCTTCCGATCCTTAGACTTTCAGAATTTTTAAGACTTTTCAATACGATGACTTTCACCAAGCCATTTTACTGTGTTGAGCTCAAGGAAATGATCGAGCTTGCAGAAACAGTAGAAGATATCGACAGTGGTCATACACTTTCATCAGCTGAGATTTTTGGTTTTGCTTGTGCACCGGTAAACCTAGGTTTATTGGAACACGTTCAATACTACGTTTGGATTCTGAAAAAATATGTGACTAATGAAACAATCAAGAATGAGCATATTAATTTTGCTTCAAATGAAATTGATTACCTTGAAACGACTATTAAATGTGTTGAGCTTTATCAATGGCTAGCTCGTCACTTCAATAATAAAAATTTTGAATTCGAAGAAAGAGACCTGTTGGAAAACAAACTTGCAGCGATCGATAAACTCAATACGCTTCTTTCAGATAAGATCACACCAACATGCTCAAGCTGTGGATCAAAACTGGCCGATGAGGCGAAGTTTGCGATCTGTGAAGAGTGTTTTCAGCAAAGACGTTTCACTCGCAGACCTTTCCCGCAAAGAAGAGGGAATTCTGGAAAACCAGGCGAAAAGAACTCGAATCTAGCTTCAGCAATGGGCTCGACAAAAGAAAACTTCCGCCAGGGGAAACCGTCGAAGAAAAGAAAGTTTGCTGGCAAGCCGAAGAGATAGTGAGATCGTAATGAATTATCGTGAGTATGCCAGACAGATTTTAGAAGGAGGAGAATTAGACGATAAATTTTTATCTTCTAAAGACCTCGAGCTCACAGAACAATCAGAACATTATTCATTACCAAAAAAACCAGGGCGCATAAAGCGCCTTGAAATTAATAACGAACAAATTAAATTCCCTCGCAACACAAGTTTTCATTTAGAAGAAAAACGTGGACTGGCCTTGCATTTTTTTGCCAATCACGAGCTTCTAGCTATCGAAATGATGGCAGCTGCCTTGTTGCTTTATCCTGACACTGGTCGGGATATGATTCAGTTTAAAAAGGGTTTAATCAAAACAATTCAAGACGAACAGAAACACTTAAAAATGTACATCGTCCGCATGAAAGAGTTTGGCATCGAATTTGGAGATTTTCCTCTCAATGATTTCTTTTGGACCTGGATGGATAAATGTACGACGGCTTCACATTTTTATTCAGCCATGGCGATGACTTTTGAATCGGCAAATTTAGACTTTGCTCAATTTTATGAAAAAAGCTTCAGAGCAGTTGATGATAAAAAAAGTGCCGACATGATGAGAATTGTTTTAGAAGATGAAATTTCTCACGTGGCCCTTGGTGCTCACTGGTTGAACCAATGGCGAGCAGATAAAGATTTGTGGAATTACTACAAAGATAATCTACCTGGGGTTATGACTCCGGCAAGATCCAAAGGAATTCACTTTGATAAGTCTATAAGACTTAAGGCCGGTCTTGATCAGGATTTTATTTCTCAGCTGGATGGGTTTCGTGATGAGTTCAATGTTACTAATCGTAAGAGCTGGTAGTGAACATCTATAAAGTCGATCTCGACTATGAATCTTATCTTTTTGATTCAAATTACATTGAAAATTCTCCTTCAAGCTTAAAAGTTATAAGGGATTTTGAATATATATTTTTCCTGGTCAATAAAGAAGCCTGCGTTCTAAAGAATGCTAGAAATTACGATAAAAATTATCTCACAAAACTTAAAAATTTAGGCTTCATAATTCCTCATCTTAGCCCTGATGCAGATAAAGCAGTTTCCTGGTGGGGAAACCGTCACGACTACTCTCTAGAAAAAATTTTAAATTCAAAAATAACAAGTGCGAATCTTGCTCAAAAAAATAACTGGGGATTTTATCAAGGTGCTATAGTTAAAAATCTTCAGGAAATTGAAGAGCATTTAAAAATACATCAAGATTATAAGAACTGGATCATAAAACGCCCTCATGGATTCAGCGGTATCGGGCACTATCAATTTAATTCTGATAATTTCAATAAATTTATACTGGAAAAGATTCTCATAGGAGAAGTTCTTCTCGAGCCTTTTCATAACCGTGTGTTTGATATCGGAACAACTTTTGAAATTGAAGCTGGTCTTATAAAAAGGCAGTTCATAGTTGAAAACATAAATTCTGTTCAAGGCGGATTTAAAGGCGGTGTAGGGGCGAGTAGTGTAGATAAATTTAAAAAATATATTCAAGAAAAATATAAATATTCACTTGATGAATATGAGAAGACCGCAAGAGAGATTGCCCGGGCTTATCTCGACTTAGGGGCCACTAACAACATTCAGATAGATTCATTTATTTATCTCGAAAAAAATGAACTCAAAATATATCCATTGGTGGAAGTAAATTATCGCAAGAGTATGGGACTGGTGATTCAAACTCTTGCAGATAAATATCCAGAGTGTGAGCGGATTTCATGGTTTATTAAATCTCAAAAAGAAATTACTTTGGATTCTGATTTTTATACTTCAAATGGTGAGATGACAAGATTGTCGCCCGAGGGAACTCATTTTATAAGTTATTTGAAGCAACATACTTCTGATGAAGGGCCAGCGTAAGCTCACCTGTCTCTTTCATTGAAGTTCCATAAATAACCACACCATCTTCATGCCCATGCATACAAAATACACCCGAGTTTTTTCCGGCTATGCATTTTTGAGTGGCCTCTGCCATTTCAACCGTACCATACGGAATACTGGCATCAGTATGATCTAAGTGGTCTTTAATCATCTTGTTCCAAATTTCTGCTGAGTGAATATGAAAAACTGATTTTATTTTTGGATTGGCATCATAAATAGCAGCATGAGTAAGCGCTTCACTTGAAGCTTCAATGGCACCCATCATTTTAATTTTCAGCTCGCAAATATTATAATCGAGAACGCGAGTGTATTGTTTTCCATTTAGGTCTGCGAATTTTCCCGTTTGAGTGCCTGAGATGACAAATTGAGGATGAGTACTTTTAGCAAATTCAGAATAATCTTTCACTACCGACATATTTCCAAAACCAATCCGTGCTTCAGGATACTCACCGATAAGATTTAAATTGAAGAGTATTTTTCTCCAGTACTCCAGTTCGGAAAACTCTTCCTGAGAAAGACAGTCGCATGGGGTAAAATTTGACCGGTCATACTTTATTACACCGTCATCTATGACTTTCATGAAAATCCTTTATAATTATTTAATATGCTTGAAAAACTTATCACAAACTTGAAAAATAGTCTTCCTGGACCTCTCCGTAAAAAAATGGGGATGGTGAAAGAATCAGATGATAACATTGAAGAAAGTGAAGAAAACGAACTTCAGAAATTCGAGAGCGATGAATCCGACGGTCCCTCAGTTACGAGTGATGAAGAAAAAAAGAAAAAACGCATAAGTATGATCATCCGCGTGGTGGTTATTTGTGGTATAGCCTACTTTGCCCTGGATGAGTTTGTTTTAAAGAAAAATAAAGGTGCCGGTGATCAAGGTCTTGATGAAATTCTCGCAAAAGCTCCCGTAAGAAAAAAAAGAAAAGGCATCGTTAAGCCCGATGACAAAGCAGGTGATACAAAAACCGCCGCAATAGCTGCAAATGGAAAAAGCGCTACTGATGCGCCCGCAAAAACCGGCGAAGCTTCAACCTCGGCCGAGGTCTCTAATACTTTAGCCACTGGTAATGTAAATACAGCAGCAGGCTCAACCCCACCTATTGAAAACGTAAATATCCTCGATAAAAATGACCCGCTTGCAACGGCTCCCGTCAATATAACAGCGGATCAGATGCAAACAGAATCTTCTACAGACACAGGAACTTCTCAAGAAATTGTTTCATCGAAAGTTGTCGATACAAGTGTAGATCATAAAATTGATCAGCTCATCGATCATGTAGATCAAACTGCAGCTCCTGAAACAGCTGCGGCAAACACATCTACTGAAGAAGTTAATATTCCATCTCAGCTGCAAGCTTTAGATAAAAAGACTCCTAAAAAAGCAGCATCAATGGCATCAAAGATTGTTGAAGATGTTTCTGAAACTCTTCCACCTGTTTACGATCAGGTCGGCCGAGGACTCGTTTATAACTGTAAAGATAAATATTGGGCATGCGTAGACAAGCCTTCGTATGTTGTCTGCAATAAAAACATGAAGTGGAATGAATTAAAGGGCAATACTGCTGAATGTATTATACAAAATATTTATAACACTGATGAAGACTGCGCTAAAATTCAAAAGTATAATGTAAGTACTTCCCAGCCTACAGCATTCTGCAAATAAAAAATAATTAGGCGGCGTCTTTTTTGAAGTCACCAGTGATGACTTGAAGCTTAAATGTTTCTTCGTTTTTGCTTTGTTCTTTAGTCATACAAGAAATGAATTTCTCTACGATCTGAGGATCAAATTGAGTTCCCGCGAATTCGCGAAGCTCAGCAAAAGCGACATCAAATGGAAGTCCTTTTCTATATGGACGAGTAGAAGTCATAGCATCGAATGTATCAGCGATAAGAATGATACGTGCATAAAATGGAATATTTTCACCTTTCAATCCTTCCGGATATCCACGACCGTCGAAACGTTCATGGTGGTATTTTGCATTGACGGCCATTTTAGAAAAGATTGGAAAGTCCTGAAGAATTTCAAATGACTTTGAAGGATGAAGTTTCATTTCCAGAAATTCATCTTCTGTAAGACGCGATGGTTTTTTTAAAACAGCATCAGGCACACCGATTTTTCCAATGTCATGGAAAAGTGCAGAAACTTCCAGTTCATAAAGTTCATCCGGAGAAAACCCCATTTCTTTACCGACTGACACGCACAAATAGGCAACTCTCAGCGAGTGTCCCCATGTATAATCGTCTTTGCATTTAAGGGCCGCCAGCAGCGTCTTGATTGAAAGTTCAAAATACTCTTTTCTTATTTCTTTAATCGAAGGAGTTGTAGCAATGGCCTTCGCTGTAGCAAACGACTGTGCCAAAGCATCAGCTTCGGCCTTTAATTTCTCATCACGCTTTTCTTTTAAAGCTGAGAGCTGAATTACGTTGTTCTTCTTATTAGTCATTTTTTACTTATTCCAATGCATACAGAAATCCCAAAGGACTACTACTTTTATTAAGTATCGGTCAGGATGTACTACGACTTTAGAAAGAATGCGAACTTGACCAAATTACAAGGAGATACTTTTTTTAGGACCTAAATCACCTGCCCATTTGAGTAGGCATTTTATTTTTAAATATCCCTTTTTCCTGCCTTCTTTTAGAATGTTAGGATCGATTAAAAAAATGGAGCCCTAATGCGAGAAATGGAAGTTGTACGCCAGAACCCGGCCCAAGATGAGTATTTAAAGAAGCTTTTAAAAGAAGCAGACCTGACTCCTAAATTTATCAGCTGGGATGACTCAAAAGTGTCTTCAAATACACCGCTTCTTTTAGTAGTGGATCATGATCATATTGATACTCTGATTGAAGTGTCTAAAGAGCGCGATTTAAAAATTGTTGTAGCGATGAACAACCGCCGAGAATTCAAAATCGTATCTGAGTTGAAAGGCCAGTTCGATAAAATTTTTGGATTCATCGACCTGTCTCAGGAAATTGATTACAACACTCCATTGCTGAAAAATTATTTAAACATGAACTTTAGTGCAAGTGTCGTTTCTCTCGATAAACTTGCCGGTGATCTGGAAAAAATTCATGATTATACAAAAAGTGAATTAACTAAAATCAAAGATCTTCATGATCGTCTAGTAAAAGTGAGAATAGATACGTTAAAAGGAATAACCGTTACAAGCAAGTTTATGGCCGGTGAAAAAAGTGGTGGTGAATTTTTTGACATGCTTCAAACCGACCAGAGCTTTTTATATATTCAGGCAGGAAGTGACAGCTATATTTTATCTTCAATGATTATTTCAGAGATGGAAGTTTTAAAACTTTCTGCACCGACAACCAGTATGAAATCTCAGAGTGAAAGTTTTGAAAAAATGATTAATCATCATTCAAGTGAAATGGGTGCGAGTCTGAATTATTGCATTATTAACGTTGATCTGAAAACATTGACAGCAGAATGCCAGTTCAAAGGTGAGGGATACCTTTATTATCAGAATGAACTATTGGATTTTTCTCATGCTCAAAAATTGAAGCTAAAGCCTTCTGAGAAATTTTATTTGCTTTCTGCAGGAGCTTTAAAAAACCTGAAAGAACTAAATCCTAAACTTTCCGTTAAAAACTTTTATAAAGACAATCAAGATAAAAATACACGAGACCTTATCAATGAGTTTTTCTTCGAAGTTTCAAGAAATAAGGCCGGCAATTTTCTAATTTATGATGCACTGATGAGTGTGATAGAAATTGAACAAAAAAAATTATATCAACTATAAACAAGGCTCCGAAAGGAGCCTTGTTTTTTAATTTAAACTGATTTGAACGCGTTGTCTAAATCTTCCAGCAAGTCCTGAACATGTTCAATACCAACTGATAAACGAATCAAGTTATCAGTCAGCCCAATCGTTTCACGAACTTTTTTCGGAACAGAAGCATGAGTCATAATCGCAGGATGTTCAATTAAAGATTCAACCCCACCAAGACTTTCAGCAAGAGCAAAAAGCTTAACGTTCTTTAAAAACGTCATAGATTTTTTAATGTCACCTTTCAGGAAGAAAGTAATCATTCCACCGTACCCAAGCATTTGCTTCTGAGCAATTGCATGCTGAGGATGAGACTTAAGCCCCGGATAAACAACTCTTTCAACTTTAGGATGTTTTTCAAGATACTCAGCAACGATCATTGCATTCTTCGCGTGAGCTTCCATTCTTACTGCCAGAGTTTTTAATCCCCTCAGCACTAACCATGAATCAAACGGAGAATGACATGGACCGATTGAGTTCTGAAGAACCCAAAGCTTTCTGTACATTTCAGAATCATTCATCATCATAGCACCACCAACAGCATCACTGTGGCCGTTGATATATTTTGTCATTGAGTGAAGAGCAATATCAGCTCCAAGAACGATTGGGTTCTGAAAGTAGGGACTCATGAAAGTGTTGTCTACCACTGTTAATGCTTTTGCTTTTTTCGCAATCGCAGTCACCGCCTGGATATCAGTAATTTTTAAAAGCGGGTTTGTTGGAGTTTCGAGCCAGATGAGTGCAGGCTTGAATGCCTTAACTGCTTTTTCAACTTCTTTTGGATTCGTCGTATCGATAAATTTAAAGTTATGCATGTTCTGGAACACAGTTGTAAATAATCTGTAAGTCCCACCGTAAACATCATCACCGCAAATAATATTCGATCCTGCAGGTAGCATATGCATGATCAGCATTTCTGCTGCAAGACCTGAAGATGTAACGATACAATGTTTAGCCTGCTCTAAGGATGCCAGACATTCTTCCAAGCGTGTGCGGGTAGGGTTGTGAGAGCGTGTATACTCATAACCTTTGTGAACACCAGGAGACTCCTGAACGTAAGTTGAAGTCTGATAAATAGGTGGCATAATCGCACCTGTTTCCTTATCCGGCTCTCCGCCAACGTGAATTGTTCTTGTCGCGATATCATGCATGTGCGACTTCGCTGTCTTTGGCTCTTTTACGGTCTTAATTGATTTAACTGCCGGCGCTTTTGCTTTTTTAGCTTTCGCTGTAACTTTTTTTGTCATAAAATCCTACATATTCTCGCGTTTAGCGATGAAGTTTAAAATATCAATATTCGTTAGAAGATTAACAGGCTGCCCTTTTTCAGTTACAAGAACGACATCTTTTTTAAGAAGTGAATCAGCAACATTCGATAAAAGATCATTGATATCGACAACTTTATACTTGTTCGAGTAAGCAAGAGATACTGAATCGCTCAATGAGAATTCACCGTTGAAAAGTGGTTTTAATAATCCGTTCTCACTTAAAATCCCTTTGATCACGCCTTCAGCAATAACCGGCAGCTGAGAAACACTTTTTGTTTCCATAACTTTTACAGCATCGCCAATAGTTGCTCTATCATCAATCGAAATCAATTTACCGTTAACTTTTCCAAGATCGTTTAAAAGATCTTTAATGATCACATTGAAAGACGAATCGATATAACCTTTAGACATCATCCATTCATCGTTGAAAATTTTCGATGTGTATCTGTTTCCTGAATCAGGAAGAATAACTAAAATTTTCTTCGGCTCTTTTAAAGTTTTAGCGTATTTAATAGCTCCAACAACTGCAGACCCACCAGATCCACCAGTATAAATTCCTTCTTGTTTTAAAAGTGCACGTGCCATCAAGAAAGATTCTTTATCGCCAACAACGACCCAGTCATCAATCACTTTAAAGTCGTAGTTCTCAGGAATAAAATCTTCCCCGATCCCTTCGATAACGTATGATCTTGCACCACTCATATCTCCAGTGCGCGCGAACTGAGCAACAATTGATTCTTCAACGTCAACACCAACAGTTGTTAACTCTGGCATAACAGTTTTAAGAAACATTGAAACACCAGTGATCGTTCCACCTGTACCAACACCTGCCATGTACACATCGAAGTCACCTTTAGTTTGTTCGAAAATTTCCGGACCTGTTGTTGCTACGTGAGTTTCACGATTCCAAAGGTTGTCGTATTGATTTACATAGTATGAATTAGGAATAGTTTCAGCAAGACGCTTTGAAACTGAATAGTAAGATCTTGGATCTTCCGGTTTAACATCAGTAGGGCATACTACAACTTTTGCACCAAACGATTTTAAGTTATTCACTTTTTCAATTGATTGTTTGTCGGCCATAACGAAAATACATTTGTACCCGTGAACAGCTGCCCACATCGCAAGACCAACACCAGTATTTCCCGATGTCCCTTCGATGATTGTTCCACCTGGCTTTAATTTTCCAGCGGCAATCGCTCTATCCATAATATATCCACCAATACGATCTTTAGAAGATCCACCTGGATTTAAGTACTCAAGCTTTACATAGATTTCAGAGTCCACACCTGTCGTAACTTTGTTAAGCTTAACGATTGGGGTCCAACCAATGGCATCTAAGATATTTTTCTTAGCTCCTGTCATCATAAAATTATCTCTCTTTTAGTGATGGAACTCTAATACGAAGTTCCATTATTTTAATATTTTTATTCGATCACTTCTTTAATTTCATAAGCCGATGCAATCGTCGAAAGTCTCGCGATCACAGAATATAGAGCTTCTTTCGTTGTGTGGTCTTCTGCCGTGTCCACAACATCACCCATACATAATTTTCTAAATACCATTCCGCGGCTGTTTAAATTTCCCAGATCATCTTTTTCACCGTTCACTCTCATGAACCCGCCGATAGATTTCCCGTCGACCAGATAGATCGTAATTTCCGCCGGCATATCATCGTACTTAATAATTGTCTCAACACCTTCCTGAACCAGAAGCGATGTAAACTTAATGCTATTTTTTCCAATGTCCATTTTATTGCGTGTCTTTCTATTCATATTGATAATCTCTTCACCAGAGGACACAACACTAATCCCCATTCCATAAGTCCCTTGAGAGGCCTTGACGAAAACTTTTGATCCAGGTTTTAATTCTTTAATGATTCCATCAACAGCCGACCCGAGTTTCTCCAACCCATTTTTATTTTCAAAATCCACTTCTTCGACAGCAGCAAATTTAGCCTGAATGAGATCTGGGTTAATCTCAAAATGCGCACAGAATTCATCAGCAACTTTTTTATAATAAGTAAAATGAATATTTTTTTGCCTTCTGAACCATCCGATTTTTGGAGTAGGATTGATCGTCGTTTTAACTGTTGCCCAGTCAACCGGCCATGGATTCGATTGATCATTATTACAAATAATCAAATCCATCTTTTGTCTGTTGACAAAAATTTCTCCATCTCGAATACTCGCCTTACAAATTGTTACCGGCGAGCCATTTGCAGAAGTTAATCCCAGACACTCCTGATCTTCAGGAAATAGATTCGGATCAAAACTTAAAAGACGAACTGTATAGCCAGAATCTTCAATCAACTTACCTAGTGTCGTTAAGTGATCAAGGTACATTAAATTTTTTGTATTCGATTCAGGAAAAATTCCAATCCATTTTGCATCCGGATTTAATTTTTTAATTGTTTCATTCGCAACAGTGCTTGCACCTTTGAAATCAGCAGAACAAAGATTGTTAAAGCCGGCAGGGTACATGTTGTGATCGACTGGAGCATACTTCGTTTTGCTTTCACGAACATCGACACTTGAGTAAAAAGGAATTGGCAGATCTTTTTTCAAAGTCTCGATATAAGTATTTACCGCGTCCCAGTTGCCGCAGACAAAACTCTCAAGCGCTTCTTTAGTTTGAATTTTATATTCCATGAATTTCCTAAACTTTTAAACTCAGGCCTTGAACTGTAGGGCCAGTCCCTTCACATGCTCAAGCGGAGAAGGATTATTTATTTCATGGAATTTTAGTACGTTTGTGAAGTTTTTACTAGCAAACTCGGAAAGCTCGC
>JACMRM010000111.1 GCA_014376445.1 Bacteriovorax sp. | reverse complement strand
GACGGACTTGTAGACTACACTTGCAATATTGCCTGTTATATTTGTCTTGGATTTGGTGTGGCGAAATACATGCCGATGACTGGATCAATTCCTGCTGTTTATTTAGTTATAGCTGCTGGTATCAGCAAGGCGATTCACTCGATTACCTATGACCATTTTTTGATGGAGTACTTGTCGTATGATCGTGGAGATGGTGGATTTGTTCAAAGAGAGCTGGAAGAAATCAGAGAGAAAATCAGATTGATTAAGCTTGATCCAAACGGATCGAAACGTCGTCATTTTATTCTTTGGATCTATTTAGGGTTCAGCAGTCTCCAAGCTGGGAATGAAGGAAGAACATTAAAGTTTAGTTCAAAACAATATGTAGAGAAAAATTTTCGAGCGATTCAGTTGTGGGGGCTTATTGGTCCATCATGGCATATCGCTGTTTTGATTCTCGCTTATATTATTAATGTACCAGAAATTCTTTTTATTTACGCGATCGTTTTTGCGAATGTGTGGTTAGTTGGAATGTTGATTTATCAAAATAAAATTAATCAAAGTTTAAATGGCCTGGAGGGTACGTCAGCATGATCGCTCTTCTTTTAGGAGTAACTATTGGCTTCGTAATGTGCATCCCCGTTGGACCGATCAACGTTTGGGTTGTGAATACATTATTGAAGCATAATTTTCGTTCAGCGTTCTCTATCGCTCTTGGTGGATCGCTGATGGATTTTTCGTATTTCATGGTGATCTTATCAGGGCTTTCGCTTTTTACGTTTTCTCATAAAACCTCAATCACGTTAAAAATTGTCGGCGTGTTATTTCTTTTTATTTTTGGTGTGAAGGAGATTTTAAATAAAAAACAGATTGAAGATCATGCTGCAGGAAATAAAAAAGATCCTAATGTTACAGGTTTCTTTTTGTTGGGAGTCTTGATTTACACATCTAATCCTACATTGATTGCAACGATGACAGGACTTGCTGCTGTTATAAAATCATGGAAGGCATTTGATTTTAATTTCTTAAATTATTTTCTTTTATCGTTTGGTGTTGCTGTCGGGTCTGCCAGCTGGTTTTATTTTTTGCTTAAGATGGTTCAGAAATATGAGCATCGTTTACCTAAAAAGTTTTTCTTAAACTTCGGGCGAGTCTCCGGTGTTTTGATTGTAATATTCAGTTTAATTATGGCCTTTAATGTTTATAAGGAAATTTACCTATGAAAAATCTAATTACGAAAAAGTCTACGCAGCTGCGATCTATGCTTATGTCGAATGAGCTTGAGTTCTTAATGGAAGCTCATAATGGTATATCGGCAAAAATCGCTGAAGAAGCTGGATTCAAGGGGATTTGGGGATCGGGTTTATCAATCTCTGCTTCTCTCGGAGTTAGAGATAACAACGAAGCATCTTGGACTCAGGTTCTAGACGTTGTTGAATACATGAGTGACGCTACAAGAATTCCTATTCTTCTTGATGGTGACACAGGATACGGTAACTTTAACAATATGAGAAGACTTGTTATGAAACTTGAGCAACGTGGAGTTGCTGGAGTTTGTATTGAAGATAAAATTTTTCCCAAAACAAATTCATTCTTAAGAACAGATGCTCAGCCACTTGCTGACGTTGAAGAATTTTGTGGGAAAATTAAAGCTGGTCAAGATACAAAACTAGACGACGATTTCAACATCATCGCTCGCGTAGAGGCCCTGATCGCTGGATGGGGATTACAAGAAGCAGTTAAGAGAGCAGATGCTTACAGGAAGGCTGGAGCTAACGGAATCCTTATGCACTCAAAAATTTCAAAGCCAGATGAAATTCTAGCTTTCATGAAAGAATGGGGAGAAAGATCAAAAGAATGTCCGGTTGTTATTGTTCCAACTAAATACTACTCAACACCAACAAACGTTTTCAGAGAAGCTGACGTTTCTGTTTGTATCTGGGCTAACCACCAGATGAGAATGGCAGTAACAGCTATGCAAAATGTAACGAAAACAATCTTTGAAGAGCAATCTTTAATGAACGTTGAAGATAAGATTGTTGCAGTTTCAGAACTGTTTCGTCTTCAAAATGATAAAGAACTTGAAGCGGCTGAAAAACGTTATTTAACAGTAGCAGACGCTGAAGCTCCAAGAGTTATTCTTTTGGCAGCATCTCGTGGCGCTGAACTAAAAGAATTAACAGAAGACCGTCCTAAAGTTCTTATCGACATCAACGGGAAACCATTAATTGAGCAATCAATTACAAACTTCTACGAGCATGAGATTAAAGATCTATCAATCGTTACAGGTTACAAAAAAGAAGCTTTCAAATTCCCGAACATTAAATATATTCACAACGAAAAATTTGAAAGTACAAATGAACTGGCTTCATTGTATTTAGCGAAAAAGGAAATAGTTGATACAACAATTATTTCTTACGGTGATATTCTTTATAGGAAATATATCCTTACTCGATTACTGGAAGAAAAAGGGGACATCACGATTGTTGTTGATGCTTCGATCGAAAACAGGATTCCAGACTACAATGGAGACTTCGTTCTTTGCTCTAGAAAACATTCGACGAAATTTGCTGAAGCCTCAGCTGAACTTCAAGGAATTAAGTTTGGTGCAGCTAAAGATTCTAAAGAGGCTTCTGGTGAGTGGATTGGTCTTGTAAAGACAAATAAAGTTGGGTCCGTTGTTCTTTCATCTGCACTTGAAGAGCTTTCAAAAACTTCTGACTTCAGTAAATTGAAGCTTCCAGATTTAATGAACAACCTTCTTTCTAAGAAAGTAAAAATCAATGTTATGTACATTGATGGACACTGGATGGACGTCGACAGTTACGCTGACGTTTCACGCGGACAACAATTTTAATGAATGAAATAATTCTTAGACCATTAACTATAAATGACGAAAAAGCTTTTATGGTTGGACTGGAATTATTTTCAGACTTGGATGGCGAGTGGTAAAGCTTTATTAAAGTGCTGGGACTCAAGTTTGAAATGCGCTTGAAGACTTTAGATGATCGCTTTAACGGAAGAAATCTATCGAAAGGGCTTGTTCCGGATTCTATGCTTTATGCACTTTTAGACAGGAAGATTGTTAGCAGGTCGAGTATCAGGCATGAACTTAATGATCACCTGAAAAAGACTGGTGGCTATATTGGTTATGCTGTGGCCACTTCTTACAGAAAAAGAGGAATTGCGACAGAGATATTAAAGCAGTCCTTAATGGTGGTGTTTACGAAGGTAAATTATTAGCAAAAAATGAAACTAAATATACAAATCGTTACTTGATAAATTTAAAATAAGAGAGAAAATATGATTACAGCAGACAAATTTTTAACACCGGCTAGAGAATTAGGTTTTAATTTTTTTACAGGGACGCCTTGTTCATATTTAAAGCCATTCATTAACTACGTTATTGATACAGATGGTTTTGATTTTTATGATAGTGTTAATGAAGGAGACGCTATTGCCATCGCTGCAGGAGCAACCATTGGTGGAAAACGTGCTGTTGTTATGTTTCAAAACTCTGGTTTAGGCAATGCAGTTAACCCGATTACGTCACTAACTTATACTTTCAACATTCCAGTTATGATCATCACTACTCTTCGCGGAGAAGTGGGAGGTCCTGCTGATGAACCTCAACATGATCTAATGGGCCAAATCACTACTCAGATGCTTGAGACCATGAGATTGAAATGGGCATTCTTCCCGCAAACTGAAGCGGAAGTTGGTCCTGCACTTAAAATTGCAGATGATTATATGAAAGCTCATGGCCAGCCATACGTTTTCATTATGAGAAAAGATGATATTGCTGACTATAAACTTCAGACAAAAGCTGCTCCATCGAAAAAACATTTTTCAATTTCACAAACAGATAATTTCGAACTTGATTACAAATCGCGTACGACAAGAACTCCGGTTCTTGAAGTTCTTCAAAAGTCTATTGGAATGGATGCTGCTGTTGTTGCAACGACTGGTAAAACCGGGCGTGAATTATACGAAGTAGGTGATCAGGCCAACCAGCTTTATATGGTTGGATCAATGGGGTGTGCTCTCGCTTTCGGTTTTGGTTTAGCTATTGTGAAACCCAATCTTAAAGTTGTCGTGATTGATGGTGACGGTGCTCTTCTTATGAGAACTGGATCCATGGCCACTATCGGGGCTTACAAGCCGAAAAATTTAGTTCATATCTTAATTGATAACGAAGCTCACGATTCAACTGGCGGACAAGGAACTGTGACTGGTGGAGTTTCTTTCGGAGCTGTCGCTGCTGGTTTCGGATACCCAACAATTTATTCAACAGACAGTTTAGAGAAATTTGCTGGCATGATGAGTGAAATTAAAAATAATAACTCAGCAACTTTCGTGCACTTAAAAACACAAAAAGGTTCACCTGAGAAACTAGGAAGACCTAAAGTGACGCCGGCGCAAGTTTCAGTTAGATTTGCGGAATTTGTTCAATCCAAAGCTTAAGAAAATTAACCGCTTCTGCTTTTTCCGCAAGGCTTTCAAAGCCTTGCGGAGGCATTGTTGGGAATCCTGAAACACCTTTCACCATTGAATAAATTGTTTTTGCTTTATTCGTCTTTATAAGTCTCGCTTCATTTCCTTCATCATCATACCTCAACAGCTGAATGCCGGG
>JACMRM010000110.1 GCA_014376445.1 Bacteriovorax sp. | reverse complement strand
TTTCTTTGTCTGACAGATAAGCATTCTCTCTCTTCATTTCTACTCCTGAAAAATTACTGCATTCATCTTTTATAGTTCTATTTCCATGACTAAAGCAGTGGCAAACATTTTAAAAAGAACAAATCTTTATTTTTTGGTTCTGGAAATTGACTGTACAGATAGGGGACTAATTCAGACAAATACTAAAATCTAACAATGGATAACATCTTACTTTATGTTACTAGGAAACGAAGCTTCGCAGTAAGGGCAGAAATGCCAGAATTGTACGACGAATTCTGTTTTGCATGATGCACAAGTCAGCAGACACTCCAGGTCAATAAAATCTTCTCCACCCATAAACAATTCTTTTCTCATTGCTTTA
Source organism: Bacteriovorax sp. (assembly GCA_014376445.1). Classification (GTDB taxonomy): domain Bacteria; phylum Bdellovibrionota; class Bacteriovoracia; order Bacteriovoracales; family Bacteriovoracaceae; genus Bacteriovorax. The sequence continues at coordinate 15,569 of JACMRM010000110.1, read as the reverse complement.
ATTGTCACTGGATGCGCACGAAATTTTTTTGGATCGAGCTTGTCGGGAACGAATTGCGCAGGAGAAATCGACTTGTCGGGGATAATTTGAACCTGATGCGTTTCATGATAATCCGTCTCAAATAACTGCGTATTTGCTACATTGGTATAGCTCTTCAATTTCACAAGTTGTGAATTAGGATCGTGATGATTCTGCAAAAATTTTCTGACTTCTGCTTCGTTACAATTTTTTGTCATAACTTCATTCTCTTCCATTCTTTCTCGAGATACTCAATAATCTGTGCACTCGCTTTCTGGTGTTGGTTAAATAATTTAATGAGTCCAGGTTTTGCAGCAAGAACTTCTTTTTGAAAACGCATTGAGAGTGGACCTAAATTTTCTATTGTTCTAAGCGCCCATTCTTTTACTTCAGGATTTTTATCCAACAATAAATTTTTCAAAATTTCAAAATACTCATAAGAAATCATGTGGCCTGTTTTAAAACTGTCGGCGATCACATGTTTTTGTGAAGCTGCAAGTGTGTACACTAAAATTTCCTGATCTTTTATCTGCTTTAGTGTTTTGAAAAATAATTCATTCAACTCGCTCGTCGTTGTTTGCGTATTATCCAAAATGCATAGAATTTTTTTTATAGAATCTAAGTTTGTAGCAGAGAGTGCGCTTTCCCATTCGGCACGAAGTTCGGCCATAAGTTCAGTTGTCAGAACAATCTTCGGGCGCTGGTCGTTCTTCAGTTTCTCGATAATTTCCTGGTATATTCGAAGATAGTTTTGATTCATATAGGTATTTTAGCACTAATTTTGATCAAAAATACTGAAAAAACTACCTGTTTGCTCATATCAGTTTGACGGTGCTGACCCCGAGGCGTAGAAATTGCGGTTACTATGAAAGGAAATCACCTCATAAATTCTATTTACCGTGCCACCGAAGGGGAAGGCGTCTTTTTGGGACGTCCGCAAGTCTTTGTTCGCTATCAGGGCTGTGCTGTCGGCTGTTTAAACTGCGATTCAAAAGATACATGGATCTTCGATAAGGACATGGGCATAACCATCACAGAAATCCTCGAGAGAATTTATACAGAAGGAAAAAATGGTCTGATTAAAAACATTTCGATTACCGGCGGGGATCCGCTTCATCCATCACATGTTCCGCATGTTTTAGAATTAGTGAAAGCCCTTAAAGACAGACATTATTTTGTGAACATCGAAGCAGCAGGGACTAGAGTGGTAGACGAAATTTTTGAATTAGTAGACTATATTAGTTTTGATTTCAAGACGCCTTCGACAGGGGTAAAAACTCCCCTTAAGAATATCCAGAAAATGAATAAAGATTACGAAGGCAGATTTCAGGTAAAGGCCGTCGTGGCGGACAAAGCTGATTTCGATGCCGTACTCGACGCTTACAAAACTCTCGCTGTTTTAGAAGACTCACTGGAGTTTCCATGGGTTCTGACTCCATGTTTTAACAATGAAGAAAAATTTCCAATGCAAAGATTTATTAATGTGCTTTCGTGGAACGAAGAAAGCGGCGGATTTTTCCGTGTGATCGGTCAACAGCATAAATGGATCTTCGGGCCTGACGAAAAACAGGTTTAAAAAATCTCTAAATAAGCTAACATTATCCAATGTCGAACTTTAGCGATGCCATGAAGGCGTTATTCTATTTTCTCGTATTCACACTGATTGCTTTTAGTCAGGTGTATGCGGATGTCTGCGACGATGCAGTTCTTGAATTTCAGTCCAACACCAGTGAAATGAATAATAAGCACATGATGGCCTATGACGATATCAAATCCTACTCACAGGAATTTTCAAAATTCAAATCACAGATCTCAGGTGAGAGCTGTGCGAAGAGTGCTCTAGATCAGACGGCCGATGACAGAAACAGTATCAAAGAAAAAAGAATTGATACGATTTCAAAATATCTAAAATTGGGAATCAAGGAAGAGGGTGGTAAGGACATCTCACTTGAATACTATTACCTCACAGGAAAAAGTAAAAAATACAAATATGATTTTGAAGATTTATTTAACAACAGCTCGGAAAAACTTCCCGCGCTCCAACGCAAGTACGAAGACATCGTTGTTCCTCCGAAAAAAGAGTCAATTGTCGTGAAGCCGGCAGCCTCAAATGGAAAATGCTCTAATACAATTATCGAAAATGAAACAGTGAATTTACAGAATGTGCGAAATCAGGATAGCGTCGGATGGTGTTATGCTTATGCAGCTGCCGATCTGTTGAGTTTTAAGCTTAAGAAAAAAATTTCGGCAGTGAGTCTGTATAATTCAGGACAGGAAATAGAAAACGATATTCGCGACAGAAAATCTTCCAATGGCGGCGATATTGAAGACAGTATTGAAAACTACATTACAAAAAAAGGCGGACTATGCCTAGAGGAAGATCTACCGTCGAATGATTTTAAATTCTGCATAAATCAAAGATATAATGATTTTCTGAATAATTTTTTAAGTGTTGTAAGAGACAGAAGACTAGATCAGGAGCTGAGTGCAAATCAATGTTTTGGTTCTGATTTACAAGCAGCTTTTCCGGGCATTAACGTTTCCCTGATCAGAAATCACATGAACCGTTTTGGAACGAAAAAACTGGTTGAGTTTCTTTATGATCAGCAGTGCAGAAAATTAAGTTTTCCAGGATTAAAATTAAATCCAGTAACTGTAAGTTCTACAAGATATCAGGCTGATATTTTAATGAAGACTCTCGATGAACAAATCAGTAAAGGTGAAGTGGCCGGCATTGGCTACGACTATAACAAGCTTAACGGTGAAGAAGGTGTCGGTGGACACGGCTCACTTGTTGTCGGCAGAAGAACAAATCCCGAGAGTGGAGCATGTGAATACCTGGTGAGAAACAGCTGGGGAAAAGATTGTGAGCAGCACGAAGGTGTTGGCCTTTCATGCCATAAGAGCTGTACAGTGAACGGCTGTCGCTACAGCGGGCATTTCTGGGTTTCAGAGTCGCGATTAAAAAAATCGATTTTGGGAGTGACATATCTACCATGAAAAATTTCTTAGCTCTTTTTTTTATATTATCCGGAAATTTATACGCTAAATCTTGCAATGATGTTCAGGTCAGAATTATTTTTGAAGGCAAACCTGCTATCGCTAAAGAAACTCTCTGCTCAAAAAAAACTCCGGACAACATGCTTTTTTATGTTTCAAAATCCTGCGATGAAAATAAATGTGAAATTCTAAAAAGAAAAAAATCTGAACTGGAAATCAAAGATTATTACAGCAACATCGGCTCGCCTGGATTTAAAATCTGCAATGAGCTCGGCGGTATACCTCAGATTTTTGAATTCTCACAAGGCCCGAACTTGTGGCAGAGCACAGAGCGCTGCCTGTTTGGTGCAAAAGACTTCGTCGAAATTTCTCTTCTCACCCGCGAATGGATTAATTTCCTAAAAAAGAAGTAATATCCGACCAAAAAACTTTCAAAGTAAGAACTTGTCCAAACAATTAAATTGCGTAAGAACCGCATAAGGATTGGAATTAAGGAATGTGATTTTTTAGTCTCACCATTTCTCTTTCAAGGATGAAGTATGAAAAAATGGATCTCTCTCACTACGATGGCCGTTGCAGTTTCTGCACAGGCATCAAGTATCAATGTTAACTCGATCAACACTCTTATCAAAAAGAACAATGCCGGCTGGACTGCGCGCGAGAACAAAGTTTCTCAAATGAGCGATGCCGAAATTAAAAGACTTTTAGGGTCGAGCGATCGTCCAGAAGGGAATGCTCTTTATGAAGATAGAACAAAAGCTCTAGACTCTATAGATTGGAGAAACGTTAACGGTGTTAACTGGCTTGGCCCGGTTTTAAACCAAGGGAACTGCGGTTCATGCGTTGCCTTCGCTTCTGTCGGGACTCTTGAAGCTCAATACAGAATCAGCTCGGCATTCCCATGGATGTCACCTTCATTTTCTCCTCAGCAGCTTTTTAACTGCGGTGGCGGATCGTGTGATTTCGGATGGTACCCGTCTTCAGCGGCTTCTTTTCTTAAAAATAAAGGAATCGTTGATTTAACATGTGCTCCTTATGAATCAGGGTCAACTGGTGAAGATGTTCAATGTAAAAAAACTTTTTGCCAGAACCAGACTGAAAGAACTTATAAAATTGCCAATTTCTCAACGCCAAGTACTCGAGGTGGATCTTCTGCAAAAGTTAAAGAGGCACTTAAAAAAGGTCCTCTCATGACAAGTATGACTGTGTATGAAGACTTCATGGTTTACTCTTCTGGTATCTATAAATCAGTAAGCGGTAAAGCAGAAGGTGGTCATGCAGTTTCAATCGTTGGATTCAACGATGAAGGAAGATACTGGATCGTTCGTAACTCATGGGGTGCTGACTGGGGAGAAAGCGGATTCATCCGCATTTCTTACGATGATAAATCAGGGATTGGAGACAACACTTGGTCATTCCAAATCAACCCTGAAGACAATTATATCTCTATAGGATCTCCTACAGACCACGAATACGTAAGTGGAATTCACACTGTAAAAGTTAATCTTTCTAAACCAGCTGCAAGCGAAGTGGTTTTAAAAGGTGATACTGATGCTGTTACAATTTCTTCATGTGCTGGTGCTGTAACTTCTGAGTGCGGAACTGCACTTGATACAACAACATTAAAAGACGGCCGTTATGAAGTGTATGCAAAAGTTGGCGATAAAAAATCTCAAATAAAAGAATTTTTAATTGTTAACCACGAGCCGAATTCTTCAATTTCTTTCGCTGGTGCTAAAGGTGTAGATCTAAGTAAGCCGCAAAAAGACAGAATTGAATTTGATATTGATATTAAAGCTTCTCCAGTCATTCCTCAACGTGTAACTTTTTATGTTGAAGACTCATCTGGAAAAATCGTTGCAAGCCGTTTAACTGAACAAGTTGTAGAGCACATGAGATTAGGATTCAGAACGAATACAATTCCTAATGGAAATTACAAAATCTATTATGTGGCAGAAACGCCGTTCAATGGTGTCATGTCGAAAGCTCTTTCAAATAAAGAAACGCTGATCTCTAAGAACTAATCAAATATGAAGGGCCTTCGGGCCCTTTTTTGTTTTATTTAAAGTAATTGATAATTAATATATGACAAAAATATTTTTCCTGACCATAAAATTGTCATAGGATCATGAAAGCAAAAGCGTCTTAACATTTTTGTTACTAATTCCAGGCCTTATACTTAAGTTTTTTCCAGACTCAACTCCAGCTGCATTAGCACCCGAATGATGAGAACCAGCACTCATTGATGAATGGCCGATCCTCGAATAGACGGTCTTCAATTGCTTCTGCAGATTTTTTTCAATTAGTACCAGCTCGAAGCTCTGCGCCGATTTCTTTTTCTGCGATTCAATTTTTTCAATATAGCCTTTAGAAACTCCCCTCAAAAAAGAGTTTTTAGCAGTAATGTTTTTAAACTCGGGATTTTTCTTTTTAACCTCTTTCCACATGACTTCAAGTTCGTGGTCGAGAAAGTGGGCGATATACTCGGCAAGCTCAACACTTGTGCGGTCTCCGATCACTTCCAGATAAAAAATTCCGGTGCCGTGATTAAATACTGGTGAGACGAAAAATGTTTTTAGGATTTCGTAAATGACCACATGTTTGGTCTGCTTGCGGGAAGCTTCAAGAACGCGTGAAACATATATTGTTTCATCTTCAGTATGAAGCTGTCTGGTCATATCGAGGTTATGCTCCAATAAAAGCTGATTGGCCTTTAAAGTTGCAAGCTCTCTCTCATGTGGATTATCACTTGACGTCAAAGCGAGAAGTTTCTTTAGGCGCTCCAAAAGCTTTTGAGTGTGAAGATCGCCTTCTATCTTTTCATTTTCAAGTGAAACATTTCCATAAGCTTTTTCAACATCCAGATCCCAGCCATAACTTCTGCAGATTTCTTTAAACTCTTCACCGTGCACAACTCTCGGACCGTGTTGAATGAAAGCAATGAAATGAGCGAGCTCGTGACGAATAACATTTTTTAAAACTTTGTCATGTGCTTGATACATTAATTTTTTTGAGAGCCCGAGCTCATATGTGCGGGAGTCAAAATAGCCAAGACGAGAGTTATCTTCAAAGACAACGATGTTTAATGGATAAAAAATTCCCCCGTAAAGAACACGGCTTCTTTCCATCTTCATTTTCATTTCATGGTTTACGATTTCACGGACGTCTTCTCGAACGCGGGCAATGAAGGCCTTAATGGTATTGGAATACAAAAACATGATTGCCTGAAATAAAAAAGGGCACCCTAAGGATGCCCTCGTGATTTTTTATAATTATTTTCTTGCAGCAAATAGACCTTTAATCACTCCACGATTCATACGTGCAATGTTATCAAGTTTGATCCCCTTCGGACATTGAGCTTCACATTCAGCTTCGTTCGTACAATTCCCGAATCCAAGCTCATCCATTTTATCTACCATAGCTAAAGCACGTGATTCAGCTTCAACTTGTCCTTGCGGAAGAAGAGCAAGTTGGGAAACTTTTGCAGAAACAAAAAGCATTGCGGAAGCATTTTTACAGCTCGCTACACAAGCCCCGCATCCGATACAGGCAGCAGCGTCCATTGCAAGTTCTGCTTCGTTTTGACCGATTAAGATCGCGTTTCCATCAGGAGCATTTCCAGTGTTGACGTTAACGTATCCACCAGCGGCCATAATCTTATCAAATGCCGATCTATCAACCATCAAATCTTTTACAACTGGAAATGATTTTGCTCTCCATGGCTCGATAACGATCTCATCACCATTTTTAAATTTTCTCATGTGCAGCTGACATGTTGTTGTGTTCGCTTGAGGACCGTGGGCCTGGCCGTTGATCATCAATGAGCACGATCCACAAATTCCCTCGCGACAATCGTGATCGAAAGAAATTGAATCGCCTTTTTCTGTGATTAGTTTGTTGTTTAAAACATCAAGCATTTCAAGAAAAGACATATCAGGTGATACACCATCTAATGTGTAATCAACCATGCCACCTTTATCTTTAGAATTTTTTTGTCTCCAGATTTTTAATTTAAGAGACATTGTATCTGTACTATTTCCACCCATGGGGAACTCCTTACTTATAAGATCTTTGTGTTAATTTAACATACTCAAACTTTAGTTCTTCAATGTGACGAAGTGGTTTTTCACCATCACCTTGATATTCCCAGGCAGCTACGTGTGAGAAGTTTTCATCGTCACGTTTTGCTTCACCTTCTTCAGTTTGAGACTCTTCTCTAAAGTGTCCACCGCAAGACTCCGTTCTCTCAAGAGCATCCAGTGCCATTAGTTCACCAAGATCTAAGAAGTCCGCAACACGTCCAGCTTTTTCAAGCTCAGTGTTTACGTCTACGTTTGTTCCTGTGACTTTTACATCTTTCCAAAAAGCATCTCTTATCGATCTGATTTGATCGATTGCCTTCTTAAGACCAGCTTCGTTTCTCGCCATACCGACATTGTCCCACATAACGTGACCAAGCTGTTTATGAAAATCATTAACAGTTCTTTTTCCATTAATTGCCAGAAGTTTATCGTATTTTGCTTTTGATGCTTTAAGGGCCGTATCAAACTCAGCATGATCCGGATCAAGTTTTTCAAATTTATTAGAAGCGAAGTAGTCACCGATCGTGTATGGGATGACGAAGTATCCATCAGCAAGACCTTGCATCAGAGCAGAAGCTCCAAGACGGTTTGCTCCGTGGTCAGAGAAGTTTGCTTCTCCTAAAACGAAAAGACCTTCGATGTTTGACATTAAATTGTAATCTACCCACAGACCACCCATTGTGTAGTGGATAGCAGGGTAGATCATCATCGGACCTTTGTAAGGATCCTGATCAGTGATCTTCTCGTACATTTCAAAAAGGTTTCCGTAACGAGCTCTGATTTTATCTTCGCCTTCTCTTTGAATCGCTGAAGCGAAGTCTAGGTAGACAGCAAGTCCTGTTGATCCAACTCCGAAACCAGCATCACACATATTTTTTGCATTTCTTGAAGCTACATCACGTGGAACAAGGTTACCGAATGATGGATAGATTCTTTCTAAGAAGTAATCTCTTTCTTCCTCAGGAATTTGAGCAGGTGGACGCTTGTCGCCTTTTGCTTTTGAAACCCAGACGCGTCCGTCGTTTCTAAGGGACTCCGACATAAGAGTTAATTTAGATTGATGATCTCCTGAAACCGGAATACATGTCGGGTGAATTTGCGTGAAGCAAGGGTTTCCGAAATAGGCACCTTTTTTGTAGGCCCTAAATGCAGCTGAAGCATTTGATGCTTTGGCATTAGTAGATAGATAGAAAATGTTTCCGTATCCACCAGTCGCTAAAACTACAGCGTCGGCCATATGTTTTTCGAATTCTCCGGTAATTAAATTTCTAGTGATAATTCCGCGGGCCTTGCCGTTAACAATTACAAGCTCAGTCATCTCACGACGAGTAAGTGATTTTATTTTTCCATTGTGCACTTCTTTCATCATCGCAGAGTAGGCACCCAGTAAAAGCTGCTGACCTGTTTGTCCACGGGCATAGAATGTACGCGATACTTGAGAGCCACCGAAAGATCTGTTGGAAAGTGTTCCACCGTATTCACGGGCAAACGGTACACCTTGGGCCACACACTGATCAATGATGTTGCTGGAGACTTCTGCAAGACGGTGAACATTTGACTCACGTGCACGATAGTCTCCACCTTTTACAGTGTCGTAAAATAAACGATGAACAGAGTCGCCGTCGTTAGTATAGTTTTTAGCAGCGTTGATACCACCTTGAGCAGCTATCGAGTGAGCGCGTCTCGGTGAATCCTGGATACAAAAAGTTGTGACTTCATAACCAAGTTCAGCCAATGATGCAGCAGCAGAACTACCGGCAAGGCCAGTTCCTACAACAATGACGTGGTATTTTCTTTTATTGGAAGGATTCACAATTTTCATGTGAAACTTATGATCAGACCAGCGATCAGCGATTGGGCCTGCTGGAGTTTTTCCATCTAGTTTTTTTATGTTTGACATTATTTTGCTCCTTGGAAATAGCAGAAAATCGCAAGCGACGAAAATCCAACTGCGACTAAAATTCCAAATGCCCGACCGGCAATTTTAATTTTTGGCATATACTTCGGGTGATTTAATCCCAGTGATTGAAACGCTGACCAGAAACCATGGCTCACGTGAACACCAAGCGAGACAACTGCAATGATATAAAATAAAACGTGAAGAGGGTCCTGAAAATATTCAATTGTTGTTTTGTAAATGTCTCTCATCACTACACCATGAACTTCCGTTTCATAATGTGTTCCGAATTTTAATCCTAAAATGTGAAGCACTAAAAAGATGAGTGTTAACACGCCAGAGATCGGCATAGTTGAAGATGCAAACGTTGATCCTCTGCCGGAATGTTTTCTCATGTGGTATTGAACAGGTCTTGCAGCATTGTTTTCAATGACTAATTTTACCGCCAGAAATAAATGCACAAGAAAAATGGCCAGTAAACCAGCTTCAGCAAAATAGATAAGAGGATTACTCGTCAGCGCGTATGAGTATTTATTGAAAGCATCACTTCCAATAAATAACGTAAAGTTGCCGAGTAAGTGAGTAAGAACAAAACCGCAGAGAAGAAGTCCCGAAACACCCATGATCTGTTTTTTGACAACAGAGTTGAGGAACGAGCACGAAGATTTAGAACTCATAGGAAGGTGCCCCTTGGAAAATAGTAGTTTTCTAAATGTGAGTTAACAATCAGATTCTACTCCAATGCTTATGAATGGAAAAGCTTTATAGAGAAATTTAAATAGGTTATTTTTAGCCTTGTTTAAAAAGAAAAATGGCGCTATTTTTTGATTAACTCATGTGGCACTATTAAGTGAGTTTTATTTGGGGAATTATGAAAGCAGAAAAGAGTGAGATGGAATTTGTCGGGTGGAGAGAAACCGTTAGTCTGCCTAAATTTAAGCTAAAAGATTTAAAAGCGAAGATTGATACTGGGGCTAAAACTTCAGCGCTGCATGCTGATAAGATCGAAATCCTTCATGTCGAAGGAAAAAAAGTTGTACGGTTTTTGTTCATCACTGATGAAGGCCAACACCTGTGGATCAAGTCTCCTTTTATCGAAGAAAGGTATATTAAAAGCTCCAACGGCGAAAAAAGTTTAAGGCCGGTGGTTAAAACTGAAATAAAAATGGGAACGGAACGATTTGAAATTGAAGTGACGTTGATTAATCGCGATTTAATGGGATTTAAAATGCTCATCGGGCGCGAAGCTTTAAACGGACGCTTTTTTATCAATCCCTCCAAACATAATTTGCTTAAACCTAAAAAGGAATTACTTTAATGAAAATCGCCATCCTCTCAAGGAACGGAAGTCTTTACTCCACTAAGAGATTAGTTGAAGCAGGGAAAGCAAGGGGGCACGCCATTGAAGTCATCGATACACTGAAGTGTTATATGGACATCACTTCACAAAAGCCGATGGTGCATTATCAAAATAAAGAGCTGAACGATTTTGATGCCATCATTCCCAGAATTGGCGCGTCAATAACCTTTTACGGAACAGCAGTTATACGTCAGTTCGAAATGATGGGAGTTTTTTCTTTAAACGAAAGTGTGGCGATTGCCCGCGCCCGTGACAAACTAAGATCTCTGCAGCTCTTATCGCGCAAAGGCCTGGGTCTTCCAGTGACTGGCTTTGCGCATTCAACAAAAATGACACAAGAGCTAATCAAATTAGTTGGTGGAGCTCCATTGGTTGTAAAACTTTTAGAGGGAACTCAGGGGAAAGGTGTCGTTCTCGCTGAAACTGATGCTGCTGCTGAATCGGTGATCGATGCTTTCAGAGAAATGGATGCAAACATTTTAGTTCAGGAATTTATTAAAGAAGCACGCGGTTCAGATATAAGATGTTTTGTTGTCGGAGATCAGGTTGTGGCCTCGATGATGAGAACAGCGAAAGAAGGCGAGTTCCGATCAAATCTTCACAGAGGCGGAACAGCAAAAATTATTCAGATCACTGCTGAAGAAAGACAAGCGGCCCTTGATGCAACCAAAGCGCTTGGGTTAAACCTTGCAGGTGTTGATATGCTCAGGTCTTCTCGGGGACCTTTGATTATGGAAGTGAATTCATCGCCTGGATTAAATGGAATCGAAACAGCAACAGGAAAAGATGTTGCCGGAATGATCATTGAGTATTTAGAACGGATGGATAAAAATTCGACTGAGACAAAAGGTAGAGGCTAAGGCCATTTAATATATGCAAATTAAGGAATTTCCCGCAGAGTATTTTATCAAACTTGAAGGCCAGGATTTTCTTCTGGGGCGCTTGAGCATCAATAAAATGAACTCTACCTTCTGGGTGGAAATTGATATAGTAACCAAAGAATCCAAGAAAATTTATGCCCACGTCGGCAACCTTTATAACAGCACCGACATTGACGAGGCCATAACCAGCTCAGTTCAAATGCTTTCCAACTACGTCAGCAAAGGTAAGCACTCTTAAAATCCTAAAAATTGACATTGGGCCAACACAAATTGAGCATCTTGATGTTAAGCTAAATATCTATGAGAATGTATGTTCTTCTTATTATTGCCGCAATTTTACTTTCTTTTTCGACGGCATACTACGCTATCAATCTTCAGCAAAAAACGATCGCTTCTACAATTGAGATCGGCGACATTCAAAAATATAAAAAACAATTTGAGGCGAATGCCTTGCCTCTTTTAGAAATTGATTTAAGTTCGATGTACCCTTCGAGACGTTTTGTTCAGCTGCTTCAGCCTTCAAATGTTTTTTCACGTGAAAATACTACCAAAACTTATTTCTCAAGGCCCTGCATTTTAGAAAGTAAAAAAATGAGCAAGCTCTCTTTCGACAAGAGCGAGACCTGGGAAGATTTCCGCTGTAACAGACTCACCAGACTTCCGCCAAAATTTTTTGATAACCCACCTCTGATTCATGAAAGTGGTGTGAGTTATGCCTACCTCGCTTTTTTATCGGGGCGCGATCCCTTCTGGACGATTGAATGGGTGAGGTCTAATTTAAATTTATTCCATATCTACGAGCTTCAGGAGCTGCCCGATAAAAGTCTCGAAGGAAACTTCCGTGTGCTTTCGAAATTAAAAAAAAATGATCTTGAAGCGCTGTTAAAAGGAAATTCTTATATAATTACGGATGACAGTTTCTTTGTAAGAGATCATCAGGAATTTAATGTCACATATAAAATCTACTCTAAAGCTGACCTGGAAAATTTTTTTAAAACGAAATTATATTTCATCAAACCCTACCAGGAAGGGGAGCAGTGCTATTATCATGAAGGACGTTTCTGCTGGGAGAAAAGTGCTGGATCTCTGGCCCAGATTTTCAGGCAGTCATCGATCATTATTTTCAGCGGCTCCATTATTGTTTTATTTTTGATAGCAGTAATTTTATTTCGCAAAATTAAACTTCAGAAATTTGAAGAAGAAAAAAAGAAGCACGCTCTTCGTGTTCTCACACATGAACTGCGCACACCGATTTCAAACCTGCTTTTACAAGTCGAGCAAATAAATAAGCAGTCTGATCTTCTGCCGGTTGGTATTCTGGAAGAATTTTTAAAAATGGAAGGTGAAGTCTACAGGTTAAAGCGCCTGGCAGAAAAAAGCACCAGCTACCTGCAGACGACTGATGATAAATCACTGATCGCCATCAATCTGCAAAATACTCTCTCAGTAAACGCGCTTGTTCGCGATATGATCGACGACTTTATTTTGAAAGGGGTAGTATTTGTGCCTGCCCGAATTGATCAGTCATTCATGCTCGATATCTACTGGTTCAGCATTTGTGTAAAGAATTTGATTGAGAATGCACTTCTCCACGGTAAAACACCAGTCAGAGTGGAAATGACTTTTTTAGATGATACGCTTTTACTGGATGTTATTGATCATGGTTATTCTGCTTACAAAACTCTTGATGAAATGCTCTCGTTAGACAGAACCGGAAAAAATAGTACGGGACTGGGCTTAGGTCTTTCAATCGTAGAAAAAATTATGAAAGAAATGGACGGCAAATTAATTTACTCCTCTCACCCGACAACATTCTCGCTTTTTTTAAGGAATAAAAAATGAAGCAGATTTTAATTATTGAAGACGATGAAAATTTAGGAAAGTCCCTGAAGAAAATAATGGAGGCCGAAGGCATGGTCACTCATCTGGCGACCTCACTCGCAAAGGCCCGTGAACTCGCTTCAGACACCTTAGATGTAATCGTTTTAGACTGGATGCTGCCCGATGGTCAGGGAATTGATTTTCTCCGCGAACTGCGTGCAAAAAATAAAACTGTTCCGGTTATTATGCTCACGGCCCGAACCGATCTCATAGATAAAGTTCTGGGACTTGAAACAGGTGCCAGTGATTACATGACAAAACCTTTTGAATCCAGGGAACTTGTCGCCCGTGTGCGCGTGCAGCTTCGTGAAAAAAATATTTCCATTGTACGCGAAGAAAAAATCGTTGTTGGAAAAATTGTTATCAACTCACTCGAAAAGGAAGTTCTCTACGACGGCAAACGGGTAGCCTTTACCAAAATGGAGTATGAACTTTTAAAAATTCTGGCAGAAAATCCCAGACAAACTTTTTCCAGAGAAAAGCTTCTCGATAAAGTCTGGGGCTACGAAAATTTTCCTACGACGAGAACTGTCGATACACACGTTCTGCAAATCAGGCAGAAAACTTTTGATGAAGTAATCGAGACCATCAGAGGGCTTGGGTACCGGTTGGGAAGTATAGAGTCTGCTTAAAAATGATAAGTCTTAATCAATTTTTATTTCTTGCTAGATAGAACCATGAAATATCAGTGCTTTGTATTTTTTCTAAATAACACAGCTTTGTAAATATTTAGAGTAAAATAGAAGGAGATAAATTATGATTCATGTTTTAAGGTATACTGAGGAACTAGAGAAGGTGGGTTTCACTAACGAGCAGGCAAAAAAGTCTGTGCAATTATGGATGGATCTTATGGATCAAAATTTTGCAACGAAAGCAGATTTCAAAGAACACTACTTCATGACTAAAACTGACCTCAAGGAAGTTCAGACGGAAATGAAAGATCTAAAGAATGAGCTTCAGACTGAAATGAAAGATCTAAAGAATGAGCTTCAGACTGAAATGAAAGATTTAAAAAATGAGCTTCAAATTGAAATAAAAGACCTGAGAACGGATGTCAAAGCTGACATGAAAGAACTAGAACATAATCTCACTGTCCGGCTTGGTGTTATGCTAGCGGCAAGTATTGGGATCATCTCTACCATTGTTAGTTTAAAACATTAGTTCCACTAAATTAATTAACCGCTAGATTTCTATTTCTGATTGTCAGGCAAAGTTGACAAACATTTCACCGAGAACTGACTTATCTTTTTAGTCTCCTGCTACGATGAGTTTATTATCAGGAGGAACTAATGAAACCATTCAAACTATTTTCTATTGCTATGATCTCGGCAACTGTTTTAGCGGGCTGTTCGAGCGACAAGGACATGAAGGATCAAATCTCTAAGGTATTAAAGGAGAATCCATCAATCCTTACAGAAGCGATTGAAAAACATCCGGCGGAGTTTATTACTGCACTTCAAAATGCAGCGAAAAATGCGCAGGAATCGATGGGGAAAGTACGCGAGCAGGAAGAGAAAAAGCAACTAGAAGAATCATTCAATAAACCGATGGTCGCATCGATGAGAAGTGATGAAGCGGTAAGAGGGCCGAAAGACGCAGTGATCACATTAGTGGAATACTCTGACTTCGAATGCCCATTTTGTTCACGTGGCAACGAAACAGTTAACAACTTAATGAAGAAGTACGAAGGAAAAATTAAATTTGTGTTTAAACATCTTCCATTAAGTTTTCACGAGCAAGCGATGATTTCTGCTCAATATTTCGAAGCAATACGTATGCAAAACAATGATAAAGCTTTTGCATTCCACGACGAAATATTTGCAAACCAGGCAAAACTAAAAAACGGTGTCGCCTTCTTAGATTCTGCAGCTAAGAAAGTGGGCGCTGATATGGCGAGACTTAGAAAAGATTTAAACTCAGATGCAGTTAAAAAAAGAATTGCAGATGATGTTGAAGAGGCCGGAAGATTCGGAATGCAAGGGACTCCTGGGTTCCTTCTAAATGGAGTGCCCGTGAGAGGGGCGTACCCAGCTGAGTATTTCGTTACATTAGTTGAAGAGCTACAAAAACGAGGCCTTCTTAAAATCTAAATCACACATTCTTTGAATGGCCTCGTCTTCTGAATAGGAGACCGGGCCAGACTTAGAGTTTCTAATTTATTTCACAATTTCAAAAATAACTTTTCACAAATGTGTCTTTGACATCTATCACGCATTTCTCACATCAGATGTAAGAACCAGTAAGTCTATTCCGTCATTTTAATGACTTATTAAACCAGTAAAACGTCAATTTAGTGACTTATACAATGTAAGTTTAGTGACGATATATCATATAGTTAAGTCGTTTATTCACACTAAAAGGTGCGTATTTGGGGCGTGAAAAACTTGGCACGAAGGGTGCAATTAGTATTTGTGTGTGTGTGGAGAATTGATTAAAAGGATTTTTTTCAA
>JACMRM010000109.1 GCA_014376445.1 Bacteriovorax sp. | reverse complement strand
GTGGATTCTCATGCATTGATTTTGCAATTTTTAGATTTAAGAATTCATTTTTTTCCAATGGAACAACTTTAGCTTGAACCGCAGGTTTTGCTGCAGGTACTTTTTTAGCTGGAGCTGCTTTTTTCAAAACAGGTGCTTTAGCAACTGGAGCTGGTAAAGCTTTTTTAACTTCTACTTTTTTAACGGGTGCAATTTTAGCAGCAATTTTTTTCGCTGGAGCTTTTTTAGCTAACACTTTTTTCGCTGGAGCTTTTTTTGCTACAACTTTTTTTGCAGGAGCTTTTTTAGCTACAACTTTTTTTGCAGCCGCCTTCTTCGTTACAACTTTCTTTGCTGCTTTTTTAGCAGGTGCCTTTTTTGCCGGAGCTTTTTTAGCTGCTGCTTTTTTTGCCGGAGCTTTCTTTGCTACCGTTTTTTTAGCAACTTTTTTAGCTGCAACTTTTTTCTTAGCCACTGGTTTTTTAGATGCCATTTGTAATTCTCCCGTTAAACAAAATGTCCCTTACCAATCTAGTATGTCCTATAGGTTTATTCAGGTCAAAATTTAATTATTTAGTTTTGATGAAATTCACTGGAAAGATGTCCTTTATCAGCTTCCGGCCTAACCGTCGTGATAAATATGAAGTAATTTTTTTTAAGTTCCCAGTTTTTCCATTGAGAGACAACACTTTCTCTTAAAAAAACACCTGTTTTATGCTCTAGCAATAAGGACCTCTGAAAAGACAATTTCATGGTGCACAATTTTTTGCGTTGTTAAGATCGCGGTTAAAATCCCACTGCAACCACTCAAGTGCTGTTCTTGGAATCGAAAATTGAGCAGAAGCATCGAACACTAATTTATTTCTTAGAAAGGATGGCCAGATCTGTATTGTAGTACTTTAGTGCGATTTCAATTGATGATTAGTGAACGCGAAGTTGTAAGAATATCATTTAAAACTAATCCACGATTACGAGAGTATCTCAAAAGTAAAGTTGTGAATAACGACTATAAACAAACCGAGAGAGCGGTTTTTAAACAACTCTCTCGGCATTGAATGTCCCTGTTACCAGGGAATTTTTTATTCACTGAACTCCATTAAAACTCCATTGTTAAATCCTCTTTTTGTTCCATCATTTTTCCATTGTCATATTCTGTCTGAGGATTAGCTGCGAAATTATGAAAGTCAGCTTTATATGGAATCTGGTAGATGGCCGTACAGTTTCCTACGCATTGATCATAATCAGCAGCTCTGACCTTACCAACGAAGTGGTCATACCTCGTATTGTGTCCATTAGAAGAATACATGATTGAATATTTTTCTGCTCCACTGTCTCCTAGTGATTCGATAGCTTGAAGTTTTTCAATAGTGGCCAGTGACCCTGTGATAGGGTCCATTGAGCCCTGTAAGACTGTCTTGATATGAGTCTTAGAGGCATAGTCACGGCTTTCATAATTGAGAGTGCCTGTCGCTTTATAAACAATGACCTCAGTGACAGCAGTTGCCTCATAAGATTTTGCAGCGACAAGATTGTCGGTGTTTTTAATATAAATATTGAAATCATTCGGTGCTAGCTTATTGTAGGTTTCTTCACCAATTTGAATTTGGATTAATTGATCATAATCACTTTCTAAAGGTTTTGATACACGCACTGAAATAGAGACTTCATCCGTAGAATGCCCATCTTTATTAGCATCATATCCATATCCTTTAAAGCATGCATCAGACTCTGATAGAATAATATTGTCATAAACCGCTGGAGTGACTGGATCAGTAAAAGTGATTTTCTTATTAATGGCGCAAAGTACCCCAGACGAGGCAAAATAACTTCCTCTCATAGTGCCAGGTCTATCTGAAGATTTGGAAAAAGAACAAAATATTTTATCGGCCGTATAAGCGGAAGTGCCAACGGCAGTGGTGGTATCTCCATATTCATTACAATCGGAGACGAACCCGAATAAGCTGGCCGAATTAAAGCTAGCTTCTGCCAAATCAAAAGCACTTACTCCACTTGAAGGCCTGGTGATGATAGGAGTCGTAGTCTCGGTATTATTCACGGGGGCCGGAACTTGAACAGGGGACGAGTTGTTATCATTACATGAACTGATAACGAAAGCGCAGGCGAGTAACAGTGATGGCTTAAATTTCATAAACACTCCTTTTGTTAAATGACTTAATGTTGATTGCCACATTCAATCCAAATTTGATGGATTCTAAACAAAAAAACTTATGCAATGTCTTCGCCTACTTTTCTAAAGAACAGTTAGTCATGTTTAACGAAGCAAAGAAGAAAATGAAACGATCACTGTTCCTGAACATGAACACGCAAAGCGTAAGCACATAAATTTTCCATCATCACTTCCACTAAAAATTTTAGAAATAGACATTGATTCAAAGCTTTTTCCAATTTTAACAAGAGAATTGGAATTGATCTCCATCGATAGACGATGCCCCGTCAATCTATAAAAGCTTGTTTAATTGCCTCAGTCCTAAGTGGTCCATAAATTTTTTCTGAAAAAAATACAGATTGAAAAAAATCATAAGTATAATTGCAAAAAAAAAAGAAATTTTTTGAATGGTATTTTTTTTACTTTTATTTCTTTATTAAAAAAATAATTAATTAAATGAAAAGAAATATCAAGTTAAGATAGTGTTCAAGAACAATTATTACTAATTTAGGTACCAAGAAAAGTGCAAATTTCGATGGCCATAAAATAAAAAAAGGCCTCAAGGGCCTTCTTCAATTAACAACCAGTAACTTTTTTATGAATGTTCGAAAGATTAAAAGCACCTTTATGCCAATCCATATTGTACCACTTCAGAGTTTTTTCTAATTCTTTCATCATTGGTATTTTAGATTCGTTAAGATTTGTAGGAAAAAGGCCCTTAGAGGCGAATGCAAACGTCCAGAACACTCCTGGATAAATAAGCATTGGCCCAGTAAATGACTTCACCACTGGAAAAACGTTTCTCAAGTTGTCGTAGAAAGATTTAATACCATACTCATCGTAAAAAGGATTTTCCGTCTGGGCCATCATGATTCCATTGTCTGTAAGTGCATCTGAAACGTGTTTGTAAAACTCTTGTGTGAAGAGCCCCGCTGCGAAATCTTCAGGATCTGTTGAATCGATAATGATGACATCAAAGAAGTTTTTAAAAGTCTTAATATACTCAACGCCATCTTGAGGCAGAACATTAACTCTTTTATCACTTAGACCAGACGTGCAGTCAGGAAAATATTTTTTTGAAACTTCGATAACTCTTACATCGATTTCGACTAAATCTATTCTTTCAATCTCTGGGTGTTTAACGTACTCGCGAACAATCCCGCCATCACCGCCACCGATGATAAGAACGTTCTTAATTTTTGGATGAACCATTGAAGGGATATGTCCCATAACTTCGTGGTAAACGAACTCGTCATGGTCAGAAACCATGGTCTTTCCATCTAACAATAGCAAGCGTCCGACACCATAGGTATCGAGCACATCAATCTTTTGATATTGGCTTTTTTCAGAGTGTAAAATGGATTTTATTTTGAATGAAGTTGCGACATTTTTGTGAAAATAGCGCTCCGAATACCAATCTTTCTCGATTAACAATTCATTTAGGTTCGATTCGATGATTTCCTTAGTCATAACTCTCCAATTCTAGGTTAAATTTCTTTCTTGTAATAAAAGATTCAATTGTCACTTAGGGTATTCTGTGACACATAGATAGTTCGTGAAATTGATTTACGCAATACTTTTCTTGTAAGGATATTTGGACTTATGTTTCAATCTAAAATCGCACCGACAGAAAGAATTAAGATCTCAGGCTTCAACAATCTAACTAAAATTTTAAGCTTTAATCTTTATGACTTTTGCATCGCTTTAAATGATGATCAGAAAGCCCAGTATGTTAATTATATCCACGACAAATACAATGCGAACAGAATCGCAGAAATCTCTAAAAAAATCGTAGAAATTATCGAAGCTAATATTCTTGCAGTTTCAGTTCAGGATTACGATCCGGTCGGAGCTTCAACAATGGTTCTTATGTCTGACATTAAAGGCGGAGGAGAACCGATTCCTTCAATCCAGGTTAGCGCTCACTTAGATAAATCACATATCACAGCTCACACGTATCCAGATGCTGCTGATCCGGATGGGATCTGCTCATTCCGCGTTGATATCGACGTAGCGACATGTGGAGAAATTATTCCATTAAATGCCATCAACTATCTTTTTGAATCATTTGAATGCGATGTTGTTTACGTAGACTATGTTGTTCGTGGCTACGCCCGCACAGCTGACGGAAAAAAAGTTTATAACGATCATCCGTTTAATTCGATCCAGGATTTTATTAAGCCGGAAATTAAAGCTGGCTTCATATACAGCGCTGACATCAATATGCCTCAATCGAATATCTGGCAATCAAAGTTCATGGTTAAGGCCCAAGGCCCAGCCAACTATTTATTAAACCAATCAGACATCAATCACCCGGATGTTCCAGCAAAGATGGAACTTCTGAATAAAGAGATGCTTGAAGTTTATCATATGATTCACTAGAAAAATTGGAATAATCATAATGCTAAAAAACCTCTGGGGTACAAAGGCCACTCAATTCTTCTTCGAACTAAATCCTGATTTAGTTTTAGATACGGTTGAAAAATTAGGCTTTAGAACTACTGGAAGAGTCATGGCCATGAACTCGATGGAAAATCGCGTTTATGAAGTTGAAATAGAAAGTGATTCAGACAACCCAAGTGATCATTCAAAAATTATAAAATTTTACCGCCCAGGCAGATGGACGAAAGAGCAAATTCAAGAGGAGCATGATTTTCTTTTGGATTTAACAGAATATGAAGTTCCAGTTATTGCTCCAATGCAATTTGGCGACCAAACTCTCTTCACTCTTCCTGACCCTGAACTCTACTATACTCTTTTTCCAAAACAAGGCGGTCGCGCTCCAGACGAATTCAATGATGAAGAAATGGAACAGGTCGGACGACTTCTGGCCCGACTTCACAATGTTGGCTCGATGAAGAAAGCAGAGCATAGACTAACAATCAATCCTGAAGTCTATTTAAAATCAAATCTCGATTATCTGGTCGGGCAAAAAATTGTCCCTTCTCATTACGAAAATGGATACAAAAATGTTCTTGAGACAGTTTACGGTCTCACTAAAGATTCATTCAAAAATATCACGAACATCAGAATTCATGGCGACTGCCATTTAGGAAATATCTTAAAGCGTGGTGATATATTTAATCTGATTGACTTCGACGATATGGTCATGGGTCCTGCCGTGCAAGACATGTGGCTTCTTCTTCCCGGACGCGATGATTATGCTGATAATATGAGATCATGTCTTCTTGAGGGCTACACTTCAATGCGGGACTTCAATTACGAAGAGCTTCGTTTAACAGAAGTATTACGAACTCTGAGAATGATTAATTATTCTGCATGGATTGCCAAGCGATTTGACGATCCGGCCTTTAAACAGGCGTTCCCGTTCTTTGAATCACCTTCCTATTGGGAAGGTCAGATAAATGATCTTCGCGAGCAGATCTATTATTTAGAGCAGCTCGCAAAGCCATCATATTACGAAGATTAGTTATCGATCGCTGATGTCCTGATTATTCTGAACTTCTTTTAAAAGAACGACTCCCATAACACCTGTTTGCAGATATTCATTCCCCTCATTGATAACCAATGCAGCCTCTTTACAATAATTTCCACTTGAAAGAAAAGTTGTCATCCCAAAAGATACGGCTTTTGCCTGTGAGGTATGTACCATTACGAAAATGCTCAAGGCCATCAATGCTGTTTTCATATCCACTCCTCTTATGAATATTATGGAATTAGTATGAATCAAATCGAAAACCTCACAAGACCTAAAGCAAATTTTACATGCTCTAATCTAAGCTTTCGGAAACCATGGAATAAACATTGATGTTTTTCTCTGGTATTCGCGGTATTCGTCTCCCCTGTTTTTAAGCGCCTGCTCCTCTGAAGGTGGAACTCCAGTAACTTTTAATAGCAGTAGTAAAATGATGATAGCAGAATAAACACCCCAATAAACTCCGGATCCGATCATAAAAATAAAAAATCCCCACCAAATATTGCTTTCAAAAAAATAATTCGGGTGGCGTGAGTATTTCCACAAACCGATATTGCAGGTCTTTCCCATTTTGGGATTTTCTTTGGACATTTTTTTAAACAGTCCCATTTGATAGTCCGCAATTGATTCGCCCATAACGGAGAAAAGCCAGTAAGCAGCTCCCACCATTTCAAAAATATTAATTCGCACGTCTGAATTATTAAAAACCCAGATAAATGGCAAAGTTAAAATTGAAACGCTCAATGCCTGGTAGAAATAAAATACTAAGAATTTCGATTTAAGCTTCTCTTGGTAATCGGCACGTAAATGTTTGTAGCGTGAATCTTCTTCCGGATGAAGTCTGTATAAACGGCGTGTGAGAAAGAATCCTAATCTTGAACTCCATAGGCCGATCATGAATAATAAAATAATTTTTCTGGTTTCAAATCCATCAGAAAGCATAAAAAAGATAATGGCCTGAAGAAAAAAACAAAACGCCCATGCAGCATCAACAATGCCGTAGTTGTTTATCTTAACCGCCCACATCCATGTGAGGAGCATCACGACAGCAGTTACGCCAAGTCCTGTTCCAAAAAGAGTTAACCAATCCATCAGCGTCTTCCTTTTTTAAATTTTATTACGGCCTTCAAAACTATGGGATAGAGAATGAGATAAAGAGCAACACTTAAAATGCACCATAACCCAACGGCATAAATTCCGATGATGGCATATTGTCTTAAAAAACCTGCCGGATCTGTTTTAAACTGCGTGATCAAAATATCAGGTCTGAGGGGAACATGGCCCACGTCAAAAATCATGCTGACAACTTTGATATAAATCGGGATCATGATGATCTGTACAGGGTACATGATACAGTTTGCCGTCTGGACAACAATTTGATTTAGCTTAAAAAGAAATCCGGCGAAGATCGACATCAAGGTTGTGAAACCAATCAGGGGAAAAATACCAATTAAAATTCCCGTCACCAGACCTTGCGAAAGTTTTTCAGGTGTCGCACCTTTCTTTAATTCATCAAGAACGAGAGATGCGATTTTTTTAAACATTTTATTTTCTTTTTGTCATGAGGTAGTGTGTGACTCCCCACTCTTTTCCATTTTCATATTTAAAAAGCTCTGAGCATGACATGAAAAAAACTCTCCAGCGGTTATACCAGACTATTGCCTGATCTTTACCGTAGGTTTGTTTGAACATTTCCAGCACGAGAGCTTTTTCTTGGTCAGTGTTATTTAGCCATGCCTCGAGTGTTTTGCTGTAATGAACACCATTCCAATCCCACTTTCTCTCTACTATTAGATCATTATTAAATTCATCCAGCAAATCTCTCGAAGGCATCTGCCCACCAGAGAAAAAATATTTCCCCATCCAGTTCTCTTCCCCTTCAGTTTCAAAAAAGTAAGGAATTTTTTTGTGAGTAAAAATATGAATGAAAAATTTCCCGTCATCTTTGATGGAGAAAGAAAGATATTTAAAAAATAATTCGTAGTTTCTCAAGTGCTCCATCATCTCGATGCTCATCACCCTGTCGAACTTTTCCACGCCGAACTCATAATTCTCTTTTAAAGACAGATCACGGGTTAAAATACTCAAGTTGGGCAGTCCGCGTTTCTTGGCTTCTACATCGATATAAGTTTTTTGAGTTTTAGAGTTTGAAACAGCAACAATCTGCGATTTAGGAAAACGTTTAGCAAGCTCAAGCGACAGCGAGCCCCACCCGCATCCAAGCTCCAGCACTCTCATACCATCTACGATACCTGCGTGCTCGATAGAAAGGTTGAGGGCAAGTTGTTCTGCTTCTTCCAGAGTCTTCGTCGACTCTTCCCAGTAGCAAGAACTATATTTTTTGTGAAGGCCTAAACTTAAATCATAAAACGAAGTCGGCACTTCATAGTGCTGCTGATTCGCTTCTTTGGTCATGATTGCTAAAGGAGACTTTTTCAGTGATTGAACGTAATTGTTTAAATAGTCAGGATCAGATTTAACTGCATCATTGCTTTCCTCGATACGCTTTTTCAAAAGTGTTCTGATTCCAGCACGCGTAACCGGATCAGGAATAAACCCATGCTCTAGTGCTTTGATGAAATTTTTGGTTAATAGCTCATTCATTGATGCCCCCTTTGAACTCTCAGTAGCATAAGTACGAAACTTTCTAACTACAATTTGCTAGGGGCCAGACAAGGGTTTTGCGCCTTAGACAATTAGTAAACGACCTCTTGAACTCTAGGAATCGCCTGCATGAATTCAACTCTATGACATGAGTCCTTTTTAAAGACCCCTGAAAGCTTTGATGTTCTCGTCATTGACGTTACATCTTTAATCCCGCGAGTCTTCACACAAGCGTGCATGGCATCTGTGACAACTGCTACGTCTTCTGTACCAAGTATTTCACAAAGGGCCTGGTGAATTTGTAGAGTCAGTCTTTCCTGAATCTGTGGACGCTTTGCAAAGTAGTCAACAATACGGTTTAGTTTTGAAAGTCCTATTACTTTTTTTCCAGGAATGTATGCGATATGAGTTTTTCCGATAATCGGAACAAAGTGGTGTTCGCAGTGAGAATTCGTCACGATATTCACTTCGATAACTGCATGATCATAACCAAACTTGTTTTCCACTAAAGTAATTTTTGGAAAAGTTGTTTCAGAAAGACCGTAAAAAACTTCATCAACATACATCTTCGCTACTCTGTGCGGAGTTTCTGAAAGAGAGTCATCAGTTAAATCCAGTCCTAATGTTTCCATGATCTGAGTAAATAGTGCTGTAATTTTTGTCTTCTTTTCTTCAGAAGACAGTGTCGTCGCAACTTGTGGCGTTGGTGTAATTTTTTTTAATAATGCTTTCGGATCGATCATACTCATAAAATTAATTCCTATGCTGGTATAGCGCCTGATTTTTCTTCTTCATAAATTCCCGAGTTTTTTTCATTTTCTCTGGTCTGTACTCTAAAGCACCAAACACGCCCGCCAGTCTTCTTATCTAAATATTCATTCATCTTCTTGTGAAGAAACTTAGAAGTCCCTTCCATGCCGACATTTTCTAAAATGCGTAGTTTTACAATTCCTCTTTTATCCATGTCCTGAAAAAGCGGAAGTTCAGGATCATCGCTGTTGATTAAACAAGAATGATCAAAATAATCTTCTAAAAAAATTTTGAATTCTTTGAAACCACCAAAATCCATTACCCACTGCTTATCATCGAGAGATGTTGCTTTGAAGGAAAATTCAAATTCGCGTGAGTACCCGTGAACAAAACGACAGTGTCCTTGATCTTTCCATTGCCGATGAGCACACGGATAACCGGTGAATTTTTTTGTTGAGATAAACATGGTTAAAAACCTACCAACTAGCTTCTAAATTCAAGAGCTTGATATGTATCATCGAACTCAATGACATACAAGAGACCGTGAATTTTCGACTCATTTTCATAGGCAATAGGGAGATTCAGGGCCGCCATCAAAGTGTCCAGCAGATCTCGTTGATCGTTAACTTCGCAAAGTCCGAAAGCTGTTGTCTCTATGGTTGTGAGGCAACCCGAGCTCGGAATCATTGGAAAGTAAGAGCTAAAAGGGTTTATATTGACCCTTCCGGTGCCGTGTATTCTAAGAAGACTTCTTCCCAACTCACGGCCAACGATAGAAGGCAGCCACCACGCATTTGAGTGTTGGTTACGTGGAAGAAACTGTTTAATATTTTCTTCATTGGGTGAGGTTGCGAGGAAGTTTACGATGAGCCTTCTGAACTTTCCGAAGTCGGCATTTTTGTTTGCTTCAGGCATAACAGAATCGACAGAATAAACTCCACAAGGAGTCAATCCATTTGAATGATTAAATGGCAGTCCTCTTCCCGAAGTTCCTAAGACTTTCATTGACCAAAGGTCGCCGTTATTTTTATGAACGAAACTTCCATCAGCACGTCTGATAAAAAGTCTTCCAGGAATAGATCTGTCTTTTTGAAAGATCGCAATCAACGAGAGCTTATAAGTCTGATGATTGAGAATTTCTTGTACCTGAACTTTATTCAGCACAACTCCATTAATCGCACTATTAAATGTTCTGTACTCGAAAGGGTAATGGCCGATAATATCATTTAAAAATTCAGTTGTAAGATGCTCTCTAAAGCTTAGAAGATGATAAATTTGCTGTGTAGTAAGATCTGATACGACAAGTGTGTCTATGAATGTTTCGATATCATTCCGAAGAGTGTGAAACATAAGTTTCTCTTCAAAGCTTAGCTTGTCCCATTCAAGGATGGCCGGAAGAACAAAAGACTTCCCTTTCTTATTTCCGAAGATGTGAGGAAGGAAAGTCTTTAGATAATTCATTTTATTTTGTTAACCTTTTAAAATATTTTTAAGGTTAAAGAAACGAGGAATACGAGGAAAAGCTTTTGTGATTCGCGGGAGCATACATCGTATGTGACCAAGAAGCAGAAAAGTTTTGACGATGTAATCCGACGTTTATTCGGCCTTAAACTAATGGTGGTGTCCACCTTCTCCGTGTACGTGACCATGTGCTAATTCTTCAGTCGACGCATCTCTTACTTCTTTTACAGTTACATCAAAGTGTAGCTCAACGCCTGCTAATGGATGGTTCCCATCAACAGTAACGATGTCGCCTTCGATTTTTGTTACTGAAACGACAAGTTCACCTTGTTCTGTTTCAACTTCAAATTGCATTCCCACTTCTAGACCTTCAGTCGATTCGAATTGAGATTTTGGAACTGACTGACATAGAGAATCGTTTCTTTCCCCGTATCCGTCCTTTGCAGGAATAGTCACTTTCAGGTGATCTCCAGCTTTTTTACCTTCAAGTTCTTTTTCAAGACCGGGGATAAGATTACCAATTCCTTGAATGTATAAAAGTGGTTCATGGTTTTCAGATGAATCGATGGTTTTTCCTGATCCGTCTGTCAGTTTATAGTCGATTGATACGACTTTGTTTTTTGCAACTTGCATAAAATCCCCGTATGGTTTTAAAGTTCGTGTTAACCTATCATTTCTTTTTTGTGATGTCTAAAATAACAACTTGCTCCAATGGCACATCTTCATACTGTCCACGTGACCCTGTTTTAACCAATTTAATCTTGTTCACAATCGGCATTCCACTAGTTACTTTTCCGAATACAGCGTATCCAAATCCTGCTGGAGTTTCATCACGGTGATCTAGGAAAGTGTTGTCTGCTACATTGATGAAAAATTGTGCAGTGGCGCTATTAACTTCGCCAGTTCTTGCCATGGCAAGAGTTCCTGTTTCATTTTTAACTCCATTACCAGCTTCGTTTTTAATAGGAGCTCCAACAGATTTCTCTTTCATCTCTTTATCGAATCCTCCGCCTTGAATCATGAAGTTGTTGATCACGCGGTGGAAAATTGTGGACTTATACTGCCCTTTTGAAACGTAGGCTAAAAAGTTTTTTACAGTCTCTGGGGCTTTGTCTTCAAACAGTTCAGCTTCGATGTCGCCTTTGTTTGTTTTGATTACGATTTTTGGATTGGCAGCAAATGCGCTCATGCTTACAAGAGCAATAAGAGAGATGAGAAGTGTTTTCATTTTTACCTCGGTGTAAATTTTAAAATAAACTGTTTGTATTTTTCTTTATCTAAAGGATCAGTTCCGTTCAAATGCATTTCAAGATATTTTGTTGAATCATTACCCCAGAAAAGTTCACCGTCAACCACAAAACTGGGGACGCCGAAAAGATCTCTTTGCAGGGCCATTTCATTATTATTTTTTAGTTCGATGCGTGCATTTTTATGCTCCATTTTCTCGATCAATTCATCAGAATAAAGATTTTTTTCTTTCAGGATTTCTTTTAAGACATCATCGCTTCCGATATCCAGACCAAACTCCCATCCTGCACTGTAAATGGCATCAATGATTTCTTTTTGCAGGCCGCCTGCTGTTCCTTTTAAAGAAAGTCTAAGGGCATACAGCGAATTAAAAGGAAGATGTTTAGGAGTCGTAAACGGGACATTATTCATTTTCGTAAATCTTAAAAGATCCTTAAAAAGATAATTTCTTTTCGGTGCAATCTGCGCCGGCCCTTTAGTATCATGAGCGGCGATAATCGCCGGCATGCTTACCGGGATGAACTCGAAGTTATATGGCTTCGATCTCACCCATGTCCATGCGACATATGAGTAAGGCGAAAGAAAATCAAAATAGAATTCAATCTTCTTATCAGTCATTATGTTTCCGACTTTTTCTTTTCAGTATAATAATGGAAATTGCTGTCGAATACCCTGATTCCACCTTTATCAACTTCAAACACACGGTTCGATAATCCATGAAGAAAGTGACGGTCATGGGATACGTACATAACAGTTCCTTCAAAAGTTTTTAAGGCATTTAAAAGTACTTCACGAGATTTTAAATCCAAGTGATTGGTAGGCTCGTCGAGAATTAAAAGATTGTTGTTGTTTGACATTAATGTCGCCAGAACAACACGGGATTTTTCACCCCCTGATAAAATTTTAATTTTCTTTTCAACATCATCGCCACGAAATAAAAAAGCTGCGAGAAGGTTTCTGATATATCCGTTTGAAGCATTCGGAAGTCTTCCGGAAATTTCTTCAAGCACTGTATTGTTTGGATTCAATAAATCGAGTGAGAACTGTGAGAAGTATCCTACCTGAATTGAAGGGCCGAGAGAGCTTTCGCCTCCGCTTGTTTCTGTCAGTCCACAAATAACTTTTAATAGGGTCGACTTACCGGCACCGTTGACTCCGACAACTGCAATTTTATCGAGACGGTTTACTGTCGCCGTTAGACCCGAGAAAATTTTATGAAGGGCCCCATCATCTCTGGTCCAGTTTTTCGAAAGATTTTTCATGATGACAACATCATTGCTGCCACGTGGAGGAGTTGGGAAAGTAAAATCCATGACAATATCTTCGGGAGGAAGCTCCACTCTTTCAATCTTATCAATTTTTTTTACTCTCGACTGGACCTGGGCCGCGTGAGAAGCACGTGCTGCGAACTTTGCAATAAACTCTTCTTCCTTTTGAAGCATGGCCTGTTGTGATTCGTATTGAGCAACCTGCTGAACTTTTCTGATTTCTTTTTCTTTTTCGTAATAATCGTAGTCACCCGTATAAGTTGTGATTGCACGATTGTTGACTTCGATAATTCTGTTAACAATTCCGTTCATGAAGTCACGGTCGTGGGAAGTCATGAGGACTGCGCCCTTATAATCCTTCAGCCATTGCTCGAGCCACACGATACTTTCAAGATCGAGGTAGTTGGTAGGTTCATCCATAAGCATAACGTCGGGCTGTTGAATAAGAACTTTTGCTAGAGCAATCCTCATTCTCCATCCGCCGGAAAATAATCCGACATCTCTGTCGTGGTCGTAAGGCATGACCCCAAGACCTGTGATAATTTCTTTCGCACGCACATCGAGATCGTACCCGCCAAGTTTTTCAAACTCAGTCTGATAATCACCCAACTGAATTAATACTTTTTCCATTTCATCAGGATCAAGATCTTGTTCCAGTTTAATTTCAATTTTTCTCATCTCAGCAGCAAGCTCTGATGCTTTTGCACTTCCGCTCATAACTTCTTCGATAACTGTACGTCCTTTCATCTCACCAATATTCTGCGAGAAGTAAGCAACGCGAATTTTTTCGGGAACAGTAATTGACCCTCCATCAAATCCTTCTTCTTTCATCAGAACGCGAAAGACAGTCGTTTTTCCGGCACCGTTTGGCCCAACCAGACCGACTTTGTCGCCAGGTCGTAAAATAAGCGATGCATTTTCGTACAGAATCTGACCGCCGTAGTTTTTAGTAACATTATTGAAACTGATCATAGTGCCCGTAATCCTCGAAAAAATTTGCCTCACTTTACCTCAAATCCCTCCCCAATGGCCAAAGGTTCTGTGCATTGGATGAGAATGACGCTTAAGGCTTTTTTGTCTTTGAGTGCTTTGCTCCAAAATCCATGAAAAATATTGTAATTTTTCTGATTTTCCTTAGTATATACTGATGGATTACACTCCCCTTCGCATTTCCACTGTAAAACCGCTCAGAAAATTGACGTTCAATCTCTACATTCATTTCAAAGACCACTATCTTTGTTATGCAAAAAATGGTGAGCAGCTTTCAGAAGAAAAATTTCAAAAGTTAAAATCGCAAAAGATTGCAAAGTTTTATATTACAGAAGAAGATGAAGTGAATTATCAAAAATTCCTCGACTCTCTTTTAGAAGAGACTTTATCTAATCCAAAAACTCCACTTGAAGAAAAAGTAAATATGGCCGAGGGAGCTGCTAGCTCTGCGGTGGAAAGAATGATTACGAATCCAACTGAAAGTGCTTTCCGCGCCACTGAAAAAGCCGCGAAAAGCTTGCGCCAGGTTATCACCAATAACCCGGATGCCTTGAAAAAAATCTTTGGAAAAAAAGCAGAAAAAAATGAAGAAATCATCAAACACTCACTCAATGTCTGCGCTCTTTCAGTAAAGCTTGCAGAAGTCAGACGTTGTACTGAGCAGGAGATGGATGACCTAGGGACGGCCGCTCTTATTCACGACATTGGTCTTACGACTCTGCATAAAGATGATATGGCCCTTTTTGCAAAACCTAAAAAAGCTTTCACCAACGATGACAAGCGCGTTTACTATTTACACTGTAAAGATGCAGCCAACGTTTTAAAAGAAAAACCTTTCGTAACTCCTGCTATTCTTGAACTGGTTATTAACCACGAAGAAGTGCAGACTGGCCTGGGCCCGAATAAAAAGAAAAAACTTTCTCAGCTTGAAGAGATTTTATCAATGGTTAACAACTACGATAAAAGAATTTTCACCAACAAGACCAGCCCGAATCAGACATTGAAAGACATGATGATTGATGAGCTTGGAAACTATGAATTGAATCTTCTGAATGATTTTAAGAAAGTCCTTCAGAAAGAAGGACTTCTCGAATAGTTTTTTCTTTAGAAAATCACTCTTAATGAATCCAGAACAACTTCCGCCTCGTCATAACACTTAGAAAGAATTTCTATCTGTGATGTTAGTGCGTCGATTTCTTCAGAGCGCACAACCGGGTTCACTGCTTTTAATTTCAACAGGCGCATCTTCTCAGCGTCCAGGTGATCAATCATATTCTTTTTATATCTTGCTTTGAGATGAGCGGCCTCAATTAGTGCATACTGATGAGCCGTCTGAAGAACTTTTTGAACAGCAGACTTAGAAAGCGATTTTGCTTTTCTGATGGTATCTGCATCGGCACCGTTGATCTTTTCATCAATGTCATCTTTTTCAAATTTCGCTGAAAAGTTGTCTCCGGCACTGTCGACCAGAATTCTGATCGGTGTCGGCGGAAAAAATCTTTCCGGACTTAAATTTTTTGGAGCGACCACTTGAAGTTTGTAAAAAGTTTCAATAAATGTTTTAGTGGCCCCTGATTTTTTTCTGATCATCACACTCATATTTCCATAAGTGTTACTCAAAATAAGATCGATCACTCCGACAACCATCGGGTGGTCCCATGTAAGGAATTCCACATCTTCCCTGCGAAGAGCAGTTTTTCTTTCATAGGTAATTCTGATTCCGTCGACCGGCAGTCCCGGAAAATACGGGACGTACATATTGTCGGAAGGCCTGATAAAATAGACACCGTCATCGAGGTCTTCAATATCAACACCCAACTCCTGAAACACTTCATTCATGTAGTGAACCAGATTGGCTTCATTATCAAATTTCTTTACTTCATCGATGATCTCTGAGGCGATTTCTTCTTTAAATGAATTGAGTTCAACGAGAATATCGCGACCTTCTTCTAGCTTGTGTGAAACGTCTTTAAATTCTTTTTTTGTTGTTTCTAAAAAGTCCTGCAGAATGACCGGATCTTTAAAACAAATCGAAGGATTATTTAAAAATTGCTCTAATAAAGTCTGAAGCTGCTGATGAACAATGCTCGCTCCTTTCGCAGAGTGAACAAAAGCATCGAGACCAGTGTTATACCACTGGAATAAAACTTCATCATAACTACTTACTATGTACGGCACATGAAGGTGTATATCACTTTCCTGTCCGATACGATCAAGTCGACCAATACGCTGCTCTAAAAGATCAGGGTACATCGGCAGATCAAATAAAACTAAATGATGAGCAAATTCAAAGTTGCGCCCTTCACTTCCTATTTCTGTGCACAATAAAATGTCTGCACCTTCCGGATCGGCAAAATAAGCGGCCTGTCTGTCACGTGCTACAAATGAGAGTCCCGAGTGAAAAACACCGATATTCATTCCCGGATGGCGGTCTTTCAACAGCTGCTCAAGGCAGAGAACTTTAGTTTTTGATTTTGTAATCAATAAAATTTTCTCACCGATGTGACGGCTTAAAAATTGCGTCAGCCAGTCGAGCTTCATATCAAAAGAAGGACCGATTGTTTCTTCATCTTCTAAACTAAGATATTGAGTTTTTTTACTTTCAAGTGGATAAGAATGCAGGATTCTCTTAGGGAAAAAAGAAAAATGCTTGCTCATTCTGTTTCTGGTATTTCTAAAAAAAATTCTTCCAGGTCCGTGAAGATCCTGCAGCTCTTTCAATTTCGTTTCACTTTCAAGACCGCCTTTTTTTATCAGCGCTCTGGCCTCTTTCGCGACTTCTTCATAATGATTTGTCTCTTCCAGAAATTTTGGATAGTCATAAAATCGATCAGGGTCCAGAAGTTTTAAGCGTGCAAAGTGTCCTTCCATTCCCAGCTGCTCTGGTGTTGCCGTTAAAAGAAGAAGCCCTTTTGATTTTTTGGCGATCATTTCAACAATTTTATATTCTGCTGAAACACTTTCCTGACTCCACTTCAATTGATGGGCTTCATCAACAATCATGATGTCCCACGTGGCCTCCATTATAAGCTTGCGGGCCATATCAGCGCCTTTAAAAAGTCCGATATTCACAATGACAAAATCATTTTCAGTAAATGGATTTGTTCCTGGCTCTAAATGAGTTTCCTGGTTCATTGTGACAAACGATAAATTAAACTTGCGGAGCATTTCAATGAACCATTGATACACCAGTGAATCAGGAACTAATATCAGTGCGCGCTTCACTCTCTCTGATAAAATCAAATGGTGGAGAGCTAGACCTGCTTCAATAGTTTTTCCAAGGCCAACCTCATCGGCCAGTAGAACTCTGGGAATCAGCCTGTCTGAAATTTGATTAGCGACATAAAACTGGTGAGGAATGAGATCCATTCTTCCACCAATAAATCCTCTGACTTTAGATTGAGTCATGCGGTTGCGATGAAGCAATGTTTTATAGCGAAGTTCGAAAAGTGATGGGGCATCAACCGTGCCGGCAAAAAGCCTGTCTTCAGGTTTATTAAAACTTAGTGAATCAGAAAGTTCGCGTTCATTAAAAATCCCTGTGGAAGATTTGTAATCAACGATTCCCTCTTCATCAATAATTGCTTCAACAGTAATTTTCTCACCAGAGCGAAGAGTGACTTCGTCTCCGACAGCAAAAACAACACGTTTTATAGGTGCACCTTTTGATCCATACGTTCTTTCTGTTTTAGCTGCTAAAAAAGAGATTTTGACGGTCTTGTTTTCTACCGCTTGCAGAATACCAAGTCCTAATTCTGGCTCAGTTTCACTCATGAAGCGCTGGCCTGGAACGAGATTGCTCACAATTAATGTCCTTTTGTGAAAAACTATTACTGCATATTATAGATAGCTACGGCCAATACTACAACGATCATAGCAATAATGAGATAGATGTGCTTTTTGCCTACCTCTTTTTCAGAAGTAGTTAAATGACTTTTATGAGGCCTGTTTTTTTTTGACATGACTAATGAACTCCAAATATATCTTTGATAAAATCTTTTATTCCGTTAGTTGATTTTATTTTATAAAGATCAAATGCGTAAGAGTCTTGGTGAGAGAAACTTTCTGCCTCTAAAAACGGGTCATAATCTGCGACCTGATCTGTGATATCAGCATCAGACTTCATTTTAGATATCATTTCATTGTTCTCTTTAACGATCTGACGAGCCCGCTCGACAGCTATTCTAGCTGCTTCATATTTAGGTAAAAAGTCTGTACTTACGTTTTCTGTGTTCAAAGTTCCCCCTGCTCCATGACCAACCGAGTCGCTAGAATGAATGAGTTCTAAGGTTTTACTCTGGCAAAAAAGCCATCGTCTACGAAAGATTTTATCTCTATGCTCCATCTTAGTGATAATTCGATCGAATAACCCCTGACTTTTTCTTTCATTTAGTTTAAAAAGAGGTCTATCTAAAATGAGGAATTACTTATGATTATTTGCCAAAACATCGGACTAAGATACGGTGCCAGAAAACTTTTTGATGAAGTGGATACTAAGTTCACACCAGGAAATTGCTACGGACTCATCGGCGCCAACGGTGCCGGAAAATCTACGTTCCTTAAAATTCTATCCGGTGAGATTCCAAGTACCGCAGGCCATGTATTCATTACACCTGGTCAGCGCTTATCAATTTTAAAACAAGATCACTTTCTATACGAAGACATCGAAGTTCTAAAAGTTGTTATCATGGGGAACAAGCACCTCATGGAAGTCATGGAAGAAAAAGATGTATTATACGCTAAAGAAGATTTCTCGGATGCAGATGGATTACGTGCCGCTGATCTCGAAGCCCAGTTTGGTGAGATGAATGGTTGGGAAGCTGAATCTGAGGCTGCCGTTTTATTATCAGGTCTTGGCATTAAAGAAGAACTTCTTTCAAGAAAAATGAATGAGCTGAACGGTGGAGAAAAAGTAAAAGTTCTTCTTGCTCAAGCGCTATTCGGTAAACCAGATATCCTTCTTCTCGATGAACCTACCAACCACTTGGATATGAAAGCTATTCACTGGCTGGAAAACTTCCTTGCTGGTTTTGAAAATACAGTAATTGTTGTTTCCCATGACCGTCACTTTTTAAATAAAGTGTGTACTCACATGGCCGATATCGATTTCGGGAAAATTAAAATTTACGCTGGAAACTACGACTTCTGGTACCAGTCTTCTCAACTTGCGATGACTTTGAAGTCTAACCAAAATAAAAAGACTGAAGAAAAGATGCAGGAACTTAAAGACTTCATCGCGCGCTTCTCTGCAAACGCTTCGAAATCGAAGCAGGCCACATCAAGACAGAAAACTCTGGATAAAATTACTCTAGAAGATATACAGCCATCGACAAGAAAATATCCATTCGTTCACTTCAAAGCAAAAAAAGATATTGGTAAAGACGTTCTTACGGTGGAAAAACTTACGAAGACAGTTGATGGAAAAGTTTTATTCAAGAACATCAATTTTCAGGTGAGAAAAACTGACAAGATTGTTCTTCTTGGAACTGACCTTCAGTGTGGTGTGCTCATGGATATTCTGATGGGTAAAGCAAAAGCTGATTCAGGATTGGTTAACTGGGGTGTCACTGCACAGAAGTCTTACTTCCCTTCAGACAACACAGAATTTTTCGTCGATGGAAAATATAACTTAGTCGATTGGTTGAGAGATTTTTCAGAAGACAAAGACGAATCATTCGTCCGCGGATTTTTGGGGCGTATGCTTTTTACCGGTGAAGAAAGTCAGAAGAAGACCAATGTTTTATCCGGTGGTGAAAAAGTCCGTATGATGCTTTCAAAAATGATGCTTGAAGCACCGAACGTTCTTATCATGGACGGCCCGACAAACCATCTAGACCTTGAAAGTATTACATCTGTAAACGAAGGTCTTAAGAAATACGATTCAACTTTAATCTTTGCTTGTCACGACCATGAATTCGTTCAAACGGTCGCCAATAGAATTATTGATATACAGCCTGACGGTTCAATCATCGACGTTGAAAAATCTTTTGATGAATATTTAGGGCTTCAATAGATAAATGAATGAGACTTACTTCGAAATAAGGCCGATACTTCCCACAGATAAAATCCAAATTCAAGTTGGATTGAAAATGCTCTCGCCTGAATCGATTCGTCAGCGTTTCTTCACCAACAAAAAAGAATTTAGTGAAAAAGAGCTACAGTTTTTAACTGAAGTTGATCAAGTGAATCACCTGGCCTATGTTGCTGTTCATCACAAAAATGGAAATCAGCTTCCGGCGGGAGTGATAAGAGCGATTAAACGATCTGATCTTGAAACTCATGCTGAAATTGGCATTGTTATTGTCGATTGCTATCAGGGAATGGGACTTGGAAGAAAACTCTTTGAAGAAGTGGCCGCCAGAGCAGTGGCAGTAGGCATCACGCATTTTTACGGCGATTATCATACGAGCAATCTTAAAATGACACATTTATTGAATAAATTCGCGAAAACCCGCTCGCCTCTGATCTTAAAACACACGGGTGACGGCTTTATTTATTTTGAAGCTCTGTTAAAAAACTGATAAAATTTTTTAAACTTAAAAATTAATATATTGAAGGAAGACCAATGGGACGTAAGTGGAATAACATCAAAGAAAAAAAAGGCGATCAGGATAAGATCAGATCATTGATGTATACAAAGTGCCTTCGCGAAGTCACAAAAGCAGTTAAGCAAGGCGGAGAAGAAATTGAATCAAACTTCATGCTTCGTATCGCATTGGAAAAATCGAGAAAATATAACGTTCCAAAGGACAACATTGACCGCGCCATTAAAAAAGGTCAGGGAAATGAAGATGAAGGATACTCAGATATCGCTTACGAAGGTTACGGGCCAAACGGTGTAGCGATTTTTGTTGAAGCTTCTACTAACAACGGAACAAGAACTGTTGCGAACGTAAGAAATTTTTTCAATAAGTGCGGTGGATCTCTAGGAACAACTGGGTGCCTACAATTCGTATTTGAAAGAAAAGCTGTATTTGAAATTCCTGGTACAGGATTAAATGAAGACGACTTTACATTAGATATGATCGACGCTGGTGCAGATGATGTTGTTTTAGAAGATGCTTTTTATACTGTAACTGGACCTATGGAAGCTTTCGGGCCGATTCAAACAAAGCTCGATCATTTAAAACTTAAAGCTGACGAAGCTGGTCTTGAAAGAGTTCCTCTGACATTTAAAGAGATTGATAAAGAGACATTCAAAACGGTCACGAAATTAGTGGACTTGCTTGAAAGTGATGATGACGTAACGAAAGTTTATCACAATGTTAAGTACGACGACTCATTCGCTGATCTTTAGAATTTATTAGACTCCACAATTCTTGGGCACTCTATTTCGCATGGGTGCCTGAAATTTCACCTGCAAATAGCCACTTAACTCTTTTTTTCTCCATTCTCACTCCATTTTTTATCCTATGATATTCTAGCCAAGCTCAAAACTTAGGAGGAATTTAAATGTTAACTGGTTTACGTGTATTCTTTCTTATGTTTTCATTATTTTTATTTCAGTCACCGCTATCGGCTGCTGAAGAATCAAATGTAGATACTCTCTCTAGTCTCACAATTAACAAAGATGAAATTTTTACGAGCCTTGATAACCTAAGAAAAGAAGGAAAAATTTCAGATACTGAGTACCAGAAAGCGAAAAAAGAGCTCGCTGGAATGAATGACGATCAGATAAAAGGTATAAAGGATAAGGCAGTCACTGTAATAAAAAAAGATCCGAGCAAAGCAGAAGATATAGTTAATGGAAAAAAAATTGATATGAAGGAATTTGAAAAACAAATGGAGGAAGCCGGCATAGAAAAAAAATAATTATTACAAGGATAATTCTTTTATTAAATCAATTCTATCTTCCACCAGGATTGATTTAAATTGCAGACTCGATAAACTTTTCATTAAACCTTCATAGCTCAAGAATCCATCTTCATTTTTTTTTGTCATTAATAAGGCCACGCCCTGAGACTCCAGGTATTGGCAAACAACTGGATTTGATCTCACATCCTCATCAGAAGCAATAATCATAGTATTGCGCCTGAAACGATCGTTTAAAATGCTCCAGCTTCGCTGCAAATCTTTTAATTGAATAACAATAAGGCGCAAGGGCTGAAGCCTGAAATCAAACGACTCGTCATCGACGATAAACGAGTCGTTGGTATTATTTAATTTTTTCAGGTCGATCATTATGCAGTCACATTTTTTTCTGAGTTCCTGAATGTCTTTGCCAGTGGTGCCGGCAGGTAAAAAATGAACTTCCATCAGTTTACGTAAACATCCATTTCAGTAAACAGAGAAGGATTCATCATGTCTTTTTGAAAACCATCACTGGCAATTTCAATCAGGCGAGTATTGAACATTTCATTGTTTGATGTTTTCACTGTCAATTGAGGAAGACGTCCGACAATCTCGCCTTTTTGAACCAGGTAAGACAGTTGCAGTGGAGTTGAAAATTCTCCCTTGTCAGTAAAATCACCTCCGTCTCCCATGAAAACGACAACACAGTTATCAAGAGATTTTAAAATTTCCTGAGTTGTTCTTATCCCTGCGCCGATTGTGAATGAATTAAATCCCAGGGCCACGCCTGAATCGTAGCTTCTCTGCCCGTTTGCAGTTGCCTCTACTCCGTATTTTTTGGCAAAACGAAGATCAGCGATAATGTTTTTCATTACACCATTTTCAATCAGCGGAAGTTTGGCAATTTTTCTTACAGTCCCTTCGTTGTCAAATTTGCGGTAGATGCCGTGTTCAGGAGAATAGTTAATATCATAAATTGAAAATTCTTTGCTGAAGATTTGCTGGTTCAATTTACCGCTGTAAAGCGCCGAGCCTTCGCAGTATTTATCAGCACGAAAAGATTCTGATAATTTTGACATCAGCTGGTCACCATTAATGAACAGTACCGGGTATTTTCCATGTTGAAACTTAATTTCATTATCGTAGGCTTCAAGGTAGGCAATGTTTTTGTCGAGAACATCGTCAATATTTAATGTTCTGCCACTCCCCTGAAAGTATCCATCAAGAAGATTGGGTGATCCTACCTTTTTAAACAAGTAGTACCATTCATTGTATGCAAATTTCTTTTCCAATAAAGCGCCACTGTCATTTTTAATTGTAATTGTCTGGATCGCTCTGTTGAACTTGCCGTTAAAAACAAATTGATTTGAAAATCCCTGCAGACGCTCCTGAGTTTCCTCAATCGCCTCAGCTATTTTGCTCAGTGGATCCTGGAAACTTTCCCTATCGACCATATTAACATTTTGATATTGAGGCAAAGTGTATTCATAAGGAATCCCCACAGTTTTTGCTGACTGAGCTTTTTTTACAAGCTCTGCATCTGCAATGTCGCCGACAAATGATGTCGTGTAAATTTTATTTTCTTCGAAAAGACGAACACCTTTTTTAGTGATGTTTTTATTTCTTGAAGAGTTTACTACTCCTGCAACGACTTCAATTGATAGTGACTCTTCTGTATCTGTGAAAATATCGTATTTCATTTTTTTAATCCTTAAGTTAAGAAATTTGCATTCCATTAATTAAAATCGAAGGACCACCATCAGCAACCGGCAGCGGAGACTGCTCCATCTTCCCGCATCCGCCGAAAGCAGAATTGTGAAGTTCAAAATCGTCACCGCATGCTTCAATCAATCTCAGTGTTTCAAAAACTGATCCTGAAAGAACTGCAACCTTAACTGGCTCAGCAAGCTCTCCATTTTTAATTCTATAGGCCCTTGTCGGTGCAATCGTGAAAGTACTTCCACCTGATCCGTGTTTGAAATTGTAAAAATAAACCCCGCCTTCTGCCTGCTTTAATAATTCCTTAAACGGAGTTTTTCCGCCTTCGATATAAGTTGAAGTCATACGAACGATCGGTTCGAATTCAAAGTTCATAGCACGTGCATTTCCCGTCGGTTTTTCTTCCAATACATTTGACGTATGAGTTGAGTGCAGTCTGCCCGAAAGAACACCGTCTTTGATAAGATAATTCTTTTGAGCGAGTGTTCCTTCATCATCGATCGGGCAGTACCCCGAAGTATTTTCATGAACACCTGTATCAACTATAGAAAGACAACTTGAAGCGATTGTACTTCCCAGCTTCCACTCTTTCGTGGCCTCAGGGTCACCCATCATAAAATCTGCCTCGGATTTGTGTCCGAAAGATTCATGAGTGAAAACTCCCGTGATCTCTGGTGATAAAACAACTTTATATTTTCCCGGAGTTACCGTTTCTGCTCCAAGGAATCTTTGAGCTTCAGTCCAATATGCAAGAATATCTTTTTCCATTCCTGCAAATTCACTAAAGTCTGTAGCGTACTTTCTAAAACTGTCTGCGAATAGATCACCGTCTTTTTTTAGAGTTGCAGAAAAAGCAAACCCTGCCTGGTTAAAATCATATGAGAACTCAGTTCCAACTGATGACTTGTAAAATTTTTCTTTATACAAATCAGTGTAACGCACACTTGAATCCTGCAGGTTCAAAATTTTCTGGATCAATGGCAGATAACCCTCTCCCATCTTTACTTTTGTTTCGAGTGAAATATTTGAGAAGGCCTTAGAAGCCTTATTGATTAAATGATGAATTCCATTATTTTCTGGAACATCATATGTATTCGAAGATTTCTTTCCATTGTTGGCCTGGTCAATAAGTTTTTCGATTTCAAAACTCAGGTTTGTAACAGCAGTTGTTGAACAGTAGTACCATGCCCCATGATGATGAATGCGGATAAAAGCGCCAAGGACTGGCCTCTCCGTTGCTCCAACCAGTTCACCGTTTTGAAAACTAAAACCTGTTGTTTGAGTGCGCTCAATTCGCACATCGACAAAATGACATGGGAATTTTTTTAGATCAAGTCTGTCTAAAATGTTTTTGATGTCCATACGGGTCTCCTGAATTAAATATCAAATAGGGGAAAAGAAAAAATCTGACCTTGATGATACCAAAATTCGCCGAGGTTTTCGATTAAAAGTATCTGATTAGTCATGCGCAAAGCATGAAAAAATGGATCGCTATAAGTGGTGCTGTCTTTTTCTCCACTTAAGTATGCCTTAAAATCTTTCAACGTAATTTTTGCATGAAGCTCAATCGGTGCGCGTTTTAAAAGATGCCTTACAAAAGGATTTCGCTCGTCAATATCTTGATGGTGAAGATAGAAATCAATCTGGCCTTTATAGCGGTACATTTTTTTCGTTTTAAGTTCATTTAAGATCGTCTGCACTTCAGACAGTTCAAAAATCACTTTCTTTTTGCTGGCATGGCCCCCTTTCATTTTCTGCATCAGTTGATCATTGTACCCGTCAGGTTCAAGGCAAAAAATAAAGGCTTTGGTGACGAGTTCAATAGTTGTGTGAAAGGCGGGATTATAAGCTCGAGGTCTTAGTGAGAGTCCATAGAAATAAAACTCGCTGATATTTTCTAAAGTTAAATCATCTTTAACTTTTTTGAGAGCGACAGATAAACGGTTATCCATCGCCTCATCACCGGTTCCCCATTCTTCTTTATTCGGAAATAATGAGTAATCAGGAACCATACTCATTATTTCAGTTCTGTATTTAATTCGATATTAAGGTTTTTATTTCCTAAATCTGCCGAAGGAAATTTTGGATCAAATCCCTGGATTGATCCAGATTTTGCAATTGCATCCGCAACTGGTGAATAGCGTGCGATGACATGGAAAGGACCTTTGAAGTCTGCACCTGGGATCATAACATTTTTTTGAGTCAGAACGAAAGCCTGAGGAAAAGTCGGATTATCAATTTTGATGACGGCAACCGGTGGTGTTCTGTCATTAGGCCCAGAGTCTGGCCCCGCTTGTTTAGCATAGATAAAAAGTGCTCCACCTTTTACCAGCTTTTTCTCCATGCCTTTTTTTAGTCTGACCATTCCACCGACTTTTGGATCTGTAAAGGCCATAACATTCGCAGCAGTAAGAAAGAGAATTATGGTCATAAATATATTCTTCATTGCAAAACTCCTATAGGATTTAAATTTCCCTAATGATAGTATGAAGCCCGGAGCTTATCAAATGAAGAACGAAAAAATATGCTTAATTGGATGCGGATGGCTGGGAAAGCCGCTGGCGCAGCATTTGATACTTGCCCAATACCAGGTTACGGCCACGACTGCGCATGACAAAAGCGGAGAGTTCAAGGCAGCCGCTATTGCCTATCTGCCTTTTGATCTCTCGTTAGAATCTGCTCTTCCTGGGCCAGTCACAAAAGCAAATATTTTGATTTATACAATACCGCCACTGAATTTCTCTATTGTAAAAAGTTTTTTTGATAAAGTTGATGTAGATAAAAAAATAATTTTTACCAGCTCAACTTCTATTTTTGGAAAGAACCTTGGTGATGTCGATGAAAGTTTTGCTGCTGACTTAACAAATACAAGTTCACCTTTGTTGCTTCAGACAGAAGAATACCTTCGCTTGCGTTTTAAAAATCTTACGATCATCAGACCTGGCGGACTCTATGGTGATAAACGCCATCCGGTTTTCTTCCTCCAAGGCAAAAAAAATCTGACAACAGGAGCTGAGCTCCTCCATCTGGTTCATCGTGAAGACTGTATAAACGCGATCACAGCAGTTATTGAAAATGATATATGGAATGAGACTTTCAATTTAGTGAGCGACCTTAGAGTGCTTAAAAAAGATTATTATATTGAAATGGCAAAAAAGATGAATCTGACTCCGCCGGAATATGATGATATGGGATTAAGTTCAGGGCAGACAAATATTTCAAATAACAAATCGAAACGACTGCTTCAGATTACTTATCGCAATCCTAACCAACACTGATTTTTTTAGTAGTGTCAAAATCGGCATGATATTCTGTATGCTCATCAATCTTCTCAATTTCTTTTACGATGTTTGAAACTCTTTTTAATGCTTCACTAATACGCTCGAAGTACTCAAGACTTTCTTCTTTTTTTGCTTTTCTCAGAAGACCAAAAGCAATCGTCAGTGGATTATTGATTTCATGGTTGAAAGTGGCTATCATTTTGTTGATTGACTCCACTTCCTTTTTTTCCATGGCGTCTCTGTAGTTTTTTACGGCATTGATCTGAGAATTGATACGTGCTTCAACGATATCGATATTCACTGGCTTTTGGATATAATCATTAGCACCAAACTTAAGAGCTTCAACGATGACAGCGACATCAGTTTTTGCAGTGACCATAATTATCGGGATATCAATTGATGAGTACACTGTTCGAACGTATTGGAGAACCTGAAGCCCAGTCATCTCAGGCATAACGATATCAAGCAGAATAACATCTGGAGTATCGTTTAAAAGCATATCAAGACACTCTTTACCTGATTCAACACAAGTTACTGTAAAGCCTCTTTTAGTGAGTCTTTGGGACAGGATTTGTGAACTGATTTGGTCGTCATCTACCACCAGAATTTTGATGTTCATATTAAACTTATCGACAGATCATACGAAAGATTAACAAATATTGATGAGATTTATGTTCAATTAGTTGCCCTTTCCCACATTACAGCCAGATGTGAAAAAAACTTGAACGATTCTGCAGCGAATTCCTAGTCTATTAAGGCAGCATTCAGGCCAAAGAATAGCCTATCTATTAGCAAATTTAGATATTTATAAGTAGGACTAAAAAAGTCTTTATGTAGCAATTTTTCCAGTCGCTGATAAAATTAAGTCTTCCATACCTGAGGATTTAATGAAAAATTGCACACTTTTAATGCTCTCACTATTTTATTCTTTTAACGTTCACGCATGGGATATGTCTGATCTAAAAGATGAAAGTCTTTCACCTTTTAAAACTTCTGCACGAAATGTTTTATATTTCGGCGGCGCTCTCACGCTAACGGTATTGATATTTGAAGATTCAATTGTTGATTCAACTCAATCTGAATTTGTCGATGATAAACCGCTCGGAAGTCTTTCAAAATTCGGCGACCTCGCAGGCCAGATGATTCCCAATGCAATTTACGCAATCGGCATGGGCCTTGATGGATATACGGGAAACA
The DNA here is from genome assembly GCA_014376445.1 of Bacteriovorax sp. Taxonomy (GTDB): domain Bacteria; phylum Bdellovibrionota; class Bacteriovoracia; order Bacteriovoracales; family Bacteriovoracaceae; genus Bacteriovorax. Next base: position 6,793 of record JACMRM010000109.1, on the reverse strand, counting down.
AACTAGGTTACTCACGAGCAATCGGAATGATTAAAGCAACCGCCTATGCCTCGGCCGTTACTACCGCGATTAAATATACGGTAAGAGAGCCACGCCCTAACAGCAACGCACGAAATTCATTTCCATCAGGCCATTCGACAACTGCTTTTGCCTTTGCGGGTTATGTTTATGAAGAGCACGGCTGGCAATGGGGAATACCCTCTTTTGCCATGGCCTCATTCGTAGGCGCAAGCAGAATCAATGATAACTATCACTACCTTCATGATGTTCTTGCGGGTGCAACCATCGGTCTTGCGTATGGAATCGGAATTTCAAAAATTGATAAATTAAAAAGAAAAGAAAATGGTGAAAAAGATTTAGGCCTTACGATAGTTCCGCTATACGACGGGAATATCAAAGGCCTGGCCCTTATCAAATATTTTTAGACTTTCGGTTTACCGATAAAAGTTTTTCCATCCATATATCTTTGCAGCTTCGCTGGAATTTTTACTGTTCCGTCTTTTTGCTGATGACACTCTAAAAATGGCACCAGGATTCTTGGAGTCGCAATCGCAGTGTTGTTTAAAGTATGAACGTACTGAACTTTATTTTCTCCATCGCGGTACCTCGTTTGTGTACGACGAGCTTGCCAGTCATAAAGTGATGAACAACTGTGTGTCTCTCTGTATTTTAATTCAGAAGGAACCCATGCTTCAACATCGTACATACGAAATTTCCCGGTTCCCATATCTCCAGTACAACATTCAACGATTCTGTACGGAAGCTCTAGATCCTGAATGATCTCTTCCGATGTCTCTAGCAAAATCTGGTGCCACTTCGCTGACTCTTCAGGGTCATTTTTACAAATGACGAATTGTTCAACTTTCATAAATTGGTGAACACGAATTAATCCGCGAACGTCGCGGCCGTAGGAGCCCGCTTCACTTCTAAAGCATGGAGAATATCCTGCATATAAAATTGGAAGTTCAGATTCCTTTAAAATTTCGTTGGCGTGAAGCGAGTTGATCTGCACTTCCGCTGTTCCTGCCAGATATAAATTATGCTCAGGAATAAAGTAGGCCTGATCTCTTCCTTGCGGGAAATGTCCTGTTCCATAAAGCGCTTCTTCGCGTGCGAAGGCCGGAACTGAAACAAGGTTGAAGCCTTTTGAAATTAATTTATCCATCGCCATTCTATGCATCGCCATTTCAACAAGCACCATTTCATTTCTTAGTGAATAAGAACGTGAACCGGAAACTTTCGCGATTCTCTCGAAGTCGGCCCAGTTATTGTTTTCTAAAATCTGCACGTGATCAAGCGGAGTGAAATCAAACTTCGGCATAACACCAAATTTTTTCACTTCAACGTTGTCACCATCATCTTTCCCAACGGGAGCTTTTGGTGATGGAATTTGCGGTACGAGATATAAAAGTCCTTTTAGTTGCTCTTCCAGTGCTTCAGTTTTTGGCCTAAGAGCTTTTACTTTTTCATCCATTGCTTTACTCTCAGCAATAAAAGTTGGGCGCTCTTCAGCAGATAACTTAGGAATCTTCGCTGTTAGGGTGTTTTTTTGCGTCAAAAGATTTTGTTCTTCTGTTTTTAGGGACACAAGCTCACGATCAACTGAGAGCAGCTGGTCAATATCCAGCGAGATATTCTTAAGCTTGCAGGCATTCTTAACAATGTCAGAATTTTCTCTGATGAATTTAATATCTAGCATGTTTATCCCTTGTTATAATAAGCAACCCCTATACTGCCAATTTTGGCAAAAGTTGTATAGGAAAAATGTAAGGATCCCCACATGGCACGTTGTAAATTTTGTAGCAAAGAAATCACTTGGATGAAAGAAGGCGGAAGAAATCGTCCTGTAAACGGTGATGGTGGCATTCACTCTTGTGACGAAATGAAAAACTCTATGAAGTCGATTAAATCAGTTGAGAAAACTGAGATTGATTCTGATATTTTAAAGCAGTATGAAACTGCGATTAATCTTAAAGCTGTTAAGAAGTAGGCAAAAAAAATGCAGCCACAGCTGCATTTTTACATCGCCTAAAAATATAAAAAGTCCAACTCCGCATCTGAGTTTTGCCTACCAACCGTTCATGCCTGAAATGCCCATTGTAATTCATCTGTGTTTTGCCTACAAACCCGCTCATGCCTGAAATACCCGTCATCTACTCTCCGTCGGGGAAGTCACTTCTTCCAAATTATTCAAGGGAATTCTTTTTACAAACACACGCTCCCTGATCGGACAATCCTTCAATTCACAATTCTCACAATAAACTCTTCTGCAAGGATCAAGATGAATACGAAGCTCAGCATCTACTGGATACTTCTCGACAAAATTTGCATCGTATCTTTCGCTGAAAACGTGTGCTTCAGAAACAGACCAGAATTCCGGAATGACCATGTGACAGTCAATGTGATGAAAATTTCCGCTTCTGATCACGCGTGTATAATGAATATCAATCACACCTGGAACATAATTTTTTTCAAACAGATCAGCAATCAATTGCAAAGTTTCTCTGTCGTGCCCGTCGAGCAGAACATTTCCCGAACGAACAAGAATTTTTACTCCCGATAAACAAAGCATGAATCCAAAAATAATGGCGATGATCGGGTCGATCATCATAACACCGGTGATTTTCACCAGAAGTAAACTCACGAGAACACCAATGCTCGTCAGCGCATCTGTCATCAAATGAATACCGCTGGACTGTAAAGCTTCCGAGTGAAGTTTTATTCCGCGTTTCCTGATGATGTAACCCATAATTCCATTACCTGCTCCGGTAAGAACAACAATGAGAAGGCCAATGTCGAGTTGCTTGATTTCAATATCCTTATAAAAAGCTTCACATGCTTTTAAAATAATCAAAAGTCCTGCAAGTGTAATCGCTCCGCCTTCAAAACTAGCGGCCATACTTTCAACTTTCCCGTGACCGTAAGGATGATCTTCGTCGGCAGGTTTTGCAGCAATGACAATAACGATTAAGGTGACAATGCCGGCAACTATATTGACGATACTTTCAAGTGCATCAGAAAAAACAGATTGTGAACCGGTGATATGGTAGGCGTAAAATTTCATGACAAGAATCACGAGTCCGATAACCAGCGAGATCACTGAAATCCATTTTCGTTCTTTATCATGTCCAAGAAATATTGATTTGCGACTGCTTTCCATAAGAAGATCATAGCAGAGAATATGATTTAATTCAAAAAACGCTCATCTTTTGTGAGTATGATACATGAAACATTATTTCGATTGCCCGCAATGAAATTGTAAACAGCATCGCGGATAAAATGAGGGATAATTTTTAAGACGAACAGCAATTTTTTTAATCCGCCTAAAGTTTTTCCAATTTCTATTATTGCATCACTCTTTGTGAAGATTTTTCCATTAACAAAATATACAACAGTAGTCATATCGTTTGTTTCATTAAAATATTTTTTATAAGTCTGGCCATTCAATGGGGCAAAAAATAATAACTTTTTAGAGTCCCAACGAGAGATAATTGAAATGGAGCGCTGGCATAGTCCACACTCTCCATCATAAAAAACAATTTGATTCTGATTTTTCATAACTAGATCTTTACTCCAAACTTATTCAAAGCGATCGTATATACTGAGTAGACTCCGAACATAAGAAGACAACTTGTCAGTAATGCGGGGTAAAATTTCCAGCCTATTTTCAGTAAAAAAGGCAGAGCAAGAAAGAAGAATAATGAAGGAATAACCATCCAGAAAATGACATACGAAAGATTGATAATTTCTGCTGAATTTTTTGTATCCTGATAAAGCCATACAAATGCAAGAATTGAAGTAAGCGGTAACGATGCCAGAATTCCAGCAGCAAAACTGAAGCGTTTTCCAATTTCTGAAATTCCTACCACGACCAATGCAGTTATTAAAATCTTTAAAACTATATACATTTTTTCCTCTCCGTTTTGTGCTTTTATCAGTTTGGCATTGAGACTGCATTATGACTAGGTATAGCTCCTCATCCCGCACACATTCCGGCCCTTACGGACGGAACAAAGAGCTAATACTGTCAAAAATTTTAGCGTTTGTATGACTTATATGCATTTAAAACCGGAGATCTTATGAAAGCACTTTTATTTTTTTCTATCCTGGCAACGGTTTCAATTTTTAATCTGGCGCAAGCTCAAACCGATGATATTCAAAGAGACATTACTGATGGAAAAATTCAGGCAGCTGAAGCCCTATGGTTAAAAGACCTGGATAAAAGTGTTTCTGAAAAACAACAAAAAGCTCTAGCACTTATAACATTAGTTGCAGCCCAGGCCAATGACCGTTTCAGCATACAAGATGAATTAAAAAAAGAAGACGCAGAATATGCACATATTGGTTTCGTGGCCCGTTTCCAGGGAATCCGTGAAGACCGTGAGGCACTTGCCAGAAAAGAAATTCAGCCGGACTACACCACCCTACAGAATTACTCTAAGCGTTTAGACTCGTTAATCAGTGATTTACAAGCATTCCTTAAATAACAATATTCTCTTATTCACATTTTTCTGTCATAATCCTTTTACCACAAAAGGATTATGACAATGACATTTTACGAAGAATTAGAAGCACGCGGCCTAATCGCAGACGTATCGAACCCCGAAATTAAAGAAATTTTAAATACTAAAAAGATTTCTTTTTATATTGGTTACGATCCAACTGCGAAATCTCTTCAAATCGGAAATTTATTTGCCATGATCACGATGAAGCGCTTTCAGTTAGCAGGTCATAGGCCTGTTGTCGTTCTGGGTGGTGCCACTGGTATGATCGGAGACCCTTCAGGAAAAAGCACTGAACGTGTTTTACTAACTGAAGAAGTAATCGCAGAAAATATCACTGCTCAGAAAAAACAATTCAGAACTATTTTAGATTTCGAAGGATCAAACCCGGCCATCATGGTGAACAACTATGACTGGATGGGAAAATTTACGTTTATCGAATTCCTTCGCGACGTCGGTAAAAGATTTCGAATCACTGAAATGCTGGCAAAAGATTCTGTAAAAAATAGAATTGAATCTGAAGTGGGATTAAGTTTCACTGAATTCTGCTACCAGATGCTACAGGCCTACGACTTCCGTCACCTTGCTCTTCACCACGATGTTATTTTACAAATGGGTGGCAGCGATCAATGGGGTAACATTACGGCCGGTATTGACTACACAAGGAAGATGGATACACGCCAGGTTTACGGATTAGTCATCCCTTTAGTTGTTGATTCAAACGGAAATAAATTCGGAAAATCAGAAGGCGGAACGGCGATCTATCTTGATCCTGAAATGACTTCTCCGTACCAAATGTACCAGTACCTTCTCAACAGCGATGACTCTTCAGTTGTAAAATACCTGAAGTACTTTACATTTTTAACTCTTGATCAGATTGCTGTTCTTGAAGAGAAAACTAAAACTGAAGCGCATTTAAGAGAAGCTCAGAAAACCCTTGCTGCTGAAGTTGTAAAACTTGTTCACGGGCAAGCTGGTCTAGATGGCGCGATGTCTGCTACGAGAATTTTCTTCGGTGAAAAAATTGAAAACTTAAAAGATAAAGATCTGAATGCTATTTTCAAAGATGTGCCATCTGTTGAATTAAAGCGTGAAGATTTAAAAAATGGAATTTTAGTTCTGGATCTTCTTGTTCAGACTCCACTTTTTCCAAGTAAAGGTGAAGCGAAGAGATCTGTTGAGCAAAAAGGTGTTTACCTGAATAATGATACCATACCTGATATGACTGTGAAGCTAACAGAAGTGCATTTAGCGAGTGAGACTTGTATGGTTGTGAGAAAAGGAAAAAAGAATTATTGTGTAGTTAAGTTTATTTAATGATCTACAGTTTTTTAGGAAATAAATGCAGCGGCTGAGCTGATTCTATCTTAGATTTTGTGACATGTCCGTAGCTGTTGATTGTAAAACCTAGCTTTAATTCACCATTAAATTTTTCTGAAATGCTTTTATCAAGATGATCCTGATAGCAAGATCTGCTTCATCAATTACTTCCCGGGTTGATCTTTCGTCTGAGGATAATCATTCGGATCGGTAGAAGTGGAAAGTTTCTTGATTTTTCCTTCCTTCAAATCTTTTCTCTCCACAATCCCCTTAGTGCTCGGAACCATATGAGTTGAAAATGGGGTCTTATCCCCGATAACTTGCGATTGAATCGTCATATTAAGCCTGACCACATCTCCAACAAGAAACCCACCATTATCCATTTTCTTATTCCAGATCATTTCAAAATCTTTGCGATTTATTTCACCAGTCAAAGTGAAGAAATAATTTTCTTTCCCCCATGGATCTTTAATCTTTCCTTTATAAAAACCATCGAGAACTAGAGGCTTCGAAATCCCTCTTAAAGTAATTTCTCCCGGAAGCTTAAACTTTTCGTTTGCCGCAATCTTCACCGGCCCCTTAGCTCTGAAAGTGATTTCCGGATAACTCGCAACGAAGAAAAATTCCTGCCCTCTTAAATGGAAATCTCTTTTGCCGTCGTTTGTATCGACACTGTTTCCAGTAATGCCAACGCGAACATTTAAAAGAATATCTTCAGGTGTATTCATTTCAAAAAAACCTGTATATTTTTTGAACTGTCCTTCAACTTTAGTCATCAACATGTAATCCACATCAAAAGCGATGCGCGAGTGTTCAGTGACAATTTCCAGTTCTTTAGAGTGAGCTGAGTATGAAAATGCCAAGGCCAGAACAAACAACAGAAATAAATATTTTTTCATGGGATCCTCTAGTGTCTTTTAGGAATTTTAATAATAATTTTATCTTTCTGGTTCAAAACTTCTGCTTTGTCG
>JACMRM010000108.1 GCA_014376445.1 Bacteriovorax sp. | reverse complement strand
GCCTTATGAAAATTGTAAAAATCCAATACACAGTTACAGAAGAATTCGCTGCTAGCAATAAAGCGAATATTAAATAGTTGATGGATCATATTCGGTCTCTTGATCGTCATGACATTAGAGATGACTTTAGAATCGTCTCTCGCGTGCGCCTCTTCATAGATATTTAAGTAGTCAGCGTAAGATAAATTTTTTCTCAATTCTTTCATGACCGGATAAAATCTTAACGGGTCACTTTTATCTTTTGCTGAATGAACTTATATTTTTTTATAACCTTCTTAAAGAGTTCTTAAAACAAAACTTAGCATCAAGTACCAGCCAACAACCGATGAAGCTCCGGCCCCCATTACCATTACTGGATAATGTCCGAAAACAGCAATGATCATTGATGTTGCAAGATAAACAATGAACGCCGTTGAAAGCACTCTCACCGTTTCGATTCTTTTAAACTCCATTAAAATAAATGGAATGATCAAAGCAAGCGAGCAGATAAAAATTCCAACGATTCCCACCGGCCCCATACTTACCATCATTTCAAAAATATCTTCGACGTATTCAATGGGCTCAAGAAGATCGACTCTGTTCCATGCAAGGAAAATAGTAATTGCTGCAATAAAAAATGCGGCCACGCGGAATTTGATTTCCATTTTGTTGTTAAAAAATAAAACAAGTCCAGCTAAGCAGAAGGCCGTTACCTGACTTGCGTCTGGCTGAAATCCCAGGATCGTTGCAGTCGCTGCAAACAGAACTGTTCCGTGAAGAAATTTTTTATCGTGAAGAAACTGATGAAGACACCATAGAATCAAAGGAATAACGATCATTGAAACTTCAACACCAAACTGTCCGACATTGATCCAGCGGTGAACTTCGTTTTGTCCGGGAAATAAAAAACATGCAAGTAATAATGCGAGAGAAATAAAAGATATCTGCATCACCTGAATAGGGCGTTTATCTTTCCAGCGATTTGATAAATATAGAACCAGAACGATCCCGATTAAAATACCGATGACGTTCGGAAAAAAAACGCTGATGGGAATATCCATCTGCTTCACAGTGTACATTCCGAACAGAGTTCCTAGAACAGGCCCGATAAAAAAGAGAATTGATTGTGATGTTAATTTTTTCATGAACTAATCTTAAACAATAGGGCCTGACTATGACAATACATATGCGTTAAAAGACTTGAATGAGGTAACTACGCGATGCAAATAAAATAGTCGGAGTTGCAATAGATCTAACCTTGAGCTAGAAATTTAAAGCTTTTTTACCTATGGAGGATTCATGAAAAAATTACTATTAGCTTCTCTATTACTTCTTTCGATCGCACCAGCTGTTAAGGCAGACGACGCTCCTTATGAAGACATGATGACTGAAAAACAACAGGAATATATGCGCTTTAACGGCGTCTCTGTAGCTATTATCCGCGTGAACGACCGTCTGATTTCTAGACGTGCATCTGCTGACTACGAAGCTTCTTTAACAAACCCATACAACCGCGCTATCAGATGCAATATTGTTTTGATCAGCTCACGCGGCGTGAACGAAAGATACGAAGTGATTGATCAAAAATCTCACCTTGGTGTGTACGTTCCTGCTAAAGGGATCACAAAAATGTGCGGCCATATTGAAATCAAGCACGGCCGTGGAGATGATGGATTGCAATGGGTGGAATCAAAAGGAAACCTGGTTAAAGCAGAAAACTGCATGTTCCTTTAATTAATTTTTTATCGCGGCAGAAAAACTTTACGTTTCTGCCGTTTTTTTTTCAAGAAGACTAAGCACTGGACCTGTCATAAAAGTTGTTACAACCGCCATAATCACTAGCATGGTAAAGAGTCTCGGTGATAAAATCCCCAGCTCCATTCCGATATTTAAAGCAATCAATTCAACCAAACCTCTCGTATTCATCAATGTTCCGAGAATAAAAGATTCTCTCCATGAATTTTTTAAAAGTTTTGATGAGATCACTGTCCCGCCGAATTTTCCAGCTGTGGCCACTGCAATGATCACTAAGCACAAAATCCAGTCGTGAACCGAGTCCATCAGCCCTATTTGTGTTTTCATTCCAGTGTAAGCAAAAAATGCAGGAAGAAAAAGAATGCGGACAATTTCCTGAAGTTTGTAATCAAGATCGTGTGAAACAAAACTATCGTTGGGAACAATCACTCCAAATAAAAATGCACCGAAGATTGCGTGAATACCGATTGCTTCAGTGATAAGAGCAGAAACTAAAATACCGATCAGAAAAAAAGCAACTTTTCCTGGAACAAATTTTTTAGCATCACTTAGAGTTACCACCCATTTTTCTAAAAAAGGTTTCACTATTAAAATCATGACTACAACAAAAGCAGCACTAAAAATAAAAGCTATAAGCGCATTGTTCATTTTTGACTGCACTCTGCTCACAACCAACGCCAACAAACACCATGCAGTCACATCATCAATCGCTGCACATGTAAGTGCTAGAGAGCCGATTTTTGTTTTCGTCATTTTTTTATCAGCTAAAATGCGCGCGAGAACCGGAAAAGCAGTGATCGACATTGATACGCCAAGGAAGAGGGCAAAATTTGTAAAGCCTATTCCTGGAGGTGCCATATCCTGGAAAATCACTACTGCTAACAAGCTTCCAAGAATAAACGGAACTAAAATACTTGCATGAGAAATAATAAAAGTTGTGCGTGCACTTTTTTTCAACTCTTTTAAATCGAGCTCTAGACCGACGAGAAACATATAAATAACAATTCCAATCTGCGCGATAATATTTAAATAAGGAAGAGTCGATGGAGGAATAAGTGTGACCATGAGACCGGGTACAATTTTGCCAAACAATGACGGTCCTAAAATAATGCCGCCGATCACTTCCCCCATAACTACGGGCTGTCCGATCTTCTTGAATAAAAAACCGCAAGCTCGTGCCACAATAATAACAGTCACAAGTGCAAGCAGAACATCACCCAACCCAGACATATGAGAAGGCACATGAGTGATCATTCCTGTCATTTCCTGACCGAACAGGCCAAGGCCGTACTGATTGATCCCTAGGAAAATTCCGATGCCAGCAATGATCGTCATACAATAAAAAATTATTAATTTCATAAAAATATCTTAAAGGCATATATCCGGTTCTGGTAGCTCTCATGCGTTAATTCTGTTAAAATTTCTCTATGAAAATGTTTTTCTTAAAATTAAAAAATTTCTTAAAAGATGTCGCAGAAGACGAGCGCATTCCAATGCGTGATAAAAAAATACTAGCTGTGTTGATCGGACTTATCATTTCGCCAATTGATTTTATCCCTGACTGGATCCCGTTATACGGATTGGTTGATGACCTGATCATGCTGGCGCTTATAATGGATTATTTTTTCAATGTGATTGATCAATCGATCCTGCTTTCAAATTACCCGTGGGGTATGAAAAGTTTTGCCCGCATAAGAAGAGTGGCGGCCGTTCTTTCTTTTTTCGTTCCTAATTTTATAGCAGATAATCTCTGGAAATATGTCAGAGAGCCTTTTTAGTTTTTAAAATAAGTCTGCGTTCATACCAAGTTCAACCTGATTCACAGTTCCGCCATTTGGATTTTTAATCGACGAAAAAATTAAATCTAAATCAAGCGGTATATAGTAAAGAACGTTCATCTTTAATCTCGGGCCGATGAATAATGAATGGATCGTTTTATCGCGAATCACACGGTCATTTAAAATGATTCTGTCTGCTGACATCATATCTCTTCCAAGAAGTAGATGTGCTTCCCTGAAATAAATCGGAGTGAGTCCGTTGCCGTGATAGATGTACCAGAAGTTGTAATCCAGATAGAGTCTCAAAGTCATGATCTCATTTCCGTAAGCATTGCTGTAAGGAACTCCGTAAAATTCATGCCAGCGGTTAGTTCCCAGGCCAGTAGCTCCACCGCCGTAAAGAACTCCTTGTGAAAATCCTGATTTATAAAGTTTTCCATAAGAAGATTTTATTCCGGCCGTTAAGCGCTCTTGAAAACGTGCTTCAATCTGAATTTTACTTTGAAGGTTGAAAAAATTCTTGCCTGTATCAGGCAGATCATTCTGCAGCTTAACCTGAAAAATTAAATTTTGAAAAAAATCATCAAAATGTTGGGCCTGATATTGTGCTACTAAATTAGAACCTAAGTGGTTCGTTGTTCTCCCTGAAATAAAGTCATTTGTTTTCGTTGTTCCCGCATAAAGGCCCGGGATAAGCGCCCAGCGCTGAAGAAGAATAGTGTAATTGGTGCCGATGCTTCCTTCAGTTGTTTCATTGACAATCGGACTAAAATCCGTTTTCGAATACTCCTGATTAAAGAATCCATTCACTGACCATAAATCACTTACGCTTGTAAACTTATGAACAAAGTTCAGGCTTCCTCCGATCTTGCTTTCAGAAGGATAAGTCAACACACTTGCATTGATTATATTGATGTCCATTGGATCAGAAAAAGTTGTCATCGCGCCGATGCTGAAAAGATTATCACTCGTTCCTGTTGCAATGAACCAGTAGTAAGGTCTCAGGTGATAAAATTTTGGAAAACTCTCCATATCCGGAGTTTCTGCAACTACCTGCGCCTGATTAAAACTTACTGCCGTAAAAGTATTCGAAGCAGATGCCGATGAGCCTTTTTTTAAAGAAGCAAGTGTATCTTTTAGAGACATATCTTTCGATTTTAAATTATTCTCCAGCATAAGTATGCGGCCGTCATTAGTCTCCAAAGAAGCAACTCCATTCAACTGGCCTATGCCGAGAGTGCTCTTTGAAAAAGTTTTAAACTCTCCGTTGAATTCATAAATAGCAGAATTTTCTTTTTCTCTTACAACAATAAATTTCTCATTCAATACCGGAATATCATAATAATTTTTTGAACTGTAAACACTGTAGAATTTCTCCATAGTCAAATCACTCATCACAAGTGATGTTGATTCATTTTCCAGGTGGATTTTCATAAAAACTGTTTGACCTGATTTTTTAAAATATGTCAGGCTGATGCCTGAAGAAAACTGCTGAACAAGAACTACTTCAGCGGCAGTCTTATTAACAAGGTCAATTCTCTGTCTTTCAATTCGCCAATTATTATCAATAAAACTGGCCGTTAAAAATCTATTGTTGCCCAGGCCGATCACATAACTCGGGTCATTTTTAAAAGGTAGCTCTGCCTCAGCTAAAAGAGTTTCTGCATTAATCAGTTTCCATGTGCGGTTATTGCCTCTGAAAAACGGATCTTCATGAAAGCTCATAAGAAGATATTTAGCTTCAGGATCAAGCGCTGGCATTGTTGTAATGCCTTGAAGCTCTGAAATTCCGTAATGAAATTTGCTCACCAGAAGGCTGACATTTTCCTGAAGATCATAACTCACAAGCGCTTCGCGCTCTCTGTCCTGCTCTACTTTATAAAGAATGTTTTCATCGAGGATTACTCCTTTTTGCAGATTATTGCTTCCGAATGCATTAACGACGGCCGTACCTTCACTCTCTGATGCAGCTTTCGGCTGCGAACTGATCAGCTCTGAACGGAAATTATCAAAATTGTTCTGTGCAGAGTTCCCTGTGCACTCTGTGAAAACTGAATCAAGAAAAAATGGAAAGTTTTGAGAGTTGGATTCAACTAAACACTTTACAGCACCAGGCTTTTTATTTTCGAGATATTCAATGAAGTGCGCTCCTGCCCAGTAGGCCAGCTGGCCATTGGGATAAACTCCGGGATCATCAAGACAATCAATAGTTTTACAGAAATCGTTATTGAGAAATTGAACAAGAAGCTCTTTTCTAAAAAGTGGGTTCTGCAGACGTCCGTCACCATTCATTAAATGAGATTCACTCCAGACTGCAATTCCTTCAGTGAACCATCTTGGAACATCATTCGTTAAAAGCTTGGCAACATTTCCAAAAATTTTGCGCCCACCTTCAACAAATCCTCTGGTCTGATCAAGATGTGTGATGTGCGTGTACTCGTGAAAAACTAATCCGCGAAGCCAGTCATCAAAGACTATAAGATGCTCACTGTTGCTGGCAGGAAATTTATAGATGTTGATGATATTAGTCGGAAAAACGCGTGCGTTACCATTTGTAAGACGTATGTAAGGATCAACGTTAAAATGTACTGTATTTTTAGGAACATGCTGAAAGTAGTTGACTACTTTTATCAAGTCATTCTTGATTATTTTTTCCACTTTGAGAGCGACATCCAGGTCTTTTTCATCGAAGTGAATCTGGCCGTAGAGCGTTCCATAAGGTGTGGTTTGATTAACTGTGATTGTTTTTAGCCTGACACTTTTTGCAAAACTCATTGGAGAAATGAGCGCAGAAAGGAGCAGCAGCGCGATTAGAGAAACGCGATATCCGACCATTTTTTTCTTCCTTATGTACAGTAAAGTAGGCATAATCATAGCTGTCTTTAGAATAATTTGGAAATCATTTACAAATAGTTTTTGTATTTTTTAACACAATTAAGGAGCTTTTTCATGAAACTTAGATCAGTACTTATTCTCACTATCCTTGCCGCGTCTCTATCTCTTACTTCATGTGCTAGTAAGAAAACAAAGTCGACTGAAGGAGTAGATAACACTTCTCCGGACTCAACGACTCTAACGGATAATGCTAAGACTGGTGCTGTAGAACTTAACGGTGACTCAGATTCAAACCGTGCAGGTTCTTTAAAAACTGTTTACTTTGATTACAACTCATCTGCTATCGCTGGTTCAACTAAAGAAGCACTAGATTCAAACGCTGACTTCCTTAAAAAGAATACTGCTGTAAAAGTTCAAGCTGAAGGACACTGTGATGAACGCGGCTCAGTTCAGTTCAACTTAGCTCTTGGTGAAAAAAGAGCAAAATCAGTTAGAGATTATTTAGTGGGTGCAGGTGTTGCTGCTAACAGAATCACTGTTATCTCTCTGGGGAAAGAAAAACCAGTTTCTTTCGGACACGATGAAGAGTCTTGGTCAAAAAACCGTAGAGCTAACTTTGTAGTAACTGAAAAGTAATTTGTAGATCCATTTGAAAAAAAACTTTGTTTTAATTCTGATAGTTCTTTTTGTTTCGGCGTGTGGTTTAACGACTACGCGCCCGAAGCTTGAAATGTCTATGGCGCAAACGGCTTTCATGGCCGCAAAAGAAGCCCAGGCCGACGTAAAGGCCCCTGGCCTGTACAGAAAAGCCGAGTATTATTATCTAAAGGCCAAATCATCATACAAAAGAAAATATTTCAATAAAGCTCAGCAATACGCTCTACTATCTAAAAAATACTCTGAACGTGCAGAATATGTTGCTATTAGAAAGAAGACGTTAGAAAATTTATAAGTAATAAACTTATTCAATTTTCAGACTCATCGGACGAGGTAATTTATGAAGCGTACTCAAATCTTTATTTGTGCATTAATTTTAGTTTTGGCAGCATCTTGTAAAACACAGGAAGACATCCGCCGCGAACAGACTGTTCAAAACTTAAATGAAGAAGTTCAACAGACTAAAAAAACTGCGGCCACCGGCAACTCACGCTTCACTGCACTTGAAGATCAGATAAATCGACTTAACGGCTTGATTGAAGAAACTAATCATAACAATTCAAAACAAGCTCAGGAAAATAAGCAACAGGCAGATCGTATTGCTTCTCTTGAAGAAGCCAATAAGAAGCAGGTCGAATACTTAAAAGCATTAACTGAAAAAGTGAATAATCAATCAGGTTACATCGAAGAGGTTATCGCCTCTCTTGCCAAGCTTTCTGAAAAATCAGCAGAGAAACCTGCTTCAAAAAAAAAAACAGTAAAAGATGATGATGCAGTTGTCGCTGCAAGTGACGACAATGTTCCTGCAACTTTTGACAACGGTTTAAAAAAATTCAAAGAAAAAGAATACAACAACGCGAAAGAAATTTTCGAGAAAGTTGCTGACAACAAGAAAGCAAGCAAGAAAAATCGCGAAGGAGCTACCCACTATCTTGGAATGATCGATCTTAAAAATAAGAAATACGAAAGTGCGAAAGTTCATTTCTCAAAAGTTTTTAGTGAAAATCCTTCATCTCCCTATGCTCCCGCAGCACTTTTAAATCTTGGAAAAACTTTCACTCAATTGAAATCTAAAGAAGAAGCCTATATGACTTACGATGAACTTATTTCTCGTTTTCCTAAGAGTAAGGAAGCTCAGGAAGCTGCAAAGCTGAAAAAATAAGAATTATTAAAAGAGATTAAAATGAAAAAATATCTTTTGCCACTCTTAGTGATCCTCACTTCATGCTCTTACTACATTGCAAAAGTCGATGAAGCGAGTCCTGTTAAGTCTGCTCATGAGCAAAAACTCTCGCTGGTTTTTTCCCACAACATCAGTGGTGAAACTCATCCGTGCGGATGCAGAAACTTTCCACTCGGTGGTCTTCCGCAGGTGGCAGGGCTCTTTGCCAACATATCAAAAGACAGTGAGCTTTTATACGTCGATACCGGCGATACATTTTTTCCATCATCAGTTGTTCCGAAATCTATGAACGACTCTCTAACTTTTGCCGCTTCAAATCTGGCACTTGGACTGGATCAGATAGGTCTTAAGTATTTTGTTCCCGGCGATCAGGACTTTGCGATGGGTGTGCAGTTTCTTCAAGGAATTGCCAATACAAGAAAGTTTGAATTCCTAATTGCAAATTTAGTAGACCCGAGTCTTTTGAAGCATAAAGATTTTGTTGTCATCGAGAGAGGAAAATCAAAAATATTTTTAGTTGGTTTAGTTGACCCGGAAGTTTTCAACGGCCCTCAGGCCGATTATTTCATTAGTCCAGCCGCCGCTCTTCCGGGAATCATGTCAAATGTTACAAAGGCAGGATATGAAAAAGGAAATAGCTACCATCGTTTAGTTGTTCTTTCTCACGCTGGTATTGACCCTGATGAAACTCTCGCTAAAAAATTCCCTGAGATCGACTGGATTATCGGCGCTCACTCTCAAAGTTTTCTTCGTTACTCAAAAGATGAAGGCAATACGAAAATGGTTCAGGTTCTATCAAAAAACCATTACATCGGCGACATTCATATTGATGTGAATTCTAAAAAGCAAACTGATACATACGAAATTCATGAAATCCGCGATGAACTTGAAAAAAATATCAGCCCGAATCCAATGCGCTCGTTTATTGATGATCACAAAGCGAAAATGAATGATCTGCAAATTAAAGAGCAGGCTAAAATGGGAATGAGTGAGACACTAAACTCTGTAGTGAATAAAGATGTGTTGAAGTATAAACCTGCAGTAAGCTGTCTTGAATGCCATAAAGCTCAAACAGACTTCTGGCAGAAAACCCCTCACTCGATTGCTTACACAACTTTAATTAAAGCGAATGAAGCGAATAACCTTTCATGCATCGGCTGCCATTCTATCGGTTTGAATGATCCAAAAGGATATACAACGCAGAAGAATATGGTGACGTTCAAACACAAACCTGCACTCAATTACTGGAACGAAGTTAAAATATTAGGTGCCGGTATTGAATCAGTTAGAAAGCTTTCGCCTGCAGAAATTAAAAAAGTTTCCGTGAAGTGGTTTGCTTTGGATAAAAAAAGGGGAGTTCTGAATAACTTCGCCAACGTTCAGTGCTTAAACTGCCACAGTCAGGATGACATGCATCCGAAATATACAAGTCCAAAACTGGCCGTTAAAGATCGCGAGTTTAATATCAAGAATAAATGCTTAAGCTGTCACACGCAGGATCAGTCTCCAGAATGGTATGACAGTGGGATTAAAGTTAATTCAAAGTTTGATGAAAATTATAAAAAGATGAGCTGTCCTAGGTTATAGGCTTTAACCTGTAGCCTACGCCAGATTCATTTTCCACAATCTCACCTGCTCCAGGCACAGCAGCATCGAGTTTCTTTCTGATTTGTCCGAAATAAACTCTCAGATAATGATTATGCTCGACGGAGTTCGGTCCCCAGATTTCTTTTAAGATCATTCTATGGGGAACAAGCTTTTCACCTGAACGCAAAAGCAGCTTTAATAAGTCGTATTCTGTTGAAGTAAGTTTCAATTCTACATCAGCATAGGTTGCTTTGTGAGTCGCTTGGTTCAGGCTCAATTTTCCAAAACTAAGAATTGGCCGAGTCTCTTCTGTTTTAGAATGTCTGATGGCCACACGAATACGTGCCATAAGCTCCGGCAGGCTAAATGGTTTAGTTAAATAATCATCAGCACCATTATCCAATGCCTGGACTTTTTCTTCATCTGAATCTCTCACGGTAAGAAAAATCACCGGAACAGTCGACCATTCACGAAGTTTTTTTAAAACTTCAATTCCACTCATGTCAGGGAGACCGTGATCAAGGACAACCAGGGCCGGTTTTGTTTCAATAAGTTTCTGCAGGGCCTCTTGTCCATTCTGCGCTTCAATTACTTGAAACTGGCTCGCCTCGAGTGAAACTCTTAAAAATTTTCTTATTGATATTTCATCATCGACAACTAATATTTTTGTACTCATTTTCCATCCACTAGTTTTTTTACCGATGCAGGTATTTTCTTTTTAGGAAGTGAAACTAAAAAGCATGCCCCTCCATATTTGTCCGACAGTTCAATTGAGCCGTCATGAAGTTCAAAAATACTCTTCACAATGGCCAGTCCTAATCCTAATCCACCTGCTCTGGAATTGGGAAGTCTAAAGAATTTCTCGAATACCTGATCACAGAATTCTTTTTGAATTCCCGGGCCATTATCGTGAAAATAGATGTTAAAGAAATTTTTATTGGACTCTTCATCCATTATAATGCCGATTTCTACTGAATTCTCTGTATAGCGTGAAGCATTTGAGACCAGATTATAAAAAGCATGTAGTAAAAGCGTATAGTCCGCTTCCATCAGTCCTTCAAAATTTCCTTCAAATTTAAACTTCATGGCCCCTAAGTCCTGATTGGAAACATTTTTCAATTCATGAAAAAAATCTTCCCATGTAAACCATTCCTGTTTCAAGGCCAGGTCTGCTCTTTCGAGTCTGCTTAAATCGAGAAGGTTTTCAACAACACGGTTAAGTCTTTTTGCACTTGAAATAATTTCAGTTGTTAAAAGTTCACGCGTTTCAGGATTATCCATGACGGTCTTTTCTTTTAGTGCTGAAGCTGATCCGATAAGCGCCGTTAATGGTGTTCGCATTTCATGGGAAACTGAATTGAGAAGTGTTTCATGAAGTTTTTTAGAAGCTTCGGTAAGCCTTAACTCCTGGACTTGTTTTCCATAAACCACCCTCTCAAGCGCAAGTGAAGCCTGCTTCATCAAAGAGTCGAGAAGAATTTCCTGCTCGATATTCAAAACATTTTTTTTATCTGTCGGATAAAAAAGAACTGTTCCAAGAACTGAACTCTCGCCAGATAAAGGCATACTTATACAATCGGCAGCAGAAAGTGTTGATGTTGACCATCCTGCTTTTTTGTTGTGGTGATAAGTCCACAACGCCACAGAATAATCTTTTTCATTGAGCATCAAGTTATTCACCAGGATTTTTTCTTTATTATCACTGACAAGAATTTTAATATTTGATCCGAAGTGCCCCTCCAATGTTACTTTTAAAAACTTAACAATTTTTACTTCATCTGATTTTGAAGACAGCTCTTTCGTAAATTCGTACAAGGAATTGGTCTGTTTTTCTCTTCTCTCAAGAATAACTTCCTGTTTTCTGATTTTTGAAGTCAAAATTCCGCCGACAAGTGCAGCGATGAAATACGAAACAACCATCAGAATATCTTCTTTGGTCTGTATCGCCATCGTAAATTTAGGAGGAATAAAAAAGAAGTTCCAGATAAGCGCACTTAAAACAGCACAGAAGACTAAAGGCCCTCTGGTCAAAAATGTCGAAAAGAAAAGTATTGCTACTAGAAATAACGACCCCATGGATCTATATCCAAGGTATGGGCTGAGCCCATACGCGATAATCGAAATTCCCAGAATAAGCCAGGTGGCACCGTAATAACTATAAAACGAGGTCGTTAGCCTCGGCATCTTTCTCATAATTCTCGAAGAAATGCCTCTATAAATTGGAAGTCGCTCTGAGCGAATAACATGAATATCTACTTCGCTATTTGAATCAACTAAACGATCAAGAATATTTCCACGAAGAAAAATATCCTTGAATAATCTTTTATCCGGACGTCCCAGAATAATTTGAGTGATATGTTTATCATTGCAAATTCTTCTGATAGCATTCAAAACATTAGTGTCCATACTCGTCAACAGTTCACCGCCGAGATTTTGAACAAGTTCAATATTGGCCCGCAATTGCTTTTGATCTTCTTCAGTGAGGATTTCACCAGTCTGAACATAAAGCGCATACCATGGGCAGTCGATCATAGATGACATTCTTCTTGTTGACCTGATCAGCCTTTCTGAAAAAGGGCTGTGACTGATCCCCACCAATAATTTTTCGCTGGTTTTCCACGTTCCACTCAACCCTTTCAGCACCATCTGATCCTGCAGATCGTGATCTACTTTTTCAGCGATAAATCTTAAAGCGAGCTCCCTTAAGGCAATGAGATGTTCAATCTTAAAAAAATTCTCAGCTGCTCTTTCTGCACGGTCGCCAAGATAAACTTTTCCTTCTTTCAGACGAAGTAATAGTTCTTCAGGTGATAAATCGACAATTTCAATCTGCTCGGCCAGGTCAAAAAAATAATCTGGTACAGTTTCACGGACATTAACACCGGTAATTCTTAAAACAGAATCCTTAATGCTTTCGATATGCTGAATATTAACTGTCGTATAAACATCTATGCCGTTAGAAAGAAGTTCTTCAATATCCTGGTAGCGTTTTTTATGCCGCTGCCCCTGAATATTTGTATGTGCAAGCTCATCTACTAAAACAAGTGTGGGTTTAATTTTTAGAATGCCTTCGAGATCCATTTCTTCAAGTGTGGTATTTTTGTGATCGATTATTAATCTTGGGATGTGAGGAATAGGCCGGCTGACTATTTCTGTTTCGATGCGGCCGTGAGTTTCGACAATTCCTACGTAAACTTTTTCACCGCGGTTTGCTCTTTCAAGTCCAGTCTTCAACATGGCATAAGTTTTCCCTACGCCGGGACACATACCCAGAAATATTTTTAATTTTCCTTTCTGAGTTGAAGGATTAAGGCGATTTACTGCCTTCAAAAGATCTTCTGGATTTGGTCTGTCGATTTCATTATTCATGGACTGCGCTCTCCAAAGCGAGATTTAATTTTAGCACATTTACTCGCTCCTCTCCTAGAAATCCCAGTTGTCTTTGTTCAATATTTGCTGCAACTAAAGCTGTAACTGCTTCTGGAGTTAATCCACGCGCCATAGCAACACGGTTCACTTGAAGAAAGGCCGCTTTTGGTGATATGTGCGGATCGAGTCCACTGCCTGATGCTGTAAGCAAATCGAAGTCTAAACCTTTACTTTTGCGATCAAGCACGAACTTTTGAAAATCATTATTTGTCAGTGAATAGTTTGAACCAGAACTTGCACTGGCATTATAGCTTGCTGCTGATGGACGGCTCCAGAAATATTTATCACTGGTAAATTCCTGCGCAATAAGTTCTGATCCTACCAGATGACCTTTAAAGGAAATCATTTCTCCCTGCATTTGATAAGGAAACAACAATTTTGAAATACCCATAACTGCCATCGGGTAAACTCCACAAACAGCAACTGTCAGAACTATAAAAATCATTAAAGACTGTCTTATCGTTTTCATATAAACCTCTTAAAGCAAATTAATGATGACATCGATTAATTTAATTCCGATAAACGGGCAAACTAATCCACCGACACCATAGATAAAAATATTTCTTTGTAATAATGCTTTTGCACCGATTGCTTTATAAGAGACACCTTTTAGGGCCAGCGGAATTAGAGCAACGATAACAAGAGCATTAAAAATAACAGCACTTAAAAT
>JACMRM010000107.1 GCA_014376445.1 Bacteriovorax sp. | reverse complement strand
GTGTTCCGCGATCTACAGTTGATGCCAAACTTTTACATGTCTGAAGTGGAAGCTAAGAAAATTACAATAGCCATTCTCGGACAAGTTTCTGATCCAATTCCTCTAGCCGGAGTGAAAAGATACACTGCAGGTGAAGAAGTTTACAACGATGGTATGAAAGTCGCCTATAAATATGGGTGCGTGAACTGTCACAAGATTGATGGACTACGCGGAAATATTTTAAACATGTACTTGAATGACATTAATGAAGGACCACCTCGTTTAGTTAATGAAGGTCATCGTGTTCAAGCTGATTGGATGTACCACTTCTTTGGAAATGTACAACCGATTAGACCTTGGTTAAAAATTAGAATGCCTTCGTTTAATCTTTCTACTGAAGATAAAAACAGACTGGTGGCAGGATTCCAACTAGGAGCTAAGCAGCCTACAATTGTAGAACCAGCAGAGTTTGTGAAATGGCTTCCTGGCGAAAGAGAAGAAGCGGTAAAATTATTTAATGCCTATAATTGTGTTTCATGTCATGCGATAGGATTCACGAAAGAAACTCCACTTGCTCCAAACTTGTATAAAGTTTCAGGAAGATTGCGTCCTTCATGGATTAAATTGTGGTTAAAAAATCCACAAAATATTCTTCCTGGTACATCTATGCCAAGCTTCTTCGGAGAAAATGGAACAGAGCCATCTGAACCGAGTTACTTTGGTGGAAGTGCTGAAAAACAAATCGATGCGTTAGCTAAATATGTTGTAGAGTTAGGATTAAAAGAAGGAGCTAAATAATGAGTGCACATACTCACGATGGGCCAAGGCCATTAACTGTATATCCTAATGACCCTCAGTTCGCGAAAGCGAGCCCGGGGAAAATCGGGATGTGGTTATTCCTTGCGACTGATGGAATGTCATTCTCTGGTTTTTTAATTTCATACGCAGTATTAAGATCTTCTCAAGCATGGCCGAATCCATCTGTCGCTTTAGGCGGAGTCGGTCTTTCAGGCTTCATGACGTTTCTTCTTATCTGTTCTTCAGTTTCGATGGTCCTTGCTATCGATGCATGCAAAAGAAAAAGCAGACAGGTAATGCTTAACTGGCTGGCATTCACTATCTTCGGTGGTATCGCATTCCTTTCAATCCAGGCTTTCGAGTATCACCACTTAATGCATGAAATGGGGATGAGTTTTAATTCATACGCTCATGGTACTTCATTATTTGCTTCGACCTTTTTCTCGATTACCGGCTTCCACGGTCTGCACGTTTTATCGGGTGTTATTTATTTAATCACGATGTTCGTTCACGCTTACCGCGGCGACTTTGACAACGGAGATTACAATCAACTGGAAATTGCCGGACTCTTCTGGCACTTTGTCGATCTGGTTTGGATTCTCGTTTTTACTTTTGTTTATTTGTTATAATTAAAATTATGTTAAAAAAATTATCTCTTATTTTGTCATTATCATTAATCTGCACAGGCCAAGTTATGGCCTGTGCAGGTTGCATGGGAAATAATCCTAATGACCGCTTTTACTTATGGATTGTAGGAATTTTTGTTCTTATTATCTACTTCCCAATGTTCTATCTTTTCAAAACTTTCAAAAAATATAAAAACATCAACAATAACGACATTCCCAAAGCCTAATTTATGCAATCAGAAAAATCAGCAGTCGGAATCATCGGTGTTGTTAGCGCCACAGTTATTGGTTTTTTATTCTGGTTGATCTACTTTAAAACTGGATCGGATGTGCATGCCACAGGGTGGGTGAGTCAACTCCCTGCACTCAATGCTTTATTAAACACTCTGACTGCAATCCTTTTAGTGAGCGGCTACATTGCCATTAGATGGAAAGATGTCACTCTTCATAAAGTTCTCATGATCGCGGCCACGATTTCTTCTGCATGCTTTTTAGTATCATATATAACCTATCATAATTTCCATGGCGACACGAAATTTTTGGCGACAGGAATTATACGACCCGTTTACTTTGGAATTTTAATTTCACATATCCTGCTTTCTATTGTCCAGGTACCACTAATCCTCACGACACTTTATCTGGCAGGCGTTAAGAACTTTGTAAAACATAAGAAAATTGCTCTTATTACTTTTCCGATATGGTTATACGTTTCTATCACGGGTGTTTTAATTTTTATTATTCTAAAGTTTTTTAATTAAGGCCTTTAGATCAATACAATCTTTTTGATAAATACCAAAACCAAATCTCAATCGGCTTCCAATATAATCAGTCCCAATATTGATAGATTTTAATTGATCATGCATTATTTTTGCATGCTCAGATGAAGGCATTGCAAAAGTTAAAAAATGTCCGTGATGTTTATAATCGACACTTATAATATTTTTTTCAGTTAGATAATGATGATCAATTTCTAGAAGATGATTTCTGAAGTTTTGCTGCAGTCTCTGAATATGTGAATGAATTTTATCAACTGTCAGCCCTTCTTGCTTAAATAGAGTGAGAACCGCATTCAGTCTGTACAGAGCAGTAAAGTCTATAGTTGCTCCAGCAAACTTATATCCATATCGCTCTGGTAAAGCCATGAAGCAGCAACCTTCCATGATGGGGCCTTGCTCATATGAACCAGCGATATAAAAAATTTTATCTTCAATTTCCCTCAGGTCAGTTGGAATGGCCATAAATCCATGACTACCGTCAATTACGATTATCGTGTTGCCATTCTTTACACTTTCAACAATCTTTTTAAGATTTTTAACAACCATGCCAGAATTAAAAAAAACATGGCTAAGAAAAATCATATCGTACTGCTTGGACATAATTTTTTCAATAAACCTTTCTTCGAAATCATCAAATGGTGCTGTTGAGACTTTATCAATGCTGGCAAACTTATCTTTAGCCAGATGATTTATTTGAAGGTCAAAACTGTAAGATTCTGAGTCAGTTGTTAAAATAGAAATATTCTTTTGCGCTTCAAAGCAGCTAGAAAGCCTATTGAGCAGATCTTGAGAGTTGGATGCAAAGAAAATTTTCTCCGGGCAGGAAATGTTTAAAGTTTCTGCGATTAACTTTTGTGTTGAAGGAATTTTAGTTTTAAAAATATAGCTCAACTTATCATCAACATATTTCGCCGAATCATCCCAGTACTGGAGAGTTGCGTCTCTAGTTACATCCGGCCAATAGTGATGAGCATGACTAGAATAATGTTGGATAACAGGATTCGCTGTTAAAAACTGCGAATAATATTTCTTATACATTAAAACTCATTTTCCTTTTAACTTCGTTTGGAATTTTTGGAAGCCTGGAGCTTGGAATTAAGAATGTCGATAAATTAAATAAATCTAAAAATACGCGGTTGTTATCTGCTGCTCTTTTTAAATACTGATGCCCTGATGATCCACCTGTGCCAATTTTAGTCCCCAGCATTCTTTGAGCAAGCAGCGCATGACGGTAGCGCCACGAAGTAAAATTCTCATCGATATCCATCAATGCTGTAATCAAATGAAACGGCATAGTTAACATCGACTCGTTTCTATAAAGCAAAATGAATAATGCATTAAGGATCGCTTTCTGCGAAAGCTTCCTCTGATTGTTTCCAACTAGCTCATTATGTTTAGTTTCATGAAATAAACTTTCAAAAGTTCCACGAGTCACTTTTAAATTTTCAAGCTGCATATTTTTTTGTTTGTCGCTCAAGTGAGCACTGTTGGCTTCGATAATATCATGATCATCTTTCAGAATACTTTCGATTGATTTCTGGTACTCAGCCCAGAAATTAAATTCCTTTGTATCAGTATATGGAAGCCTTTCAAGCCAACCCTCTAGGCATTTCAGGAGAGTAGGCGATTTCTCCACTTCTGTTAAATGAGCGCGGTCCTTTTCAGAAAGTCTTCCCATGAAAAACTCGCGGTCAACATCCATGCGATCTGCAGTATGAAGCCCTAGTTTAATTTCAATCTCTCTAAACTGCACACTCTGAAATCCTGAGGCCGGGATTAGAAGATCCCTGAACTCAAGAAAATCCATTGGAGTCATGCTCTCTAAAACCTCGAATTGACCAACCAATAGGCCTTGAATTTTCTTAATGCGTTCAAGCTTCTGAACAATAGAAGAGAGTTCCACTTCAGGGATGTAAGTTTCTTTAAAGACATTGAGAATAGAATCCAAGTCGTGGAGAATTTGTTTAAACCAAAGTTCATAGACTTGATGGACTATAATAAAAAGCATTTCATCATGACATTCACTGTTAGTTTGATCGGCAAACTTTCGACTGAGAGGCAACTGTGAATCGAGTAGTTTGGGAAGCTGTAGGTAGTCCCCGTAATATACCGGCCCTCTATTTTTATGCATGAATTTATCCCCTTGGAAGACAGTCTTTATACAAGGAAATTATCCTCAATATCTGTATGACTTTGCAACAAAGATTTTGTATAATTGAGATATCGAATTCATGGTTTTTCCAGAGTAAAGATATGCGTCTTAAGAATCTTTCACTTGCTAACCTCTGCTTCACATTTGCGCTTATTATGTGGGGAGCAGTTGTTCACAATACTCAATCGAGTTTAGCTTGTCCTGACTGGCCTTTATGTTATGACCAGGTTTTTCCGAGTATGCACGGAGCGATTCTGATTGAACACGGTCATCGCATGCTCGCAACATTCGTTGGTATTCTTACGATACTGATGGTTTTCTTTTCATTAAAAGAAAGAAAGAAATCGGTTGCCCACTTGCACTTATTTAAAGCTTCTGCCTTCGCACTATTTTTAGTTATCGCTCAAGGTATGCTCGGCGGGATCACTGTAATCTATAAACTTCCTACAATAGTTTCAACATCTCATCTTGGTCTCTCTTTGATTTTCTTTTCAATGGTGACATACATCCATCACAAGGCCGCTTCGCTTGTTCATCCGCCAATTGAAATTAGTGAGTCCCTGAAAAAAAGAATTCAAAAAGACTGGAGACCTATCATCCGTCACGGAATTTTATTTTCACTGGTACTTTTATATTCACAAATACTTCTCGGCGCTTTCATGAGACATGCCGGCGCGGGAGCTGCTTGCGGCCTTGGACCAAAGAGCGCACTTCTATGTATGGACGCTGCCGACTGGACAGTGAAGCTCTGGCCTTCATTGCACCCATCACAACTGCACATGATCCACAGGATTTACGGAGTTGTTGTCTTCATGGTTGTTTCTGCTTTCTCAATCAGAACATACCACTTTTTTAAAGATGATAAAAAAATTCGCTTGATAAGCATACTTCCTTTCTTTTTTGTATCTTTACAAGTCTTCATCGGCATCATGACTATTTGGATGAACATGAGTGTTGTGCCGACTACTTTGCATTTGGCGGGAGCAGCTCTCTCACTTATCTCCCTCTGGAAATTAAATTTAATTTTAAAAGATATAGAATCAACTTACGTTTCATGTGATTCACATTCATTTCTTTCTGACGTTATTGATTTAACAAAACCCAGACTGTCTTTATTGGTTATGTTGACGGCGATGGTTGGAACAATGATAGCGCCTGATAAAATAAATTTCTTCAGGGCTTTTTTTGCTTTTTTGTTAATCACTTTAGTTGTCATCGGTGCCGCCGCCTTGAACTGCTACATTGAGCGCGAAGTCGATGCTTTGATGAAAAGGACAAAAGACCGTCCACTACCTTCGCAGAGAATGAATCCTAGGACTGCTTTAGTGTTTGGATCCATACTTGTTTTATTTGCGATCCCTGCTTTGTGTATTTTTATAAATTTAGTCACAGGAATTCTAGCTTTAATTGCTGCTGTGTTGTATTTATACGCCTACACCCCGATGAAACAAAAAAGTGAGCTGGCCGTTTACCTCGGAGCAATTCCCGGGGCACTTCCACCTGTTATGGGATGGACTGCAGTGACTGGTCAAATCGATGTGATGGCAGTGACTCTATTTTTGATTCTTTTCGTCTGGCAACTTCCACACTTCCTGGCGATCTCTCTTTACCACGCAGATGACTACGGCGCTGCAAGCATTAAAGTCTATCCTAATCTAAAGCGTGGATTTCTTATTACAAAAATTGGAATTTTCGTTTTCACTGGAGTGCTCTTTGTAACTTCGCTTCTTCCGACATTTTTTTCGAACGCCAGCTTTGCCTATACCAGAGCAGCTTTAACTTTAAGCGGACTTTTTCTGATCTATTCGGCCTACGGATTTTTTCTAAAATCTGATAAAGCTCGCGAAAGAGAATGGGCGAGGAATTACTTTTACGGCTCACTTTTTTATCTGCCTCTTCTATTGGTAGCCTTGATATTTTTTAAATAG
The DNA here is from genome assembly GCA_014376445.1 of Bacteriovorax sp. Classification (GTDB taxonomy): domain Bacteria; phylum Bdellovibrionota; class Bacteriovoracia; order Bacteriovoracales; family Bacteriovoracaceae; genus Bacteriovorax. The sequence goes on along the minus strand of JACMRM010000107.1, from coordinate 3,658 downwards.
ATAAATTTGCATTTTTTGATTATGATAAAAGCATGAATGATAATAATAACGAATCTTTAACTTTCCAATTGCAGGATAGCTAATATGAATCTTCTTTTAAACTTTTTTATGAAATTTTTTGTACCGAGTGCAAACGCAGCAGAACACGTTGGTTTCTTCGAAGCAATCAAGCCGCCAGTTGATATCTCAACTAATGGTCACTTAATTGATAGTCTTTTCAACCTGACGACAAATTTAATTTTATTTTTTTTCTTCTTCGTATGCTTGGGAATTTTCGGATTCTCATATTTATATAATAAAAAGCGTCACCCCAAACCATTCTACGATCACGGAACAAGCAGAAAACAATTAGCTCTTGTTGCTGGTATCGGTGCTCTTGTTTTCATCATGGTCGATATGCAGATTACAACAATTTCTAACCATGATTTCGTTAATCATTTTTTAAATTATCCAAAAGATACAGAAAAAGTTGTGAAGGTAGAAGTCCTTGCCCAACAATGGGCCTGGAACTTTCGTTACCCAGGAAAAGACGGAATCTTTAATACTGAAGATGACGTTGTAACTCTGAATGATCTTCGAGTTCCAGTGAATACAAAAATTGTTTTCCAGGTCTCATCGAAAGACGTTATCCATGCTTTATTTTTTCCAAACGCACGTATAAAAGTCGATGCAATGCCAGGAAGAATTTCTCGCCTTTGGTATGAACTAACTAAGACTGGTCAGTACCCTATAGCCTGCGCAGAAATGTGCGGAACTTTTCATTATAGAATGCAAGCAAAGCTTACTGTTTACCCGGAAGCTGAGTACGATGCATGGATAGCGGAAATGGAAGAGCGTGCGATTCACGTGACAGAGCCAGACAAGCCGGAGTTATTTTGGGGCTGGCAGTGGGAACCTAACGGCATAACGACATTAAGTAAAAATTAATTTTGAAATATTTTAGATAAGAGAGGACTCTCATGGCATTTTTCGAACAAGATATTCACGACGCTCCTACGACATTTTTGTCGAAGTACGTTTTTTCTTATGACCACAAGGTCATCGCAAAGCAATTCCTGTGGTATGGAATTGCATTCCTTGGTGTAGGCGGGATGATGGCCATTATGATTCGTTGGACGCTGGCGTTTCCTGGTGAACCATTTCCAGTCATCGGTGATTTATTATTTCCAAACTCTGGCGGAGCTGTTCCACCAGATACATATGCCATGTTGTTTACACTTCATGGAACTATCATGATCTTCTTCGCCATCACTCCAATTCTCATTGGTGCTTTTGGAAATTTTTGTATTCCATTAATGATTGGCGCGAGAGACATGGTTTTCCCGACTTTAAACATGCTTTCGTTTTGGCTAGCAGTTTTATCTGCGGTTTTATTACTAGCTTCATTATTTACTCCACTTGGAGGAGCAGCAGGTGGATGGACATCGTATCCAACGTTGTCAACTCTTATTGGTTCTGCCGGTGTCGGACAAACTCTATGGTGTCTATCTCTTTTCGTATTAGGAGTTTCATCAACAATGGGTGCGGTAAACTATATCGCAACTATCATTACGCTTAGGGCCCCTGGTATGGGCTATTTCGATATGCCGCTCACTGTTTGGGGACTATGGTTAACAGCTGTACTAAATGCCATTTTCCTTCCCGTTCTTGGAGCAGGATTATTACTACTAACTTTTGACCGCGTATTCGGCACAACTTTCTTTCTTGCAGGAGCAGCCGCTACTTCAGGATCAGGTGATCCGGTACTTTTCCAACACGTGTTCTGGATTTTCGGTCACCCGGAAGTTTACATCTTAATTCTTCCAGCATGGGGAGTTGTTTCTGATCTACTTTCATTCTTCGCAAGAAAACCAGCATTCGGTGCAAAGGCAACAGCTCTCGCCATGACTTCAATCACGATTTTATCGACTGTGGTTTACGGTCACCATATGTATTCAACTCAAATGTCTCCACTGTTAACTCAATCATTCATGATGCTAACAATGGTTATTTCAATTCCATCTGCAGTCTTCTTCGCTAACTGGCTTGGAACTCTTTGGAAAGGATCTATCAGATTTCAAACTCCGATGTTATTTTCTCTTGGAGTAGTTTTCGTTTTCGGTCTTGGTGGGTTAACAGGCCTATATCTTGCAACTGTATCAACAGATTTATACTTACACGATACATACTTCGTTGTTGGTCACTTCCATTACACTATGGCCGCTTCAGTTCTCCTTGGTGGTTTCGCAGGAACATACTACTGGTTCCCGAAAATGTACGGAAGAATGATGAACGAGCGTCTTGGAAAAATCCACTTCTGGATTTCGATGGTCGGTCTGAATGGAATCTTCATGGGAATGATGATAATCGGTCACGCTGGTATGCACAGACGTATCTACAACCCATTCGTTTATGAGCATTTACAAAACTTAATTCCACTGAACAGATTCATTACTTACTCAGCACTAGTGATGGGCGCTGGACAATTATTTTTCGTCTACAACTTCATCTACTCAATGTACAAAGGGCCGATTGCTACGCAAAACCCTTGGGAAGTTGGAACACTAGAATGGACTGTTCCGTCACCAGCTCCACACTATAACTTTAAAGAAATCCCAGTCGTAAGATGTGGGCCACATGAACTTGGTAACCCGAATTTAGTTGGTAAAGACTTCCAGTACCAGACTGAAGAACTGGTTAAGGCGTAAGAAAAAATGGCATTAGCAGAAGCACGCAATAATATTATGCAGTCTAAAGAAGGGGATAAAGTTATCTCTTCGGTTGCTATGGTCGTCGCTCTTATTTCTTTCGGAATGCTTTTTTTAACTTTAATGATGAGCTTTGCTCTTTACCGTTTTACGGCGCCAGTATGGCCGCCAGCTGGAATGGAAAAACCATCATTGCTCATCCCTTCGATCAGTACGTTTTTAATTATCCTGAGCTCTCTCGCTTATTTTTCTTTCGAGAAAAAAACAGCAAAAGGACTGATTGATAAACAGGGATTGATGATTACTTTGATTCTTGGATCATCTTTTATGGTGAGCCAGGCGATTTTCTGGAATCAGTTAAAGTCTCACGGAATTTTTGTTTCCTCAGGAATTTTTGCTTCAGTTATGTACGCCTTTACCTGGATCCATGCTGCCCACATTGTGATGGCACTTGTTCTTCTAGTATGGCTGTACAGAAAATTAAGCTCGCCGGATAAAATGACAGCAGTGTTAGTATCGAGTGCTGGAAAATTCTGGCACTTCCTGGGGATTGTCTGGCTAGTAATGTTTGTGACTATTTTTGTTTTGTAGAAAAATTAAGAGGGTAATATGAAAGGTTTGAATTTAACTTTAACTGTCCTTGCTCTCCTGGCACTAGTGTCTTGCAGTGACACTTATTTTAAAGAAGATAAGATTTTCGCCGGTGGCGTTTATGTAACTGCAAAGCAATTGAATGATGGAAAGTCTGTTTATACTGAATATTGTATGCCATGCCATGGTGTTAAAGGCGATGGAATGGGAACATCTGCTAAAGGACTTCAGGTTCCACCTAGAAACTTTACGCTTGGACAGTACAAGTTCGGTAAAGTTGTTTCTGGTGAACTTCCACACGATGAAGACTTCTACGCGATTATTAAAAAAGGACTCAATGGAACAGCAATGCTTCCATGGGATTTAAGGGATCAACAATT
>JACMRM010000106.1 GCA_014376445.1 Bacteriovorax sp. | reverse complement strand
TTGAGATTATTACCAGAGGAGTTGCGTGGCTTGATACGGGGACTCCGCGATCGCTTTTAGAGGCCTCTGCTTATATTGGAGCGATTGAAGAGAGGCAGGGGTTGAAAGTGGCTTGTCTGGAAGAAGTTGCTTTTAGAATGGGTTTTATTGATGCAGATGGATTAAAGAAATGTATCGAAACATTGCCTAAATCTTTTTACAGGGCCTATGTTGAAAGATTTTTGAAAGAAGTTGTTGAAGAGTAATTTAAAAATTAATATGGAAAACATGAATCAATCATTAGAAAAAACATTGTGCTTTATGATCTATGGCTCTTTGATGGTGCTCGCTATTGGTCTGGTCACTTCACCGACTATTTTAGCTTTGTCTCACATTCTCATGGCAGTGCCCATGATATATTTTGCAGGAAAAGCAAACTATAAATCTTATTCAAAAAGTGCCTGGGCCTTATTAATCATGGCCATCATGATTATTCTTTCTGTTCTTTGCAATCAGGATATCGCTGTAAAAGGTTATGCTCCATTAACAAAAACAAAATATTTTTTAATCGGTTTTTTCTCACTAGCACCTTATGCGTGGTATTTTAAAAATCATTATGATGTGAAAAAGATTTCGAGACTTCTTTATGTGTTTTGTGTGGCCACGACTTTTGCAACTTTGGTTGGGGTTATTTCAAGATACTGGGAGTTTAATCCGGTTACATGGAGGGTTATTTCTCCAATAAGAAATGCCGGATTGTTTGGGATGGTGATGAACTATGCCCACAATCTTTCGTTCTTTTTGATAATCATTACCGGTATGATTATTTATAGAAACAGGATTAAGGAATATATTAATCTTAATTTTCTTTATGTCGTTTTTGTGATTAATTTAATCGGTCTTTATCTGACTTATACTCGTGGTGCATGGCTAGCTTATCTGGTCGCTGTCCCATTCTTTTTATTCAAAAGTAATAAGAAAAAATTTGGTACCTTTATTATAGTAGCTGCACTGCTTGGTGGAATTCTTTTCAAACTTGCAGGTGAGAATGTTGTCAGACCAGGGTCTGAGAAAGAAAGAATAAGTCAGTGGCAGGCAGCATTCGCGGCATTTAAAGAACGTCCGATATTAGGGTATGGATATTTAAATTTTGAACAACATTCATCTGATTTGAAACAACGTTATGATTTGCCGGAAAAACAATTTGCAGGACACGCACACAGCAATTTATTTGAAATGTTGGGAAGTACTGGCATTTTAGGATTTATTTCGTTTATGGTATGGTTGTTATTCTGGTTTAAGGAAACTTTTGAGGACTCTGGAACAATTGCATATATCAGTCTTCCATTTATTTTAGTTTTTTTTATTGGTGGCTTAACCCAGTCAACGATCAGCTTAGGAATTAATTTATTTTTTATTATTGGAGGTTATTCAATTCAGAAAGCAGCAAGCTTAAAGAATAACCTAAAGATTTAATTCTTTTTCCCACTCATAAGCACTTCTACAAATCAGTTCGAGATTGTCGCGCTTTGGATTCCAGTTCAGAGTTTTTTTAATTTTTGTATTATCAGATACGATTGAATCGGCATCGCCAACTCTGCGGGGACCAATAGAAACTTTAAAATCAACACCGGAAACTTTTTTGATTGTTTTGATAACTTCTTTTACACTGGCACCATGTCCGTAACCACAATTGAGAGTCTGACTTTCACCACCGGCCATTAAATAATTAATCGCCGCTACGTGAGCATCTGCCAGGTCTTCAACATGAATATAATCGCGTACACCGGTTCCATCAGGAGTATTGTAGTCATCACCGGTGATAAACATTTCGGATCTTTTGCCAATGGCCGCTTCACAAGCAATTTTAATTAAGTGAGATGCATTTTTTGTAATTTGTCCGTATTTTTTAGACTGCGAAGCTCCAGCTACATTGAAGTAGCGCAGAATAACAGATTTCAAACCAAACTCAATTTCAACATCTCTTATTAATTGCTCGCTCATGAGCTTTGAAAAACCATAAGGATTGAGTGGTGCAGTTGGTGTATTTTCATTCACGAGTGCATTACTTCCATTTCCGTACACTGCTGCTGTTGATGAAAAGACAAATTTTTTTACTCCGGCCCTTTTGCATGCCTCGAGAGTTCTAATAACCCCAACAGTATTGTTATTGTAATAATTCAAAGGCTGGCTGATGGACTCAGGTACAACAATTTTAGCTGCGAAGTGAATGACGCCATCAATATGTTCTTTCACAAGAATTTCTGCTGTATGATCTGAATCGAGAATTGATCCCTGATAAAATTTTGCTTTCGGGTGCAATAGACGCTCAAATCCAGTTGAAAGATCATCAATGATCACCACTTCGAATCCATTTTCAATAAGCGCATTTGTAGTGTGTGAGCCGATATAACCAGCTCCACCAGTGACGAGAATCTTCTTCATTTACTTAACTCTGGGTAAAAATTTAGATCTACTATAATACGATTTCCCTATGAAATCGCAAAAAAGATAGTTCACTTCGTGTCAAATTCCCTCATTGGGGCTTCATTGGGAGGTTGCGCTTTGCATTTTCCTTGCTAAGCAGCTTCCGGAAAATTATTATGTGCGGAAATTATACGAAGAGGATTCTCAAATGAAACGTGCATTGATTACGGGTGTTACTGGACAAGATGGCGCTTACCTAACTGAATTTCTTTTAAACAAAGGATATGAAGTTCACGGTATTAAAAGAAGAACATCTTTGTTCAACACAGACAGAATTGATCACTTGTTCCAGGATCACCACGAAGCAGATTCAAATCTGTATCTTCACCACGGTGACATGACAGATTCAAGTTCACTAATGAGAATTATTCAGAAGGTTCAACCTGACGAAGTTTATAACCTTGCTGCTCAATCGCACGTTGCTGTATCTTTCGAAGAACCAGAATATACTGCGAACTCTGATGCTTTAGGTGCCCTAAGAATTTTAGAAGCGATCAGAATTTTAGGTCTTGAAAAAAAGACAAGATTTTATCAGGCATCGACTTCTGAACTTTACGGTCTGGTTCAGGAAACTCCACAAAAAGAAACAACACCATTTTATCCGCGTTCTCCATACGCTGTTGCAAAAATGTACGCTTATTGGATTACTGTTAACTATCGTGAAGCTTACGGTATCTACGCTTGTAACGGAATTCTTTTCAACCATGAGTCTCCGCTTAGAGGGGAAACTTTCGTAACTAGAAAAATAACCAGAGGATTGTCTCGTATTAAATTAGGTCTAGATAAATGTCTTTACCTTGGAAACATGGATGCAAAAAGAGACTGGGGACATGCAAAGGACTATGTAGAAATGCAGTGGTTAATGCTTCAACAAGATGTTGCTGATGACTTTGTTATCGCAACAGGAAAGCAGTACACAGTTAGAGATT
>JACMRM010000021.1 GCA_014376445.1 Bacteriovorax sp. | reverse complement strand
GTTCCCGTCTTCATCTTCTTTAAAAAACTCAGGCGCTCCCGTATAACACACGTTACAAGCGATACAGCCTTCTCCACTATCATCATCAGGATCTGTGCAATACCATGCTCCTGCAATATTCAATTTGTGTTTCATTTTTTTATTGGCCATAAATCCTCCGGTAACAAAAACGTCAACTGATTATAACGAAAAAATTATGATCTATGAAGAGATATTTGCTAAACTGGCCGGAACTCAACCTAAAAGGATAGCTTGTATGACTGATGAAACCACAATGGAAAAGGCAAAATCTTGGGCGCAAAATTCGTATTTCTCCCCTGAATCACGGGCCGAAATCCAGTCTCTCATAGACAATAATGACACGAAAGAAATTGAAGAGCGCTTTTATAAAGATCTTGAGTTCGGAACCGGCGGAATGAGATCCATCCGCGGCCAGGGAATCAACCGCATTAATATTTATACAATCAGAAAGGCCACCCAGGCCCTTTGTGCGGAAGTCCTGGCGCAGAAAACAGCGAATCCTAGTATTTGCATAAGCTATGATTCGCGTATTATGTCGATTGAGCTGGCGAAAGTCGCCGCTGAAGTTATGGCCGGCAACAAAATCAAAGCTTATATTTACAAGCAACTTAATCCTGTAGCGTTATTATCGTTTGCAGTACGCTCGCACAAGTCTATGGCCGGAGTGATGGTCACAGCTTCTCACAACCCTCCCGAGTATAACGGCTATAAAGTTTTCTGGTCTGATGGAGCGCAGGTCACTCCGCCGAATGATCAGAACATTATTAATAATTATTATGCCATCAAAGATTTTAGTTTAGTGAAGGTTATGCCTTTTGAAGAAGGTTTGAAAAATAAAATGATCTCTTGGATCGCAGACTCTGTTGAAGAGTCCTACTACAAAGCGATTTTAGGTTCGATGGTCAATCCGGAAATGTGTCATACGAAAGGTTCTAAATTAAAAGTGGTATACACGCCGATCCATGGAGCTGGTCTCATTCCATGCTCGCGTGCACTGAAAGATTTAGGCTTCACTGATGTTCATGTTGTTCCGGAGCAGGCACAACCCGACGGAAGATTTCCCACTGTCAAAAGTCCAAACCCGGAAAATCCATCGGCATTAAAAATGGCAGTGGATCTGATGGAAAAAATCGGCGGCGATATAGTTATGGGCTCTGACCCCGATACTGACCGTCTTGGTGTCGCGATTAAAGTTAACGGTGTGATTCATTACTTAACAGGAAACCAAATCGGGATTTTAAAACTTCACTACATGCTTTCTGAGAAAAAGAAAAAAGGAAGCCTCACGGGCGAAAACTACGTTGTCAAATCTGTGGTCACAACTCCTCTGCTTGATACAATCGCAAATTCATTCGGTGTTGAAGTTTTCAACACACTCACAGGATTCAAATGGATCTGCGGGAAAATGAATGAGCTGGAAAAATCTGCTCCACAAAAGAAATTTATCTTTGCGACTGAAGAGTCGTTCGGCTACCTTTGCCATACTTTCGCCCGCGATAAAGACGGCGTGAGTTCAGTGTCTCAAATGGCAGAAGTCGCTTTATACTACAAGCTCCAGGGAATGAACCTGCTGGACGCTCTCGATAGAATCTACGGTGAATTCGGTTTTTCTCGAGAAGATTTATTGTCTCTGGACTATTTCGGGATCGAAGGTCAGGAAAAAATTTCACGAATCATGGCCAACTTCAGAAACTTCAGCGAAAAAAGCATTCTTGGAAACGCTATTGCAAAGATCAAGGATTACTCATTGGGGATCGAAGGACTTCCCAAGAGCAACGTGATCGGCTTTTTCTTTGAAGATGGAAACCAGGTTTATCTTCGCCCTTCGGGGACGGAGCCTAAGATCAAATTTTATATTATGATTCAGGAAAAAGACGGAACGCTGGCAGATAAAAAAGAAAAAGCAGAATTGAGCGCGAATCAATTTATAGATTATTTTAAAACGGCATCAGAAAAGGCATAAGTTGGTATTGGTATGAAGAGTAAAGATTTAGCAGTATGTTTGGTCAGCGGAGGTATGGACTCACTTGTTTGTGCGGCCATGGCCAATATTGAATTTGAAAATCTTGCATTTCTTCATTTAAACTACGGACAGAAAACTGAAGAGCGCGAGTTGCAGAGTTTTAAAAAGATCGCTGCGTTTTATAAAGTTCCAGCTTCTCACCAAAAAATTATCGATGTGAGTTTTCTAAAACAAATCGGCGGATCATCTCTTACTGACGATAAAATTGATGTAAAAAAATATAAAGGTGAATCAAGTGAAATTCCTGATTCATACGTACCTTTCAGAAACACTCACATCATCTCTATGGCCGTATCATGGGCCGAAGTTGTCGGTGCTAAAAAAATCTTTATTGGTGCTGTGTACGAAGATTCTTCAGGGTATCCTGACTGCAGACCTTCTTACTATGAAGCTGTAAACAATCTTATTAAAGAAGGAACAAAAGACGGCGACATTCGCGTTGTCACTCCAGTGATCTTTCTTAAAAAAGATGAGATCGTCAAGAAGGCCATCGAGCTGAATGCTCCGCTCGAATCAAGCTGGTCTTGTTACGAAAGAAACGACAAGGCCTGCGGTGTGTGCGACTCATGTGCACTCAGGCTCAGAGGATTTCAGAAAGCTGGTGTTGCTGATCCGATAGAATACGTTACCAGACCTCAATATTAATAATTTTTTTGTGAATTAAAAACCGAAAGCTGCGGTGACACCAGTCTGATAAACTGCCGATGATCCTGTCGTGCCATAGGCACCAACACCAACCCCGCCCGATACCATACCGTTGCCGTATAGCGAATTAGATCCAAAAGCGTATGGGCCGCCCATCCCCGACATAAATCCTGACGAGAAGCCGTTTGCTTGAAATGGATTTCCGTAACCGCCTACACCATCAGATGTAAGGCCTCCGTAACCAGCATATGAGCCGTATCCATTTCCATTACATGAGTTCATCAATGTTGAAGCATCACCCGCAGCAATCGGGTTTGCACCCACTGAAGTGTTGTAGCTTAAATAACTGTTAAAACGGTTTGTACATTGTGTGTAAGAAGAAGAATAAGCTTTCGCCCACGCTTCCTGAGTTTTATTCTGGTAGCTCGCAATCGTATACTGGCCAGCGAGGTAGGCAAGCGGCTGGGCAATCGCAGAAAGACCTGCGACCCATGAATTTGTTCCAGTGGCTTGCTGAGCATAAAGGCAATCAACACAGTCCACACCTGCGGCCGTTGCAGAAACTGCAATGTTTGTTCTTAAACATGCACGGTATTCGTCCTGAAACGCAGGATGGTTCATACCTGAACAGTCTTTTTGATCAGCGGCCTGCAAAGACATAAGTCCTGAGAGCAAAAACATAAATAGAAAAAATGGAGTTTCGAACTTCATAACTGCTTTATCGGTATAAAGATGAGTTTTAATGAGGGAAATAAGGGGTCCTAACTAGAGGAAATCAGAAATTCCTCCCTATGAAAACCGTCCAAATTTTTGATAGCGGAAGTAATAATTACACTTCCTCTCTTTGAAGTCAAAGGAGCTGTTAGCATAGTCTGGATTAGATTAATTTTCAGGAGATCAGCAAATGAAAACTGCTTTATACATTGCTCTTATTGCAACAACGACAATTCTGTCTCTAAGTGTTCAGGCGATTCCACCTTCACCTCCAACACCAGTAAAGAAATCCCCGCGATGATCATTTGCAAAGATGCAAACGCATTAACAGAAAAGGAAATTGATGAATTAAATACTGACAGCGATAAAATAATATCGTTTGATCAGGAATTAAGAGAAATTTGTTTTAAGAAATAGTTTTTTGATATTTTGTTTTGTTTCGGCCTTATCATGACCCTAATCATGATGAGGCCTTTTATTTTCTGACACTTTCGAGAAATTCTTCGAAAGTTTTTGTTCCGCGTTTTTTAAATTCATTGCCTAACTGTTTTTCCATTTCAAATAAAACCCCTGGCCCCTGAAAAATAAATGCAGAATAAATCTGCGTCAGTCTTCCACCAGCTCTCCAGAAATCCATCAAATCTTCAAAATGTGAAATGCCACCGACACCGATAAGTTCTGCTTTTGAATGAGAGTTTTTTATTTCCTTTAAAAGAAACTCACGTGTCTCGCGTGCTTTTTTTGTCAGCAATTTTCCGCTCACTCCGCCTTCTCCGCGCTCTTTCATGATTGTTGTATTAGTCGCGATAATTCCATCGAGTTTATACTCATTTACGAGACCCACTACTGACGAAAGCTCTTCCAGGGCCATGTCAGGAGAAACTTTAACAAGTAGTGGCTTCGGTTGTTTTTTTCTTTCAACCTCGACAGCTTCGAAAATTTGTCTGAGGCCTTCATCTTTTAGTAGATCGCGCAGTCCCGGTGTATTCGGTGAAGACACATTGATCACCAGATAATCAGCTTCACGGGCAAATTTTCTATATAAAACTGAATAGTCTTTAGGTGCATCAGTATTTTCAGTGACTTTATTTTTTCCAAGATTCACGCCGATAATTTTTCCGCGGCGGCGGCTTGTCTCAAGATTTTCTAAAACTCTTTCTGCGCCGAAATTATTAAATCCCATTCTATTCCTGAGAGATTCCTCTTCAGGATAACGAAACAGTCTTGGTTTATCATTTCCAGTTTGCGGCCTTGATGTCACTGTCCCGATTTCCACAAAACCGAACGGAAGATGAGTCAAAAACGCTATCGCTTCCCCATTTTTATCAAGGCCTGCAGCGAGGCCTATGGGATTTGCAAAATCCAATCCCATCGCTTTTAAATGAAATCTTGGATCGTCTTTATGATCGGGAAGAAATTTTCCCGTCATCTTCATTGAATGAATTGTGAGTTCATGTGCCCGTTCAGCATCGAGAGCGAAAGCGATATTCTTAAAAAATGGATATGATAAATTATAAAAGTTAATAGAGTTGAACGAAGTCCCCTTCAAGGACCTGTCCTCCGGAATGTAGAATAGCAATCGCACCGTCAGTACCGAAGTAGTCGACAATCTCAATTGTCCCTTTCATATCCCCTTTACTCATACCAATCAAAGCTCCTGTTTCCGGATCATAAATCTCAGTTCCCTCAGTGATGATTTTTAAAATATCACCGATGTTGATTCCGCTTTCTCGTCCCGCATTCAGGTAAACTTTTGTTCCGATTATTTTTGCCACTCGTCCAACCCAATCAAGCTTGCTTGCAAGCTCCAGAATTTTTGGCACACATTTTCTCACTCCGACTCTGACGGCGTATCTTAAAAGCTCACGTCTGTAACTTAAGTAGTCTTCCCTGTCAGCTGCAAAAAATCTGTAAGTACTGTCATCAGCATAACCGTTTAAAGTTTCTGTATAGATTTCTTTTCCGGCATTCACGTCAAACACACGCACTTCAACTTTTGACTCTGTGTACGATTTTGTCTGTCGTACAATTCCGATCTCATCGGATTTCTCACGAACCCTTGCATCGATGACTCTTCCGAAAACGATAAAGTTTATCCCAGCTATTTTCGCCTGGCGGGTAAGCTGCACCAGCTTCATCCCTCCTCCTACATAGATTTCTTTTGAAGGCCCGAATAATTTTGCTGATGAAGGATCAACGATGAATTCACCAGAGCGTGAAAGCTCCATGCGCAGCTCTTCAGTGGCATTCACTTCAAGATCTTCACTTTCAAAAGGTGACTCGTTAAAAAATGGTAAAAGTGCAATTTTCTTTTTTACACCTGAAAAAAATTTTCTTTCTTCAGCACGCGGTCTCTTACCTTCTCCATTTCGGGAAATGACGTCCGACGAGCATGCGACGACAAAATTCAGTGAAAATAATATTAATAAAAATTTCCTGACCATTTCAATCCCTCTTATTTTTCCACTTTGTGAAAAATCAGTCTAACTCTTCTTAATTATTTGCTTATTTTGAAATAATTGCAAAAGAGCGGTTCTGAGGGTTAAAAACAAGAAGTTTTTGCTCATTGAGAGGGAATTTCCCGCCGTCTTTGGCAAAAAGAGCATAGAGAGAATCGATTCCTGCCGTACTTTTTATCGAGATCACCGACAAGTCACCTGAGTAACTTTTGGTTTCAGAAACCAGAGTAATCTGCTTGAAGCGTTCTGCGAGTATTGAATTCACCTGAGAAATATCCAAAAGCCCGGCCTTACCTGAGACCTTGAACTCAGTAGTTGTGAAGGTACTGCTGGCAAGATTAAGTTCAAGTGCGCTGGAAATCTTTTTGGTCTGTGAGTTCAGCAAATTATAAATCAAGCTAGCAAGATTTGAGCTTAGTTGTTTTGCATTTGCAATATTATATTCTCGTTTTTGATTGGGAAAATCAAAGGCCGTTAAACTCTCCCCTGACTTTGTATTCATCAGAACATACTGGGCAGTCATTTCAAAACGTGCACTCTTTCTATCCTGAAAAACTTCTGCCTTTTTGAGAACGGAATTCCATTTCAATATCACTGATTCAGAATTTATATTTTCTGATTTGTCGCTGAAATCTTTTTCCAGCACAACAATATTTGTAAAGCCTTTAAAAGAAGTCATTGCCCATTTTTTCCATGATTCAACGATGACACCCGAAAAATTTTCTTTTTTTGAAACACCGACATCGTCCCATGACATTTCAGAATCAATTCCAATATCAGGAAGAATATAAAAAGTTTTGATGCTGACATCGGGCAGGTTTATACTGCTCATTGTATCTTCGTAAAGTTTTTTTAATTTTTCAGAATTAATTTCATAGGTAAAACTAGCTCTGATAAACGGATCGGCCGGCGGTGTTTTTTCAGTAATCACCGGGTTTTCCAGCGTTCCAGGCCTTCCAGGATTAATTGTATTTTCGTTGACGTTCACCTGCTTCGAAATAAAGACGAGTGAAAAAAAGTTCACTTCGCCCACGTCACTTAATTTTTTTTCTTCAATTTTTTTCCAAAATTCATCGTCGTCGAGTTTTTTTTCCACCAGCTCTTTTGTCACTGCCTGCTGGATTCCTCCCAAAATAAAGAGTTCACTTAGCTGCGCTTTAGGAGCGACGGTAATGGCATCAGTTCTCTTAACAAGTACTTCAACAGACTGCTCAGCTGCAAAAATATTCAGCGTGAACAGAAGGCACATTATACTTAGAAGCTTATATGACATGAACATCCTCTAACTTTCCGTCGATAATAAACTTAACAGCGTCGCGGTTAAAAACTTCATTTATCTGATGGGCCATTTGTGGAGTCGGGTTAATGAAAAATTCTTCACCTAACGGAAGTCTTGCTTTTCCGCCCGGCCCCTCGAAAATCATATGCATTGGAGTGGCACCTCTGTATGAAAGAAGAACCTGCCGAAGTTTATTCAGCTTCATTTCAGTCAGGTCATTTAAATCTACATTAATTCGAACGCCTGTGATTTTATTTTCAGAATGCTCTTTTAATCTCAGGATTTTATCCGCGAAAATTTTTCTCGGACTCTCCTGCATATTCACATAACCTTCGATCAGCATCGGCTCATCTGAAGCGAGTACAAGTTCGTATTCTGCAAAAACTTTCGGAAAAATAATACATTCAATTTTACCACTTAGATCTTCCAGAGTCGCAAAACACATTTTGTCGCCTTTTTTCGTCAGAATGTTCTTTCTCGCTGTAAATTGTCCGGCCAGAGTCATAGATCTCTTCTGATCGCTTCCTAAAAAATCCTGAACGTTGGCGATCGGCATTGTCGCCATCTCTTCCATCAGGTTTTTATATCTATCAAGCGGATGTCCGGAAATATAAATCCCCATCAGCTCTGCTTCGTGAGAAAGCTTTTCAATATCGTCGAAATCCCTCTCCTCCTGGATATCAAGATTGTCTTCAGCTGTCTGAGACATTGAGTCTCCTCCAAGGTCAAAGAGTGACACTAGCCCCAAGGACTGCTCTTCCTGGCGTTTTTTACAGTAAGCTAAAATCGTATCAAGATTTTCAAGAATTGTTTTTCTGTTGAATTTCTTTTCACATGAATCAAACGCACCGACTTTTATCAACGATTCGAAAACGCGCGTGTTAACCGTTTTTAAATTGATTCTTTCGGCGAAATTTAAAAATCCCTTAAAAGGTCCATTTTCTGCCCGCTCTCTGACAATTTCATCAACAGCGTTATTACCAACGTTCTTAACTGCTCCTATACCAAAGCGGATGTTTTTTCCGACAACGTTGAAAGGCCATAATGATTCGTTGATGTCGGGAGGAAGAACTTCAATGTTAAAATGTTTCGCGTCCCCGATGTACTGAGTGACTTTATCCATGCTCCCAAGTTCAGAACTTAATAAAGCTGCAAAAAATTCTGCCGGATAATAATATTTAAGCCAAGCTGTCTGATAAGAAATAACAGAGTAAGCAACGGCATGGGATTTGTTAAATCCGTATTCCGCAAATTTTTCCATCTTATCGAAAAGATCGTTGGCCGTGTCAGTGTTATAGTTACGCTCTTTCGCTCCGGCCAGGAACAACTCTCTGTGTTTCGCCATCTCGTCAGCTTTCTTTTTCCCCATCGCACGACGGAGCATATCAGCTTGTCCGAGTGAATAACCGGCCACAATACGGGCCACGTTCATTACCTGTTCCTGGTAAATGATAACTCCGTATGTATCTTTTAAAACTGGCTCAAGACTTGGGAACGGATAATTGGTTAACTTTCTTCCATGCTTGATTTCAATAAACTCGTCGACCATTCCCGATTCAAGAGGCCCCGGGCGGTAAAGAGCATTGATCGCAGAAATATCATCGATTGATCCGGGTGCAATTCTTTTGCACAGGTCGATCATTCCCGAAGATTCCAGCTGGAACACTCCGACAGTTTCACCTTTGGAAATAAAATCGTAAACGTTTTTATCTTCGAGATCGATGGTTTCAATATCAAAAGTTTTATCGTGATCGCGCTTGATGAAGTTCGAAGCGTTTTCAATAACTGTCAGTGTTTTTAATCCCAGGAAATCGAATTTAACCAGTCCGATTTTTTCAGAGAAGTCTTTATCGAACTGAATAACTTTTTCGCCTTCACGCCCTTTAAAAAGCGGACAGTAAGTGACAAGCGGAAGGTTGGTGATGATAACTCCTGCCGCGTGGATCGAAGCATGGCGAAGAAGACCTTCAAGTCTTCTGGAAATATTGATGACCTGCTTAATGCGCGGGTCACTTTCCATCAGCTCTGTCAGTTTCGGCTCCATCTCCAGAGCTTTATCAATCGTAATTTTTAATTCTTCAGGAATCAATTTTGAAATAACATCAGCTTCACCGAACGTTAAACCATAAACGCGCGAGACGTCCTTGATAACGGCCTTCGCCTGCAGTTTTCCGAAAGTAATAATCTGACCTACGCGCTCTTCACCGTATTTCTGTGTAACATATTCAATAACTCTGTGACGGTTTTCCTGGCAGAAATCGACGTCGAAATCCGGCATCGATACACGTTCAGGGTTGATGAATCTCTCAAAGAGTAAGTTAAATGGAATCGGATCGACGTTAGTAATATCGAGCGCGTAAGCAACGATAGATCCCGCTCCCGAACCACGTCCCGGTCCAACCGGACAGCCGTTTGCTTTGGCCCATCTGATGAAGTCCGATACGATCAGGAAGTATCCAGGGAATCCCATCTGAACAATCATCGAAAGTTCATCTTCTAAACGCTCGACATATTTCTGTTTTATTTCAGTTTCCCATTTCGGGTCTTGTTTAAGTTTTATAAAGTGCGGACCGTTGAATCGTCTCACTAAACCTTCGCGCGATTCGCGCCTGAAATATTCAGGAGCAGTCTCTTCAGTTGGAATCGGATAATCTGGAAGATGGTAAATCTGATTTCCTTTTTCATCTTTCCAGTTGAAAGTTACATTACATTTATCAGCGATCAGAAGAGTGTTGTCACAAGCTTCAGGCGCATAATGAAAGGCCTCTCTCATTTCCTGAGGAGTCTTGTAAAAAAATTCGTTGGTCGTCAAACGCATTCGCTGTTCATCCTGCAGCGTTTTTCCCGTCTGCACGCAAAGAAGAACTTCCTGCGCGGCCGCATCTTCTCTTGTCAGATAATGGCAGTCATTCGTCGCTACCATATTCATGTTGTGTTCGCGGGCGTATTTAACAACTTTTTCGTTGACGATTTTCTGCTCAGGAATTCCGTTCTCCTGAATTTCCAGATAAAAATCATCGCCAAAAATATCACTTAGTTTTTCAATGGCCTTTAGTGCGCGGTCATCCTGCTCAGAAAAAAAGTTGTAGCCAACTTCACCTTTCAAACATGCCGTCGTACAAATCAATCCTTCGCTGAACTCACGAAGAAGTTCGTAGTCAGCTCTTGGCTTATAATAAAAACCTTCCATATAAGCGCGCGATAAAAGCTTACACAAGTTTTGATAACCCGTTTCGTTTTTACACAATAAAATTAAATGGTGAATCTGGTGGCGCGACTCAAGTTCGTCCTGGGATCCCACGACTTTTTGTTTTTTAAGCGCACCTTTTTCAAAACGCGATCCGGGAGTGAAATAAATTTCAGATCCAAGGATGGGCTTGATTCCAGCGGCCTTGCATTGAGTATAAAAATCGATCGCGCCGAACATGTTTCCATGGTCGGTCTGAGCGATGGCCGGAACACCTAGTTCCTGCGCTCTTTTAATCAAATCCTTTAAACGGATGGCCCCGTCTAAAAGTGAGTATTGAGTGTGTAAATGTAAATGAACAAAACTTTCTTTGTGTGTTTCCAGAAAGGACATAATCCAGTCTCCTTCGAGGGCGTGCGTGTACCTAAATTTAAGCATTTTCACTCTATAATGTCAGTGAATTTGAGTCATTTTTTACACGGTTTTGAGAGCTCTGATTGAGTGTCCCTGACTTTTAGCGTAAAGTATGGGCGTCATCGATAATTTTAATGGAGTCCCTATGAAACTTCGAGGCCTTTCGCCCTCTACAATCGTTATAGCTGTCGCCACTTTGATGTTACTAGGAACGTTATTTTTAAGAGGCAGAAAATCTCCTGTCCCAGATGATATGAAAAGTCAGTTGACGAGTGAAAATACTGCTAAAAATGCCCCGCAAAATTTGAAATCGGTCATCGCGGCCAACCTGCAAAAACAGGAAGAAATGACGGAAAGAAAGGACTTTGATGACTCAGCTTTACTCGATCGTGAGCGCCAGTATACCGAAAAAGAAATAAACGATATGCCTGAAGAAGAATTTAAATCTTTAGTGAAAGAAACTGAATTAAAACTTCCGAAGCTTTCGGATATAAAAAATCTTCCACCGGCCGCTCTTCACCGCACGCCTGCTCCAGTCATGCAAGCGGGGAAAGACCTGGGCCTGTTAAAGGAAGTTTTGAAAGTGCATGAGTCTTACGAGGGTATAGCTGCAGTGATGTACCAGAGCTGTGCTAAAGACTCTGCGAGACCGACGCCAGTAAGAGCGCTTTGTCTGACGGATTTAATTCAATACAAAAAGAAAATTGGCGAGAAAATTAACAAGGCCGAGTACCCTGCCAATTTGATAGACTTAACGAAGATGATTACGGACATGTAATGAAAAGAAAAAATAATAAAAACGATATTCTTCCAGGGCAGCTGAGTTTTCAGTTTGACGTTCCCCGTGAGAGTGACCGCAATTTTCACTTAGGTGGAAGGTCTTTTTATTTCTTCGACTTCGATGACAACGTTGCTTTTTTATCGACTCCAATTATTATTTTCCACAAAAAAACCAATGTTGAAATTGCACTTTCTTCAGGTGAGTTCGCTCACGAAAATAAAAATATCGGGATTTCTGGAATGTACTCTGACTATTACATGGACTTCAATGATGCCCATGGATCGTTCAGACATTTCCGCGATAAGGATTTAAATCCACTTGAGATTAAAGAAGGAAAAAAACAAGGCTTCGTTGAAGACGTTTTAAAAGCACTAAAAGAACTTGATACGCACTGGAAAGCTCCCTCATGGGAGTACTTTTACCACGCGACTTACAACCACCGACCAGTATCATTAATCACGGCGAGAGGGCATCACCCAACAACGATCATCGAAGGTGTGGATCAGATGGTGAGAGCTGGATACCTTCCTCACGCTCCGAATTATCATTCCATTTATCCGGTCTCAAATCCTGAAGTCAGAAAAGATTTGGGTGATATTCATTTCAAGCAAAGTGTCGCTGAATTAAAAAAACATGCGATCAGAGCGAGTGTTGAGAAAGCAATTGAACTTTACGGTTATTCTCCGTTTCATCGTTTTGGAATGAGTGATGATGATCATAAGAACGTTGAGCTAATCACTGAAGAAATGAGAGATTTAAAACATAAATATCCAGAGATGAGTTTTTTCGTTATTGAGACGTTTAAAGATTCATTTTCTAAGCGTGAAGTGCTACTTCATGAAACGCGTGAGATTATCTCGGCAAAAGAATCGATGAAACCTCAGCTTTCTCTTTTTGATTAAGCTACAACTTTTTTCTTAAACTCAATTTCATATCCTAATTCATCTGCCACAGAAATTAAACTTTTAGTCGTGGGATTTGATTTTTTTGGATATTCTAATTTTTGGTACTGTTGAACTTTCATATTTACTCTTCTGGCAATCTCCGGCTGAGTCAGGTTGCTTAGTTCTCTCAGATATCTAATTGTCAGGGGAATCGCTATTTCCAAACTGGGAGTTACCCAGAAAAACTTTGAACCTTTTCTCGCCTTTGGCGCTGGAACTTTCCATTTAGGATCAATTGCATTTTCTAGATAGAGATCCAAAGCTTCTCTTGCATTAAAAAGTGCCTCTTCCAAAGTATCTCCAAAACTAAAACATCCATCTAGATCAGGGAATTCAACAGATATTCCGTCGTCAGCATAACTTAATTTTGCCTGATAACTTATAATTTTCATAATAGTTTTACTCCTGACTGCTTCTCTATATTTTTGACGGTTCCAATCGGAATATCACGGCTAGGATGAACAGGTACGATGGTTGTCTTTTCACCTTTCATCATTTTTAAATGCGAGCCTTTCTGGCTAATTTCCCTAAAGCCCGCTTCCTTCAATTTCTTGACTATTTCCCGAGCTTTCATCTTATCTTACCATACAGCATATATGCTGTACACTCCCTTTTAATTTATTACCTACACCGCTATTTCAGCAAGTTAAAACAAAATTAGGTTCTAAGGCATTTTCTTTTGATGAAAGTGCTTTTAAATTTCAAAAATGAAGTCCATATCTTTTGACTAAGATGCTTTTTCCGCTTTACTATTATTAAAAGGAATTTATGAAATATATGAAGACCATGCGATATGGAGTAATATGAGATTTTTAGCAGTCCTTCTTTTGATCCTTTCTGTTTCTGCGCAGGCAAAAATAAAACTGGCCATCACTATTGATGATCTTCCCAATCATGGAGAACTTCCTAAAGGTGTTTCCAGAGTGGATGTTGCAAAAAAGATGCTCGCTGTTTTAAAGAAAGAAAAAATTCCTGAAGTTTACGGATTTATCAATGCAGCGAAGGTGAAGGATGAACCGCTTAATAAAGAAGTTTTAAATCTTTGGGTGAAGGAGGGTTATCCACTGGCCAATCATACCTACACTCATATGGATCTCAATACGAACAATGTGATGGATTTTCAAAAAGAGATTAAGGCCGATGAAGAAATGCTGATTGAGCTCAACGGCGGCATGAATTATAAATTCTTCCGTTACCCTTACCTGCGTGAAGGCGCAGAGATGAAAAAAAGAAACAGCATCAGAAAATATCTTGCTGAAAATAAATATCAGATTGCCCAGGTCAGTGTCGATTTTGAAGACTGGTCGTGGAATGACCCATATGCCAGATGCGTGAATAAAAAAGATCAGAAAGCAATTAAGTGGCTTGGAAAAACCTATCAGAACAATGCGGTTGCAAAACTTAAAGAAGCGGCATTGATGTCGCAGAAACTTTTAAAAAGAGATATTCCACATATTCTCCTGCTTCACATCGGTGCCTTTGATGCTGAAATGCTTTCAGACCTGATTAAAAATTACAGAGCTCAGGGAGTTGAGTTTATCTCTCTTACAGAAGCTTCAAAAGATCAGGTTTATATTGATGATCCAGGCATCGCTGGAAAATGGGGGGCAGAAATCCTTCAGCAGATCAGAAAGGCCCGCAATCTAAAACTGGAAGATATCGGCATAGAAAGATACACTGGATATCCGCAAAAAGAGCTGCAAAAAATTTGTCTTTAGTTTGAAAAGATTGTTTTATATCCGACAATGACAAAAATTCCGCAGAAGACAGTTCCGATAAAATTTTTATAGAAAGTTTTATTTTTTATAAGATGATCAATCAGTGCTGAATTTTTCGTGTCTTCTTTTGCTTTTTTACCTTCAGTTAAAGAGTTATAAATGAAGGCACTGGCTCCAAGAAGGACTAGCGGCCATGTCATTGTCCTCTTTAGCGATTCACTTTCCGGTAAATCGAGATAAAGCACCAGTAGCATTAAACTCAAAACAAAAATTGATAGAGATGTAACGAGAAGTCCTTTGACTGCGATTGGAAGCGCCAGAAATCTACCGCGCATTTCAGGAATTTTATATCTTCTGATTTCGTATTTTTCAATAAACATGCTGGCCGTAAAGAGAAAAAGTCCGATGTAAATTTCGACGCATCCTAAAAGCACAAGTCCGTAACGGGAATAAAAATTTACTCCCATTCAATTGTACCCGGCGGCTTCGAAGTGATGTCATAAACAACTCTCGTAATGCCTGCCACTTCGTTTGTAATTCTTCTCGATACGACTTCTAAAAATTCATGAGGAAAGTGCGACCAGTTGGCCGTCATTCCGTCACTTGAATTGACCATGCGAAGACAGATAACATTCTCGTAAGCACGTCCATCACCTTTTACACCCACCGTCTGCACGGGAAGAAAAACAGTGAAGGCCTGCCATGTTGAATGATATAATTTTGCTTCCATCAATTCTTCGTAAAGAATTTGATCGGAGTCCTGGCAAGCTTTAATCGCCTTTGGAGTAATCTCTCCGAGAATTCGAACACCAAGACCAGGGCCTGGAAATGGGTGGCGGTAGACCCAGTCACGTTTTAAGTTAAGTGACATTCCCATTTCACGCACTTCATCTTTAAATAAATGGCGAAGGGGCTCGAGCAGTTTTAATTTCATTCGCTCAGGTAATCCACCGACATTGTGGTGAGATTTAATCGTCACGGACTTTCCACCGTTGATGTGAGGTGAAGACTCGATAACATCAGGGTATAATGTTCCCTGCAGTAAATATTCAAAATGAATCTTATGACTTGTTTCGTATTCTTTGACTTTCTTTTCGAAGATTTCAATGAACATCTTACCGATAGTTTTTCTTTTAACTTCAGGATCGCTCTGGCCTTTGAGCGCATTCAAAAAATCATCTTTTGCATCGACAACTTCAATATTGAGAGTTGTATTTTTTTTTAATTTTTCAATGTGGATATAGTCTTGAGTCCTAAGCAGACCATTGTCGACAAAAAAACAGTGAAGGTTATCACCTAAAATTTTATGACTTAAAGTCGCGGCCACCAGCGAGTCTACTCCACCGGAAAAAGCGCAAAGAACTTTTTTATCGCCGACTTCTTTCACCATATCAAAAGCTTCTTCCAGCATTTCGTTGGCGTTCCAGTCTTTAGTAAGGTTTGCTATTTTTTGGTAAAAATAATTTAATATCGATTTACCATGTTTTGAATGCTCAACTTCTGGGTGAAACTGCAATCCCATGATCGGAAGCTTCTGGTGCCTGATTCCTGAAACAAGTTTATTAGAACTCTCCATGATCACATCAAATTCACCGGGAACTTTACTCACATGATCAGAGTGGCTCATCCACACACTCATATTTACAGGCGTTGAAGGGATTTTAAAATTGTTAGTGAAATGGATTTCAGCGCTGCCGTACTCGCCGATGATGCCTTTTTCAACGATTCCTCCGAAATATTTACCGAGCAATTGCATTCCATAACAAATTCCTAAGACAGGAAGTTTTTCGTTTTTAAAAATGAAACTGTAATCGAAAGTATCTTCGAATACCGACTGAGGCCCGCCGGATAATACGAGACAGTCTGGAAGAGATCCGGAAGTTATGCGCTTATAGCATTCATCAAGCGAGATGATCTCACTCGAGTAGCCAAGCTCCCTGGTCTTTCTAGTGATTAATTGAGTGTACTGAGAGCCAAAATCGATGATCCATATTTTTTTAGCAAAATTCTTTTTCATTAATTAACTCATTCGATAGTTAGGTGCTTCTTTAGTCACAAAAACGTCATGTGGATGACTTTCTTTTAGTGACGCTGCTGAAATTGTGATGAACTCTGATTTTTCAAAAAGTTCTGATAAATCTTTTGCTCCGACGTATCCCATTCCCGATCTTAAACCCCCGACTAACTGATAAATGTTAGTTGAAAGTGAACCTCTATAAGGAACCTGCCCTTCAATTCCTTCCGGAACTAGCTTGCCGATGTCTTCAACGCTCGCTTGTCCGTACCTGTCTTTTGATCCGAGAGTCATCGCCCCCATTGATCCCATTCCACGGTAAACTTTGTAAGCACGTCCTTGATAAAGAACCATTTCACCTGGAGCTTCATCAGTTCCGGCAAATAAGGAACCGATCATAACTGAGTTCGCGCCTGCAGCTAATGCCTTAACAACATCACCGGATAATTTAATCCCGCCGTCAGCGATTAACGGCACGCCTGCTTTTCTGCAATACTCTGCACATTCAAGTACAGCTGAAAATTGTGGAACACCTATCCCTGCCACAACTCTTGTTGTACAGATCGATCCCGGGCCGATTCCCACTTTTACACCGTCAACGCCTGCATCAATTAAATCTTTGCACGCTTTTGCTGTTGCAACGTTTCCGGCAACAACATCGAGATTAGGAAAAGTTTTTTTAAGCAGTCTCACCATTTCGATAACACCCTTAGAGTGTCCGTGAGCTGTATCTACGACAAGAGCATCTACCCCCGCTTCAACTAAAATTTTTGCTCGCTCAAATTCCTTATCACCTACACCAATAGCAGCGGCCACACAAAGACGTCCCAATGAATCTTTGTTGGCATTCGGAAACGTAATCGTTTTTAAAATATCTTTTACAGTGATCAATCCGTGAATTGATCCGTCTGAACTTATCAAAGGCAATTTTTCAATTCTGTGCTTGTGAAGAAGTTTTTTTGCTTCATCTACAGTGATTTTTGGATCGGCCGTCACAAGTTTGTCTTTTTTGGTCATGACGTCTTTAACTTTTTGGTTAAAGTTTGATTCCAATTGAAGATCTCTGTTTGTAAGAATCCCTACCAGCTTTTTATTTTTGTCGACAACCAGAACGCCGGTAATCTTTTTTTGATTTTTTAAATCCATTACATAACTGAGAGTAGTCTCTTCATCAACGCTGACCGGATTTAAAATCATTCCTGCTTCGAATTTTTTTACTTTCTCAACTTCTTCAGCTTGCCTGTACGCTGTTAGGTTTTTATGGATAACGCCGATTCCGCCTTCTTCTGCCAACACAATAGCTGAAGGTGCTTCTGTAACAGTGTCCATTGCCGCTGAAACAATCGGAATGTTGAGGCTGATATTTCTTGAGACCATTGCGATGGTGCTGGTTTCTGAAGGGAGATTTTCAGAGTAAGCAGGCTTGATAAGAACGTCATCGTAAGTAAGGGCCAGTTGATCTTTGACTTTAGTCATGGCTGCTCTCTCTTTTGTCAAAAAAAGCAGATTAGATTTTTATATCAACTCAATAGCTTTAAAGCTTATTGAGTTGATCAATTAACTTTTCGCTTTCTTTATATTGTGGTGTCGTAGTTGGATTTATTTTCATTTCGCCGTCTTTAGGAACTGGCCGATCTAATACCGTCTGCGTAGCTGTTTCCGGTACAGATGCTGGAGCTCGCGTTCCTTTTGTACTTTCAGTTTTTACAATTGTAGTTGTATCATAGATTTCTGTGGTTGCACTAGTTTCTGACCCCACTAATCCATAAATTTTTACAACTAATTTATTAGCGACAGGTGTCGTTTTTTTAGAAACAACTTTTGCTTCTGGAATTGAATGCGCAGCTGCAACGTTAGCAGGTTTTTTCATCTGCATGACTTCATTCTTATACTCTTTTCCCAGTTCATGAGATGTGGCCTTCACTTCTGAAGCTGTCTCAGGAACACTCGCTATACCTCTAGTCCCTTTTTCAATTTTATCTTTAAAAATCTCTGCAGAATGCACGTCCATTGGTGCCACACCTTTAAACATTGCAGTCAGTTGCCCGTAAGTTATTTGTCCTACAGGAGTCGGGTCGCGGGGCATTCCCTCTTCAAATTTCTGATCAACAAAAGAAAAATTTCCTTCAGCTACAGTTAAATTTAATTCCGCCGCTCTCAGGTTTGAAAATTTCATTAAACCATTGATCACCATTAATTGTGTTTTGCCTTTTACAGAATCGTACGAAAGAATCGCTTCTCCGCCTTTGTAATTTACTTTTGCGTTCGCAGAAGTAAGCTCCGCTTCTTCTGAACTGTTGATCGACTGAACCCAAACGTCACCGCTTCGTAGTTCAACTTTTCCTGCATCAACTGCAACTGACGAAGAATTTCCTAAATGGAAACGGTGGTCAGCATTGTCAGTAAACGTCACCTGTCCTGAGTGCTCGATAATAAGCTCAGAACCATTGTTGATGGTCTCACCTTTTTTCATCTCATGAGTTTGTCCTTCATAAGAGATGAATCCACTTCCCTTAATATCGACGATGCGTCCGTATGATGTCCCTGCCGCTGAAGAGATTGCCGGTAATGCTAAAACTGCAAGTGTTGTTAAAAATTTATTCATTGATTTTCTCTTCGATGTTTTCATAATATGAGCTCAGGATTTTCCATTCATTTGTATTACGGTATTTTTTTCTGAACTCTTCAACTGTTGCGAAGAATTTCTGTTTCTCACCTAACTTCATATGAGTCAACGCTACCCAAAGTTTTGCGCTTCTGTAGTACTTAGATGTAGGGTGTTTTTCCATCAATGCTTCGAAATGTTTTAGTGTCCAGTCATGGTGTGCTCCCGATTCATACGAAGAGATCCCTGCTTTAAAATAGAATTCATCATCAAAATGCTTGAACTCCGGGTAGTAGACAGTGATCGAGCTGTAAAACTGCGCCGCTTTTTCAAAGTTTTTTGCTTTGAATTCTTTATCGGCAATTTTCATCATGTCGTCAGCTGACCATTTATATGTTTTCCATTCTACTAAATCTTTTTTTACAATAAGAGGTTCTGCTTTAATACTGGCAATTGCTCTTCCAGCTCCATGATCTGCTTTTTCACCATGCTCTGCTTTTGACAGCGATGGTTCACCGTGTGCATCTGGTTTTCCCGTCTTGAATGCATTGTCTTGTTTTAGTTTTTGAATATCAAATTCAAGCCTTTTATTCTGGGCGTGAAGCTCTCTGTTTTCTTTTGCGAGTTTTAAGGCAACGTTTTCATACTTATTGATGATGATTGCCTTGTGCTCAATCTTCGCCATCTCACTTTTCAAGTCATAACCACATGACCCTAGTAATGGGAGCACTAAACACGAAACTAAAAGTGTATTTTTCATAAATATTCTTCCTAAAAGTCCGCCACGATGGCATATCACCTTAAGATTTTCGGAAGATATAGAAAAAAAATTAATCTAAATTGAAGGGAATTTTATTTTGAGTTAAATGAAGTAAATAGCTCTATTAACCGAGCAATGTCGTCAACAAACAAAGCAGGTCATGCCCGAAAAAAAGGTTACATGCCATAATGAAAGCTACTCATAACTCGGCAGACAAACAATAAAGTCTGTCATATTGCCCACACGTTTATATTTTAAATGGCCTTCGTGAATTTCAACCAGGCCTCTAGAAATAGAAAGCCCAAGGCCTGTGCCCTTACCGTATTTTTTTGTCGTGAAAAAAGAATCAAAGATTTTTCCTTCAATAGCTGGATCTACACCAGGCCCGCTGTCTCTCACATGAATCTCGATCCATTTGTCAGCAGTAAAGACTTCCACCTGAATTAATTTTACTTCAGCATGCTCAAGAGCATCGATAGCATTGTTTAGAAGATTGATCATAACCTGTGAAATGTATGACGGATAACAGATCACGCGTGTATCAGGTGATACTTTAATATCAAACGTAATCCCTAATTGAACAATACGGTCTGAACCGAGAAGAACTATACCTTTAATAATTTCATCTGCGCTTACAGAAACCATTTGATCAGCATGTCCTTGTCTGGCAAACGTACTGATCCCTTTAACGATCTGAGAAAGTCTCAAAATTGTACCTTCAACATTTTCAATAATATTATCGCATTTATCTAGGTCGAGCTGATCCTGAGATAAAAGATTCCTAATCTGGTGAAGTTTACCTTGAATAGTGAAAAGCGGATTGTTAATATCGTGGGCAAGGTTTGATGCCATCTGCCCCAGTGACTGGAACTTGGCACTTTCCAGTAAAAGATTTTTTTGTTTTGAAAGCTCTTCTTTTAAAAGACCGTTCAGCTGAATAAAAAGATAAGAAAGCAGGTAGCTCGAAATCAGAACGAGAAAAAGATAAAGAAGAAAGACTGATTTAAAATTTCCAAGATCCTTAATAGGTAAAAAAAAGTTCGCTTCAAAGTGATTTGTGATCAAGGAAAGAATGATGACATTAAAAAAGAAAAAGCACAGTCCGTAAAGCGGCTTAAAATAAAAAGCAATCAATAAAAATAACGGAGCCAGCCAGATGAGCCCGAAAAAACCGGCCCCATGAGCTGAAAACGCACTGCTATACACGGCGATGAATAAAATAGTGATCTGTAAAAAAGCACCGAGATTTAAAGAAAACTCAAACTTCTCAGTTCTGGTCTTTAAAAAAATAATAAGGGTAATAAGTGCGATAAGGCTGATGAAAATTCCTATGCGCACGAAGAGGGCCACTTCCAGCAGGCTGGTACCCAGCAATAAAAAAGTAGTAATAATAATGCCAAGCAATCCTGCCGCAACAATAGATCTCGCTCTGAAATGTGTGGCAATATCGACCTGATCACTGATTTGTGACGGTAAGAAAAAATCAAGCATGTGAAAGATTTTTTTTAGCATGGCTTCCCATTAAATTTCGCTTTTAGCTTATAAAACACTATGCCGGGAAAGACTTGTTTGTAAACTTTTTGTCGACCCTTTGTAAATAAATTGTAAACAACTTGAAAAGTTGTTTTTAAGGGCAGAGTTGAGGTAAAATTAATATGATTATTTGAAAATTTTAAACCTGATTATTTAAGGACCTTACAATGCGAATTATCATTCTGCTTACACTTTTTTTGTCTTTCACGGCCCTTCACGCTGAAGAAAGTGTTCCCGCAAAACCTGTTACACTCGCGGTGCAATCTTTTAAAAACGGCGCTGATGAATACCTGGTCTTGAGTTTTGAAAACTTTCCACACTGGCATACTTATTGGAAAAACCCGGGTGACGCAGGTCTTGCAGTTAAAAATGTTTTCACGATTGCCGGAAAAGAAATAAAGCTGGAAGAAGTCGAATGGCCTGCTCCACGCCGCTTCATCGAACCGGGAAATCTTTGGGCATATGGTTATGAAGGCGGCTACACTTTTTTCTTTAAGCTTTCAAAAAAAGATTTTAACAAATTCAGCGGAAAAATAATTGATTTGAAATCGACGTGGCTGGTGTGCAAGCATATCTGCGTTCCAGGCCAGCAGCTCTCGCAGTTTAAAATAGCTCCGGGAAAAGTAATGACAGCGACTCCAGATCTTCATGCTGATTACGATTCGACACTTTTGGCCGAGCGCTTTCATGCTCTACCAAAACTTTCTGTCATGCCGGAATACCTGAATATCAAGCTCGCAAAAGGAAAAACTCCCGGCACAATTGTTTTACTCTACAGTGTTAGTAAAACAACTGATGTAACTTTTTTGAAGGATACTAACCTACTCTATGCTTTTCCCCAACTCCCGTTTGATGTGAAACACGAAAATCTTGAAGTCACAAAAACTGATATCAAAGGATCAATGGAAATTAGCTGGGACGGCGAATACCAGACTCCTCCTGAACCGTTATCAGCAGACGGAAAATTTACAAAGCCCAAGAATCTTCGTTTTTTATTTTCTGATCCGATTCAAAAGAAAGTTCTTCTCATTGAAAAGAAATTTACCAGCTTTGATTTAGCAGAAGTCACGGTAGTTGCAAAACCTGAAGGTGCCGCTCCTGTTGATATGGGGGGTGCCTCCGATACCTCGTCAAAAATAGTCAACGCTGCCAATAGATCCATCGGCTACTATTTAGTTTTAGCTTTCATCGGCGGATTGATTTTAAACATCATGCCGTGTGTTCTTCCTGTTATTTCTATAAAACTTTTTGGGCTTGTTAAGTACAAAAATGAATCACACAAAGCGATCATCAAGCACAATGTGTTTTATACGCTTGGGATTCTTTTTACGTTTTTAACGCTTGCGACGATTGTACTATCTCTAAAGTCAATCGGCTCGCAGGTTGGATGGGGCTTCCAGCTTCAGTCACCTTCTTTTATTTCCATCATGATCATTGGTCTGTTTGTTTTTGCACTCAACTTGTTTGGTGTATTCGAATTTGCAACTCCCGGCGGATCGACACTTGGAAACGTGACGACGAAAAAAAATTTTACAGGGGACTTTTTAAGCGGGATTTTAGCGACTGTTTTATCAACTCCATGCTCTGCTCCCTTTTTAGGAACGGCACTGACATTCGCTTTCACTTCTTCGACAATGGAAATTTATCTGATCTTTACAATGATCGGTTTAGGTCTAGCTTTCCCTTTTATTTTAACTGCGATCTATCCAAGACTTGTTGCTTTCCTTCCGAAGCCTGGTAACTGGATGAACACAGTGAAAAAAATTCTGGGAGCTACATTACTTCTTACAATCATCTGGCTTCTTGATGTGTACAACGCTCTAGTAGACGGCTCATCACATTTAATCAAGCTGGGAGGGATTCTTGTTTTTATTTACACAGGATTTCTTTTATTAAGAAAAAAAGAGAAATGGATCGGTGCTGTGAGCTTCCTGATCGGCCTTGGGATTTTCGTGAACATTGCAACGACAAATGTCGTGGCCAGCAGAGATGACCAGACGGCCTTAATCAGAGACAAACAAGCTCAAGGTCTTGACTGGCAAGTATGGTCTGAATCTAAAATGAGCGAGTATAAAACAAATCAGGAAGTCGTCTTCATCGATTTTACTGCGAAATGGTGCTTCACTTGTAAAGTGAATGAAAAACTAGTTTTAGATACGGCTGATTTTAAAAACTTGGTTAAAGATTATAACTTGAAACTTTTGATTGGTGACTGGACAAAAAGAGATGAAGTCATTGGAAGTTTTCTTCGTAAGAATGGATTAGTGGGAGTTCCTGCTTATTTCATTCAGAAAAAAGATGGTACGGTGATTAATTTGGGTGAGACTGTTAGTCTCAGGAGAATTAAAGAGCAGCTGAATTAAAAATTTTAAGTGTGATCATGTTTCAAATTTGGTTGGCGATCTCATAAGCTTTGTAATGACTTCTCTAGGATCTCCATCATTGTAGAGAACTCCGTAAACGCCGTTAAAGATTGGCGCACGGATTTCATATCTTTCAGAAATAAAATAAGCGGCCTTTGCAGTTTTATAACCTTCAACAACCGAGCGCTGTGATTTAATAATTTCTTCTGCCTTTCTTCCTTTAGCGAGCTCAAGGCCGAAAGTTTTATTTCTTGAAAGATCGCCCGTTGTCGTGAGAATTAAATCTCCCATTCCTGAAAGTCCGTAAAAAGTTTCTGGGCGAGCATTATAGACGGCACCAAAACGAAGCATTTCTGCAATTCCACGTGTGATCATCGCTGCACGGGTGTTGTGGTTGTAACCAAGGCCTTCAATAATACCGCCAGCAATTGCCAGGATGTTTTTTAAAGCTCCGCCGAGAAGAACACCTTTCACGTCGTAGCTTGCGAGGACTTTAAATGAATTAGTATTCATCATGTCTGAGACGGACTCTAAAACCTGTTTTGATCTTCCAGCGAGTGTCACGAGAGTAATCTGATCCTGCATAATTTCGTGAGCAAAACTTGGCCCCGATAAAAAGCAGAACTGATCCTTGAAGTGAGGATACATATCAAAGAATAAATCGTCTGATAATTCTAACGTGTCCGGATCAATCCCTTTTGAAAGAGAAACAACAGGAATACCTTTGATTAAATAACTTAAAAATCTGTCGTAGTTTTCCTTGAAGTATTCTGTGATCCCGCCGCTTGGAAGGGCAGAAACAATTAAATCGATATTGCCGGGAATAGCATCAACTTCTTCCCATGAAAGAGCAGCATCAATATTGCCGGCGATTTTTAATCCCGAAAGATAAATCGAGTTTTCACCGTTTTTAATCGCATCGTAAATGTCCTGAGATCTTACTTTTAAAATAACTTTTTCAAAGTTTTGTGAAATAACCTGGGCGATAGCGGTACCAAAAGCACCGGCACCGATAACGAGGGCGACTTTTCTTTTTGGATGATTGATCATAGTGAGATAATTCCTTTTATCACTGCGGCCCTTTCATAAACTTTGATGATCTCTTCGCTTTTAAGCATCATCATCTTACCGCTTACACTTATATAATTTCCGTTGCTCGAAGCTTTCTGTTCAATTTCCATTCCCTGAAGAATAAAAAGAATATGATGAATTTCTGCAAGCGGAACAATAAACTTAAATAAATACTCTGAAGGAAACTTTACTGTCTCATCCAGCACCAGTTTGAGTTTAAAAAGCCTGTCTTCTAACGGAGTCATTTCACGAACTCCAGAAGCTGTAGAGGAATATCTTTCGCGTAACGAAGGATATCGATCACCTCGCGGGCGCATCCATCTCCTGCTTCTCTGAACGTGATGTAGTCAACCGCTTCCTGAATTTCCAGACTCGCGTTCGGAACAGTCGCAGAAAATCCCGCTCGCTGTAGTATAGGCAAGTCGATAAATTCATCGGCCATATAAAGCACTTCTTCGTCTTTAAACCCGAGTGCCAGAACTTTTAAATAAGACTCGCGCTTGTCTTCGTTTCCAAAGTAAGCGAAATCCAGTTTTAAATTTTCTATAAATCTTTTTCGAACACCTTTAGAGTCTCCGCCGGAAATCACCCCGACTTTAAGACCTGCGGCCATCATCATTTTCAATCCGTGTCCATCTAGTGCGTGAGTCGTGCGGTTAAAACCTACATCCTCTCCTTCCCATGAAATTTTTCCGTCAGTTAAAATCCCGTCGATATCAAAGATGCACACTTTAATTTTAAAAAGTTTATCCTTGAACTTTTGTGCCGTAACTCTCAATGATTTTTTTTCGTCTAGTGGCTGGGCCATTATACTACCTCGTAAATTCTAAGGAGTTGTTCAACAATTCCCTTAATTGAATCAAGCGGCAAACTTGTTGCTGCATCTGAAAGTGCTTTTTCCGGATTGGGATGTGTTTCCATAAAAATTCCATCTGCACCAGCGGCGATCGCGGCACGGGCAAGAACTAAAATTTGTTCACGCTTACCGCCTGTCGCATTTCCAAGACCGCCTGGTCTTTGCACACAATGAGTAGCATCGTGCACAGTTTTCACTCCGAAACTTTTCATAATTTGAAACGAGGCCATGTCAACAACCAGGTTGTTGTATCCAAAGCTCGATCCTCTTTCAGTTAGAAGAATTTGAGATTTAGGAAGAAATGTCGTCGCTTTATCTACAATGTTTTTTGTTTCTTCAGGTGATAAAAATTGTCCTTTTTTTATTTTTAAAATTCTTCCGTATTTCGCACAAGCTTCAGCACCTGCTGCAATAATATCAGTCTGGCGGCATAGAAACGCCGGCACTTGAAGAACATCTACGACTGTTGCAAGTTTCATTGCCTGACTTGCTTCATGAAAATCCGTTAATACCGGAAGACTGAATGTATCTTTTACTTTTTGCAGGATTCGCATCCCTTCATCAATACCAGGGCCTCTATAAGAATTGATTGACGTGCGGTTCGCTTTATCGAAGCTTCCTTTGTATGTAAGAGTAATTTTATCTTCGAAAGGCTTCAGATCTTTTACCAAACGATCAGCAATTGTTAGTGCGAGTTCTTCACTTTCCAAAACACATGAACCAATAAATAAATCTAACTTTGGTTTATTCATAAATTATTTCCTAATTTGCGTTGCAAATTTATCTGACTCTTCAATGAAGGCCTTAAATAACGGATGAGGAGAAAATGGCTTCGATTTAAACTCAGGATGATACTGGCAAGCGATGAAAAATGGGTGATCTGCAAGCTCTACAACTTCAACCAAATTTAAATCACGGTTGAATCCTGAAACAATCAGTCCTTTTTCTTTCAGCTTATTTACATACATATTATTCACTTCTAATCGATGACGGTGACGCTCATGAATTTTATCTGTTTGATAAACTTTTTCTGCCAAAGACTTTGGTTCAAGAAAACATTCATAAGACCCAAGTCTCATGCTGCCGCCTTTTGATCCTTTATCGCTCTGACCTTCCATGTAATGAATTAAATGATCGCCGCCACTTCCAAACTCTTCAGAAGTTGCGTCTTTAATCCCGGCCACGTGTCTTGCGAATTCAATAACTGCTAACTGCAGTCCAAGACAAATCCCCAAAAACGGAATTTTATTCAAACGAGCGTATTCAATCGCTTTAATTTTTCCTTCTGTTCCACGGCTTCCAAATCCACCTGGAACTAAAATCCCCTGTACACCTTTTAGAATCTCACAGATGTTGGCATTATTTTCTAATTGTTCAGAGTCGATATAAACCGGTTTGAACTTTAATTGGTTTGCAATGGCGCCATGATTTAAGGCTTCGTCTAAAGATTTATATGATTCAATAAGGTCAGTGTACTTACCAACAATCCCGATTGAGACGACTCTTAATGGGTTCGTAAAATTATGAACAACTTTTTCCAGGTCACCGATTTTTGCTTCCGGCGCCCAAATCCCTAACAGCTCACTGATTCTTTCATCAAGACCCTGCTTATGAAATTCAAGAGGAACTTTATAAATTGAATCCATATCAATTGACTGGAATACATTTTTTCTTCCAACGTTACAAAAGCGTGAAATTTTATCAAGCGTATCTTCGTCGACAACTCTATCCGATCTGCAAATGATTACATGAGGAGATAACCCTTGTGACATCAATTCTTTTACCGAGTGCTGAGCAGGTTTTGACTTTAACTCTCCAGCAGCAGCAATATATGGAAGAAGTACTAAATGAATAAATAAAACGTTTTCTGCTCCCTCATCATGAGAAAGTTGTCTGATTGATTCAATGAATGGCAGAGATTCAATATCTCCGACAGTCCCACCGATCTCTCCAATTAATAAATCGCAGTTCTCGCTCGCTGTATGAATTCTTCTTTTGATTTCATTCGTAATATGAGGAACAACCTGAACCGTCTTACCTAAGTAAGTTCCCGCTCTTTCATTCTCGATAACTTTTAAATAGACCTGACCTGTCGTAAAGTTACTTTCTTTTTTCAAAGTCAGAGAAGTAAATCTTTCGTAGTGACCTAAATCCAAATCCGTTTCAGCTCCGTCATCAGTCACGAAAACTTCTCCGTGCTGAGTAGGGCTCATCGTTCCCGGGTCGACGTTGATGTATGGATCCATTTTTAACATGGAAACTTTGATCCCCCGTCTCTCTAGAAGACTCGCTATACTTGCAGCGGCTAATCCTTTACCAAGTGAGCTTGCAACTCCTCCAGTGATAAAGATGTATTTTTTGTGTTTCTTATTTTCGGCCATTGATTACCTCTTCTACTTTTAATACGTCTTCTGGATGATCAACTCCCATCACCACACTTTTTGTTTCTAAAGCACCGATAGTCATTCCCAATTCGAGTGCGCGGAGTTGTTCGAGTTTTTCTAAATCTTCCAGTCTTGATGCCGGAGCTTTCGAAAAATTGCTTAGGGCCTCTGGTTTGTACGAGTAAACACCAATGTGCAGGAACCAGTAATCGTTTGCCCAGTTCACACCGGCATCGCGCTTAAAGGGAATACTTGCACGTGAAAAATAAAATGCTGTTCCCGTCGTTTCACTCATCGCTACTTTTACTTTGTTCGGGTCGTGGAAAACGCTATCGAAGTTCATGTTCTTTTTCACAAGAGTTGTAATGTCAAAATGCTTGCTCAAATGAAACTCGGCAAGACGAACGAGATCACTTCCTTCAAGAAGCGGCTCATCACCTTGGACGTTGATGATCAAGTCGTACTGTTTTGTTTTGAAAAATCTTGCGTATGCCAGCTCGATTCTCAGCGTTCCCGAAATAACATCATCATCCACACGAACAACATTGGGTGAAAATGTTTTGATGTGCGCTTCAACCTGATGGTCATCTGTCACGACAAATGTTTCGAAAGTAATGTTGGGATGAGAGGCAGTCTGACAATTTTCCAGAACTCTGGAAATCATACTTTTGCCCGCTATTATCGTTAAAGGCTTGCCCGGAAAACGAGTTGAGGCAAAACGTGCGGGAATTAAAATGAGGACACTCTTTTTACTCACTTTAAAGGTCTCCAAAAACTGCTATAATAAGTTTATAATTATAGAGGAGAGAGCAGGGAATGGCCCAAAGAATTTCGATATTATTGTTGATTGTTTTTATCGGGTACCGTGGTTTGGTTCGCGCAGAAGATTATAAGCGCACCGTCATTACTGATCCGAGCATTTCACGCCGCTGCGAGCTTCTGACAGAAGAAAGAAAAGAAAAAATTGCTCATAAACAACGCATACTGGCCATGATTGAGAGGAATAAACATCTACAAAAAATCACTCCGGAAAACAAAGTTTCTTTGAAAAAAAAACTGGAAGTGAATCTTGGCCATCTTGAACATGAACTCACTCTTGTTCTCACACAAATTCAATTCCACGAAGAAAATATCGTGAGAAAAGGCTGTCCGGGCATTACGTTATAAAATCCTTTTCAATGCATAACGCCCACTCTAAACTATTCTAAACATTTAAAGAATATCAGAGTGGAAGTATGACAAAAAACCTCTTGCCTTTCTTATTGGCATTAAGCCTTATCTCTCCTCAAATAGCGATGTCTCAGGATGATGACACCGATTCAATCCAGACTCTGGATGCAGGAGCTCCTTCTGCCGCTGATACAACTCAATTGAGTGAAGGTCCGCAATCTCTTCCGGCCGGAGAATTGGCCACACCAACTCCAAAAACCGAAGTTATTCCTTCCAAGAATCTTGATGAGATAACTGAAGAAGTCATTAAGCTTGAGCCAGTGGATGCACCAAAAGATCAGTCTCCACTGCAGAAAAAAACCGGAGTTGTTCCGGAAGAAGAGCTTTTAAAACCAAAAAATAAAGCGCCATCAAAAGTAAGAGCTCAAAAACAAACTGAAACTGAAATGTATGTTCAGGAAGCTGTTAAATATAAATTAAATGATAATTATAAAAACCTTCAGCTCAACGATGTGATTGAGCAAGGTTTAAGAAAAAACTACGATCAAAATATCAGAGGTCAGCGCCAGGAAATTAATGAGATTACTTTTTCAGGTGCTAAAAGTGCATTCTGGCTTCCTGAACTTAAAGTGACTCTGCAAACTGCTGACCAGAACATTGCAACTCTTCACCACAGCAGTCGTCCACCATTAGTTCCAAACTCAACTTCACCGAGTGGAACTCTTGGATTATCTCTAGGCGATTATACAGTATTTAATTGGGGAAAAGACTACGCTCTTTATTTGAATAAAAAAAATATCTATGAAAGAACAACTCAAATCTATAACGAATCAAAAAGAGAATTAAAACTTGATTTAATCAACAGCTATTTTTCACTGGTCGCGACAAAAAACATTGAAAAGATCCGCCAGGATGAGCTTCGCCAGACTTCATTCGTGTACCGTTTAAGCAAAGAAAAAATAACTGTCGGAAAAACTTCGAAGCAGGACTATTACCAGGCGAGAAGCGAGTATTTAAAATCACAGAATGATTATCACGATGCTAAAATCATTGCTGATGAAGCAGATGAAAGTGTGGCCTTCCAGATTACAGACCCCGTGGGAACAAAATATGTTCTTAATGAAGGACTCGACTATAGAAGAATTAAGATCACGCTCGATGAAGTTCTGGCATTGTCAGAAAAAACCAATCCTACTCTTCTTACCAATAAAGTCTTAATCGACAATGCTGAAAGAGAGTACGATGTAGCATTAAAAGAAAATATGCCGCTTCCGAAATTTTCAATCAACCTGGGTGCGTATAATAAGGAATTCGGGGCGACAAAAAACACTACACGCTATGAAACATATTCCGGCAGTGGAAATGTCGAACTTGTGGCCTCAATCAATACAACATGGGCAATCACCGGTCAGGATGGTTTTTTAAATTCAAACCGCCTCGCGACCAGTAGAATCAGCAAAGATATTGCTAAAAAAGAATTTGAAAAAAACACTCACTACACTCAATCGCAGATCAGACAGACTTATAAAACGATTCTTTCACTGCAAAACCAGATCGTAATCCTTGAAGCGCGTCTTCCGAGCCTTCAGAAAACATTTGATACAATCCTGGACAACTACTTAGGTGGAAGAACTAAGTTTTACGATTTTTCACTGTCACTTGCTGATCTAAGTTCAACAAAAATTTTCTATGAACAGACGAAACTTCAGCATTTGAAAGAAAAGTTAACACTTGCTCGATTTGCCGGAATAGAAGATTTTCCGGGAGAGAACTTCGAATTGCTGGCGACAAGGGTAAAGGGTAAATAAAATGAAAAATATTATTATAAAAATCATTCTTTTTTGTTCGCTCCTGTTTTCAATCAGCACCTTCGCTGCTCCAAGAGACAGAGGTGAACTGGTTTTAAATACAGAGAGCACTTACAATCCAAGCTACGAAAACAGATTTTCTTTCATGGTAGGAGTCAATCCAAGCCTGACAAAATCATCTGATCTTTCAAACTTTGCTTTTTCATATGCAAAACAACTGGATCATTTCTGGCTGGATAGCAATGTCATCATGACAAAAGGCCTCTTCCCTGAAATCTCTGCCAATAATCCTGCAGCGACAGGAGCAACTAATGATCAACTGGCCACGCAGCAGAACACGCTGACAACAATAGGTATTGGTATCGGACGCGAGACTCGCTATGCACAAACCATCCTTCCTTTTGAAGGTATCTATGAACTTATAGCAGCAGACCTGACTTACAATATATACAAAGAAAATTTTTCCGGTAAATCATTCAGCGGTCCGGGACTACTTGCAAAATATTCTGTTTATAAAAGATTCAATGATTATTTTAGTGCCGGCGCTCATTTCAATTACAACCTAGCTGTGGTAAAAAGAGCAAAAGAAAATGAAGAATCCAGCTCGGCAAGATCCCTTACTTTAGGTTTTTTAACAATTGGATTCGAGATCAGTTTCTTCCTCTAAAATAAGGACGGATTATGATTCCTCGTTATGAAGCAAAATCCATTACCCCAATCTGGAGTGATGAAAATAAGTACAGAACTTTTCTTCAAATTGAGCTCGAACTTCTCCACGCT
Source organism: Bacteriovorax sp. (assembly GCA_014376445.1). Taxonomy (GTDB): domain Bacteria; phylum Bdellovibrionota; class Bacteriovoracia; order Bacteriovoracales; family Bacteriovoracaceae; genus Bacteriovorax. Next base: position 542 of record JACMRM010000021.1, on the reverse strand, counting down.
CTCGAAGAAAAAAATATGATCCCAAAAGGCATCGCTTCAATCATCTCAGCGGCCGAAATCAGACCTTCCCGCATCGATGAAATCGAAGCCGTCACACGCCACGATGTTATCGCCTTCTGCACATCCATCACTGAACAGGTTTCTGCCGATGTCGGCAAGTATTTTCACTATGGTGTCACGTCTTCTGATGTCATCGACTCTGCTTTAACTTTGCAGATAAAATCTTCACTTGAAGTGGTTATGAAATCCTACGATCTTTTCATGGAGGCACTGAAGTCACGCGCGATTGAAACAAAAATGCTGATGACTCTTGGCCGGTCTCACGGAATGTATGCGGAGCCAATGAGTTTTGGACAAAAACTGCTGGGGCACTACGCTGAGTTCAAAAGAAGAAGAGCTGACCTTCAGCACTTTTATGATAACGAACTAACAATCCAGCTTTCAGGTGCTGTCGGAAACTATACGATCTTAACTCCGGACATTGAAGAAAGTGTCGCTAAAAAACTCGGCGTAAAAGTTGAAGATGTTTCAACACAAATTAT
>JACMRM010000105.1 GCA_014376445.1 Bacteriovorax sp. | reverse complement strand
TGATGAAACGATTTATGGCTGTTGGAACGAATCGCATTTGGATTTTAATCCTGGTGAGTTGTGTTTATTCGATAAATTCATTTGCAATGAATGATCGAAAAAATCATTCTAATGATGCAATTAGAATATTATCAAATGATTGTGTTAGTTGTACGCCAGTTATGGCAGCGGGAAGTCCCTTGGAAGGAAATAAGAGTGCACAGTTAGTTGCTTTGGTTTCTAGTAAAGCTATGTCACAAGCAGATGCTTCTTTTCAAAGTTATTTAAATGTTTATTGCATGAATTTTACTCAATTAGGCGGAGTTTCAAATTTCAAACAAACATTATTAGATCCTATGAAGGCAACTTCAGGAAGCGAGGAAGGAATGAATCGTTATTGGCTCGCCGCTGGATGTGAACCTCAATTAATGGGTGGAACTACATCTCCATTGGTTCATTTAGCAGCTGAAAACGCAACTGAAAGAAAATCTTATCTCGAGGCCCTTCAAAAGTATTATTTAGAAAAAAATGACAAAGCATCTTTTACAAAGATTATTAATGCAAAAAACTCTAGAGGTTACACTCTTTTGGATTATTTAAATTATTTGTATGTTCAAAAAGAGTTTATGGCCGAAGAAGAAAAAGGAATAAATGATTTATATAAGTTCCTTTGTGATAATGGAGGAGTGTTTTCTATTTACAAAAAAAAATGCCCTCCTGAGTATTTAAAAATATAGAAATGAAAATAGAAAAAATAATTTTTAAAGTCATGCTTATAATTTTTATAGGGAATTTTTTCTCTCTAAAAGTTTATTCACAAGATTCAATTGTTCCATGTTTTAATCCCGATGGCGGATTAGGCACCATGGGATTAGCTAGTTTTAATTGTCCGTTGGCAAAGACCGTTGCCAATGAACCTAAAATTAAAGATGCGCATGAAAACAAAATTCTAGAAAAATTAGCAGACAAATTGGCCTTAAAAGCTACACAGCGCTTAGAGGAAATTGCACTTCTTGATCAATATTTCTCACAAAATAATAAAGATCTCATGATGAATTCAATTGAAGTTGAAAAAAAATGTAAATTAGAAACGATTTCAACGCCACGATGTGGACCAAAAACAAATCAAGATAACTATAAAAAAAAATTAGAAATGCTTTTAGGGCGCTTTCCAGAATCAAAAGATAGAAAAAATACACTATATAGCAGGATGAGAACAAAATTTAGCGAAATGAGAGGGGCACAGGTTAATGATAATAAATGCCCAATTTCTGGTACGTCGGGATTTTTCTTTATCTCGTCTCAGTTAACTGAATCAGATGCCGTGAATTTTATTGATAGCTTAAAAGGTTCAAGACAAACTGAAGTTGGAAATTTATACGAAAGTTTTCCTCAGCTAAAAATGCTTAAAAATTCTATCAAAAATGGTCCAAACGGAGAAAAAATATTAGCAGAATTTGAACATCATTTAAAAACATATGATGATAAAGGTCCTGCAAAAGATTATATTAATAGTTTTTTATTCACTAATGCAAATCAAGAGGAAATGGCAAAAGGTCTAGCATTTCAGTGTAGTGCAATCACAGACAATATTAATGAGTTTTTATGTGATGATTTAGATAGTTTTGGTATGCCTGATAAATTTGCCTCTAAATATTTTACTGGTCCAGGTTCTGAAATTGATATAGCAATTTCTAATGGTTTAAGCTGTGATACAAAAAAATCAAACAATGGACAGTTAATAGAAGATGATGACAAATTAACTAAAGGTAAATCTATTTTTTCACTTCAAAAAAAATTTCTTGATGACTCAAGACCTGTAAAAGATGATCTAATTGCAAAAAGAAATGCAGGACAATTTTGTGATATTTATTTATGTAAATCTGAAGCTAGTAAAAATTTAAAATCATGTACTTCAGGTGGACCAGTTAGCAGTACTGATTTATTGAACAGTTACTGTTTGGACCCAAAGGGTGCGTCTTGTAACAATAAGTATCTTTCATATATTTCATATCTAGCGTCACTTGAAAAAGATAAAAAAGAAATTTATGAACCTAACCAATCTATTGCAAGTGGTTCGAAAGATACTATTGCAAAAGCTAAAAGTTATTCTTCATTTTATCAAAACTTTTTAGGTGTTGAAGGAACTCTTTTAGCTGAAGGTAAAGCGATAACTCCGATTACAATGGCAGAGAAAAAAGCAGAATTCGTAGAGAAAAAATTAGATCCAACAGTTCAAACTGCTTCCCTAACTCAACAACCAAAAGAATTTGCAAAAATCGACCGTGATGATAGTTTCTCCAGAGTAGAAAAACCAGATTTCGTGAGTTCTCCAGCTCCTGAAAGAGATAACGATCAATTCAGAAGATCATTTAAT
>JACMRM010000104.1 GCA_014376445.1 Bacteriovorax sp. | reverse complement strand
GTTGAAAGTTCGAGACCCATTGGGCCTAACTAGAAAATCGTATCTAACTACTTGAAATTGTTCATGGTAAAAAATGGCGGGCCTACTGTCAGATACTGAAGCCACTTCCGCTGATGTGGACGAAATCCGTGATATTATTGGTCTTCCCGGGCTTTTTGAGGCCAAAACTAAAGAATTCCTCACTCAAAAATACATCAGTGAAGGGCTTTCATTCAAGCAAATTGCTGACGAAATTTCGTCCTCACTCTCGTTCGTTTGGGATGCCCTTAAGCGATTTGAGATTCCAATAAGAAGTCGTTCTGAAGGTCAAAAGAAAGGGCATAAATCGTAACCAGCACTTTAAGCAGGTTCTAGCATTGCAATTGGACTCTCCCGCTCAACATGGCTGACCTAGATGACATCAGAGCGACATTAAGGCCCTTTGCGGCCGAAGCAATTACTGAGATTCTATAATTTTACGAATGCCGTCAATCGTTGGTTGAACGGTATCTAAGCGAACTTTTTCCATTACAGAGTGGGCATTTAAAGTGTAGGGACCTAAAGCAACGACTTCTAAATCCAAAAACTTTTGTTTAAATGCTGAAGGTTCTAATCCGCCATTCAAGTAAAACTTTTTTGTAAACAAACCTGAATCTGTTAGAATTTTATTCAATAAGACTGAGCTTTCTGGCTCCATCCAAGCAGGAATAAGCATTTTTTGTTCGACTTTAAGTTCTGATAATTTGTTGGCACTGACTAGTCCTTGAATCTGATCAGCAATTTCATTAACGCGTGAATCGACGAATCCACGTGACATCGCTCCGAACTGAAAATTGATTTGGCTGTTGTCTGCTGAGGGCTGAAGTTCTACAAACGAAAGGTTGCTTGAAGTTAATACACTATTAAAGTATTTCGAATCTGAATCAATGACTCCGTTTGGACTTTGCAAAATGCTATCGATCAGCTGCTTTGTGAAATCAAAATCAGTAGTTAAAAAACGAGTTCCTGCTGCGGATTGAATTTTAATTTCAATTTTAGCATTTTGATTGTCATCCGTATTTTCAGCAATTAGCTTTCGCAAGTAAGTTTCAATTTGATAACTTAAATCAGAGGTTAAACTGCTTTGTTGAATGACCATTTCGGCTTTAAATAAATTTGGAATTTTATTTAAAACGCGGTCGCCAACAATTAAATTTTTAATTTGTATAGGTCCAACTGTTGAAGAAACAAATTTGGCTAAGTTTCCAAATGCTTTCATCGCGTTTAAGCGCTTGAGATGAATACTGCCGCCAGAATGCCCACGGGCCAATTGACTGACGGTAACTTCGATAACTGCGTCTTGAGCGTGATCGGTGTCAGTCGCCTTTGCAAGGCCCGTGAGCACGCGCGCCGATGCTCCTTGTGCACCGGCGATGATAAATCCAGGCTCAGGGGTCATTCCATCAAGACAAAGCATTTTGCGACTTAAAAGCGGCAATTCTGAATTGAATGCGCCTAAAAGTCCTATTTCTTCTTGTACGGTAAAGATCAGCTCCATCGGTGGGTGCGAAAGTTTCGGATCAATTAAATAACGTAATCCTGTAGCAACCCCAGTTCCGTTGTCAGCACCTAAGGTTGTTTTGTTGCCCTCAGATTGTAGCCAGCCGTCTTTTATTTCTACTTTGATGCCCTCAGCGAAATACTTGCGAATATCTTCCCCTGGTTTAGCGTCTGCATAAGCCAAAACCATATCCATGTGGGACTGCAACGCGAAGTAAGCATTGTTTCTACCAACAAAAGATCCTGTTGCAGGAATACGAATCATCAAATTACCAATTTTATCCTGAAATGTTTCAAGATTTTGATTCCAGATGCTTGTTTCAGCCACTGTTTTTATTTTAACAATATAGTCACGCAGTTGGTCTTCTTCTTTAGATGGGCGGTATGTTTTAGAAAGTTCGTAAAAAAGTTTAATTTCGCATTCTGGCCCAGCGGCACACGTTTTAAGAAATTCGATACTGCTGTCTGGCATTTGAGTCGCCAATGTTGATATCGCTATAAGTAGCCCTGTAAGTAACACGACCATTTTATTCATAAACACCCCCATGTTTTTACTTGTTTCGGAGGACTGTGCAGGCGGAATTCCGTTCAAGCAAATAAATTAAGGTCGCTAGTTAAAGTTTTGCAGCGATGCTATGAAATATGGCAAATTTGAATGACATGTCCTTTGCTTTTTGATGCCGGTAAAACATGTCTAAAAATCGAATATAATAAATTCAAATACCCTTGTTTTGCTAAGTTAATTAAGCTGCTTTTGAATTGTTCTTTTCCCTTTTAATATCTAACGACAGCAATTTAGTTAGAGCTTGCTTACCTCCTTCGATCATTAATACAAGTCCATCTATCTGTGCATGCAAAGCCTCAGACTGTGCCGTTAGCCGGTCAGATGTTGAAGATATTTGTTCTGAGGCTGCTGCATTTTGCTGGGTCACTTGATCTATTTCATTCATGGCTTTGGAAATATTATTTAAACCAATAGCTTGCTCTTCGCTAGCTGATGCGATTCTGGCGGTGATATCTGAGATCTTTACAATTGTTGTAACAATATCAGAAATAGACTTTTTCCCAAGCTCAGCTAAGTTTTGGCTTAAATTAATCTGTGCAGTGCTATTTTGGATTAATCCAGTAATTTCTTTTGCTGCTTGAGCGCTTCGCTGTGCTAAACTTCGAACAGCATCGGCAACGACTGCAAATCCCTTGCCGTGTTCACCCGCTCGGGCCGCCTCGACAGCAGCATTTAAAGCTAAGAGATTAGTTTGAAACGCGATATCATCAATAATCGAAATAATTTCTTCAATCTGTCTAGAGCTTTTCGCAACGACCCCTACAGCCAAATAAAGATTAGCCATATTTTCTTCGCCAATGTTTGCAACCCGCTTACCATCCTGGGCCATTTTCTGAGCTTCGCTAGCGCTGTCAGAATTACTTCGAACCATGCTAGCCATTTCCTCTGTCGCAGAAACCGTTTCTTGAAGCGATGTTGCCGTTTCAGTGGATCCTGCTGAAAGTTGCGTCGCAGATGCGGATAAGCCCCCTGCCGCCGCTAAAACTTCATTACTGGACGTTGTCAAATTTTGAATCACAGATCCTAAAACTTTTATGATCTGCATGATCATAAAAAATACAAGCACGGTAAAACTCAAGCTAACTATAAGAATAGTTATTCCAAGTGTGTTATGCCGAGCTCCATTTTTTTGTGCCTGTTGATAAGTATCATTTACAGATTTTTTTTGTAGGGCCATAAGCTTACTTAGAGGTTTAAAAAATTTTAATTGAATAGTCGGCCATTCATCTTCCAGCATAACAGTCAGTGATTTTTTGTCATTTTCTGCATATATTTTATCTAGGTGCAATAAAAAATCAGGAAGAGTTTTTTCGAACTCGCCATTAAGGTCTTTCATACTTTGGCCAGCTTCAATATTGTTCGCAAGCGTATTTTGAGTCAACTCGCGGTACTTTTTCCACATTTCAGGGATTGAGGCCGAGACTTCTTTTAAGTGATTTCGTGAACCAACGACTGGCATCTGGTCAAGCAGAACTCCGGCCATTCGAAAACGCACTTCTTTTAGATTCCTTTCAAAATCGTCTAAAAGTCCTGACGGAATAACTTCATTTTCGTAAACCAGTGCTAAAGTTTTGATACTGGTTTGCGTGATGTAAAGATTGATTCCACCAGAAATTGTAATCAGTAAAGCGATGCAGCCTAAAGCTAACCCCAGTTTCATTTTTACACTGAAATTTCGAAAATTTGAAGCTAGCATCACGTTGTCCTTTTGATTAATAGAATTCAAAGGCCCCGATTTATTCTACAGGAAGGCCTTTAGACTTCCACTCAGGAATTCCCCCGCGAAACCAATAAATTGATTTGTAACCACCTAAAATCGCAGTTTTAGAAGCCTTATAACTTTTCCAGCATTCACCAGCATTGCAGTACAAAACAATTTTTGCATTTTTATCAGCGGGTAATTTACTTAAGTCAAAAGAATCAAGCTTGCTGTCAAACGAAATTTCTTTTGCACTTTTTTCTTTATAAGGAACACTTACAGATCCTTTGATATGTGATTCTGCAAACTCATTAGCGACGCGAGTATC
>JACMRM010000103.1 GCA_014376445.1 Bacteriovorax sp. | reverse complement strand
TTTACGACTGCTGAAAATCAACTCATGATTGAGACATTTATTTACTCTCAGATGCCGGAAGCCTTTAAAGAAGCTTACCTTTCACATCCTCAGCATGATTATATCGTTTACGATGTTCCATTGTTGTTTGAAAAGAATCTAAATTTAAAGGTTGATACTTCGATCTGTACCTATGCTCCACGCTCGGTACAAATTGAGCGTCTGATTGTGCGCGATCAGATCACATTAGACCTCGCCGAAAAAATTCTTTCCAAACAGATGGATATTGAAGAAAAGAAAAAAAAGGCCGACTTGTTTATTGAAAATATGAGCGATCTGCCAAAACTTAAAAGCAACTTTGATAAACTGCATGCGACTCTGACAGAATGAATGAAGTTACATTTATTAGCTTTTTTCCAATTACCCTCGTGTTAATATTGATTTTTGAAAAATGATATCTTCTAAGAACTAATGCCGGAATAAGGTATAAAATGAAAAAGTTGATTCTACTGATCTTACTTACAAGTTGCGCTCACCATAAAAAAAATCCCTCAAATGAGCAGATAAACCAATACTGTCAGGACCTAAATGTTCTTTATCAAAAAATTGCTGTAATCTATTCCAATATTTCCAATATAAAAACAACGAGAACAATTGAAGGTGGCTATTACAAAAAGAAAATTGCCACCAGTTGTATTAATGGTATTTGCGAGATAGTTAATGACAAGACTCCACCAATCATGAAATATGAGCCCAAGCATCCAGATTCCGATAAAAATGGATATGTCTCCTATCCTAATATTAATATTGAAGAAGAAAAATCTGACAAAATTTACTGGGAGCGAGTTTATTCAGCAGTCATCAAAAATTCTCCAGTTTCAAAGAATTTCTTTTTTAAAGACCCTAAAGCACAAATATGCTTTAGTAAATATCCAGAATTAAAAAGTAGGTTAGATTATTCAGAATATTTAGGAAGAAAAAAATAATCCTGCATATTTTTTATACAGGATGATTAAAACTTAAACATGATATTCAGGATTGTTAGGAGCGATGATATCAAGGTGTTCTGAATTCATCCCAGTCAGTCTGCACATATCATTGATTCGTTTCATTTCAGATTTTAAATTCCCGACAAGTGACTTAAGCGCTGAGATCATCTCATCATCTTTAGCATGAGTTGTCTGAGCGATCTTAGAAGCAGAGAACTGAATATTTTCCAGATTATTTTTCACCGATTCCATTCTGTATTTAATGCTATCCAAATCAACTTTCTCTCTCGATTCAACCATCATATCAACTTTTGTAACTGTCACATCAAGCTGAGTCACCACTTCACCGAAGCTTTGAAGAACTTTTTCAAAACCTTTCATTTCGATTTTAATCTTACCAAGAAACTGATCAACTCTCTGTGTATCATTTTCGTGGCTTTGGAAAATCAGCAATTGATCCAGCACTTGAACAATTCTCGACTTAAAATCCTCAACGCTGATTTTAAGCTCCTTAAAATCACCTTTAAGAACCGTAATCGTTTTCAAACTTTTGATATAATCATCAACATTCTTTTCAGCACGTTCAGCGGCCGTAAAAATACGGCCTTGATCTTTATAAAGCTCACGCGACGAATTCATTGCATATTTAAACTGCTCTTCCAACTGATCTCTGGCATCGATAACAAGGGATACAGACCCTTTAAACTGGTTATAGCGGTCAATCGAAGCACGCTGTGTTTCGAAAGAAGCAACCAGAGATTTTCTGATTTCACTTGAAATATTTCTATGCTCACTTGATTTGTTTTCAAGAACTTCAATTTCACGATTCAGTTCATCCTGAATCGCTTCTGATTTTTCAATATACTGGAAAAGCTTCGAGAAGACTTCACCCGCTCCTGCTTTCTCAGCTAACATCCTTAACTCGCTTCTCGATTCAGATGTCATCTTCTCATCCATCTGAAGCCCAATGGCCTTCATTAACGGTGAAGTAATGGCCAATTTTTGAGCATCAAGATTCTGCTGAGCTTCTACCATCGGATAGAAAATGATCATGATACGTCTTTGATTTGAATAGTCCACAGGTGAAATATACATTTCATACGGCATCATTGTAGACATCGTATTTGATTTAACCTGAATTTTGTAAGTGCCAGGAGTGCTCATTCTAAGCGCACTAAGGATTGAGCTATTGTCTTTAAGATTCGTAAATCGTTGTAGGAAATCCCAGGTGAGTGTGTCTTCATCTTTAAAGTTCTGCAATTGCCACTGCTCATAAAAATGAGAGTTACCCCAAACCATATTTAAATTTGAATCCAATAAAATTGTTGCAAATGGAACCGCTTCCTGGAAAATTGATCCAAATGCCATTCTCTTGTGAGTGTATTCTCTGTATTTTTCAAATTCTAAAACGAACTCCTGAGAGAAGTTAGCAATTTGTTTTGACTCAACAGGAAGAAGTCCGTCTTTAATTGTATCGATGACAAGTTTTTCTGTTTTTCCAGAAGAACGCTTTGTTGAAAAATTATAAATTACAAACCCCAGAACTATCGAAGCTACAAGTCCTGCGAAAACTGCCAGGAGTGAATAGAAAACTGACTGTGAGTTTTTTTCAAATTGAATTTTCTTAAAAGCGATTTCCGGCTCTACTGCTTTAAACCAGACAGTGTAGGCACCTGCGAATTCTTTATAAAGACGGTTGAATTTTGTATGAGCATCTACATAAACACCTAAGTTTGTAGCTTCGTTTTTAAGAGTTTTAATTCTGTTAACGATCGCAGCTTTAATATCAACAGGAAGTCCTGATGATTCAGTGAAGTTTGTCATGGCCTCAAGGTCATTGTTAACTGAAAGAGCAAGATTTTGAGTCCTCTCAAAATTATAAAGACCATTACTCATCAAGCGGCTTGGAGATAAACGCATACGAAGATTAATTGACATTTTTGTCAGTGTCGGCCAGTTTCTTTCACTAACAAACTGCTCGAAGTTAGAAACTTTTGTGTTTAAATTATTGAGTGTGTTCGACAAATCAGGTCCTGATTGAAACCCAATTAATAATTGTTTTACAGCATGCATATTTGCATCGAAATTACTCTTGTCATCAGTTGCTTTAATCGCTTTCAGATCTTTGATATCTGCTTCCAGACGAATGTAAATTTTATTGGCGTCTTTTATGCGGTCGCCATCAACGAATTTTTTTAATTCATCTACATCGTTTCTTTCTTTCACCATCTTTACTTTATTTGTTCCGTCGTAAAGATTGCTGACGTAATCAATATTAAGAAGGCCGGTGTCCCAATAATGTTTTACTCCGAAAGCAAACAAACAAGTGATCGCTACAAGCACTGTTGCATAATAAAAATGAACAGCTCTGCCTAGAGTGAAACGCATATAGACTCCTGAGTACTAAAAATAATTTTAGAGATTAAAAAGCGAAAAAAAATCGATTGTGCGAAAGTATTTAGAAACATCCTGTTTTCTCTTGTTTTCGTCATCCAGACTGCGTGAAAAGGCTTCCGTAACTAGATTGCCCTTCATTGGTAGTATGATAGAAAGCGGACGAAATAAAAAGGGAAAGTGCAAAATTTCTTTGTTAGCTGATTCTATACGAGTTAACTCCGGTACTCCCAAATAGTGCTTAACTGAAAGGTCGTTCCCGATCTCTACGATATTATGCTCACCTACTGTTTTAACATCTTCAAGTTGAGCGCGATACTGAGTAAAAATGTTAGAAAAACCGACCATGTATTGTTCATTTTTGTTAATTTTAAAATTAACTCTATAAACAAGTGAGTCGTCGTGGGATAAATCAGCTTTTAAATCCAACTTAAATAGTCCAGCTCTCGCTGTTTTTTCCAGGTTAAATGTTAGAAGAACTTTATTTCTTAAAAGCTTGCGTGTGATGACGTAGATTAGCTTTCTAGAGCGTTCTAAATTTCCGTCTTCAAGGATTAGGCCGCTGATTAGAAGGCGGCTATCGTCGAATCTGACATCCACAGAGCCGTGATAATTAAACAGTGCCACCATAGAGAGAATTTCAGGAATGGTTTCTAAAATAAGGTTCCATTTCTTCAAATCAAATTTCAGAGTGCTTTTATAAAATGTAAAATCTTTGTACTTAACTTTATTCCCGAAAAAATCTTCGATGATCGATGAAAGTTTTTCATCGAGAACTTTTCCTACCTGCTCAAAGTGAGAAACCTGGCCGGTCGAGATGGCGTCAGCTTTTCTTTTCATCTCTGAGAGATAAAAATACGCATGGCTCACCAGCGGGGAGACTGTAAACGCTGAAAGCATCTGAATGTCTTCCAGTGTGTTCAGACCCTTTTCGAAATCTGTTTGATAATGTTTTTCGCTCATTTTAGCTGGCTAGGTCCTCTGAAGATTCAAACAATGTACGAAGTTTTGCTTTAAGTTTTAAAATCGCTTGCGTGTGCAGCTGAGAAACTCGAGATTCTGTAACGTCCAGAACCTGTCCGATCTCTTTTAAATTCAAGTCTTCGTAATAGTAAAGTGAAAGAACTAACCTTTGCTTTTCAGGCAAAGTCATAATCCCCTCTTTAATCTTTTCGCGAGAGTCTTTTTGAGAAACTGTCGTATACGGATTAAGGGCCTTATGGTCTTCCATTACTTCAGAAATAAGCTTTTTATCGCCTTTATTGAAAGAAGCAGAATCGTCGATGTTCAGTAATGAAATCGATTTCGCTTTATTTAACAAGTCATGGAATTCTTCCTGGTTCATTCCCAGTTCAGAACACATTTCTTCATCAGTTGCCGGTCGACCAAGGTTAGCTTCCAGTTTTGAGTAAGCACGTTCAACTGTTTTTGCTTTTTCACGGATTGATCTAGGTACCCAGTCTTGGGCACGAAGTTCATCTAAAATAGCGCCGCGAATTCTAAACTCAGCGTATGTTTTAAATTTGTTATCGCGATTTGGATCGAATTTTTCAATAGCATCCATCAATCCAATTACACCACACGAGATCAGGTCATCTAACTCGATATTTGATGGAAGACGAGATGCAATTTTTTGTGCGATATACTTCACAAGTGGTGCGTACTCGACAATAATTTCATCCTTAACTTTCGGCTCAACCGTTGAGCGATAGTCTTTAAGATTTTTTAATTTTTTTGATAGAGTCGACATCTAAAGTGCTCCCTTATACTGTTAAACTTAAGTGTTGTTCGAAGCGAGACGAATACTGCATATCCTGTATGCGGGTCTCACCCTCTATCTCTTCGGTAAATCTATTAACAATGTTCACAAAATTCTTGTGTAGGGAATTATTTTCCTCATGAAGTAGAACCGTATCAAAACGATCATCTGGAAGATTCTCTTTAGTTACTCCACCAAGAATATGAAGACGGCACTTTAGGAATGTTTCAACCGTTTCACTAAGTGTTTTGATCATCCTTTGATATTGAGGCTCAGAAGAAATTTTGTTGATCAATAAATGGTTTTCGTTAACGCCGAATTCTTTGTTAAGAATTTTAATTAGCGAATATGAATCAGTGACTGATGATTTATCAGGAGTCACTACTACAAACCGGTAGTCACTGTAAGCATTCAACGTCAGGGTTTCTTTCGTGATTCCTGCAGGGCAATCAAGAATAATATAATCGTAATCTTTTTCATGATTAACCAGAATGTCGATGATCACACGATCAATCTCCAAACTTCTGTTAAACATGTCTATTGAGCCATTACAACCGGCAAGAAGATGAAGGTTGCCATCTTTATGAAGGCAGTCATCAAACTCTCTTTGAGCTGAAATAAGTTCGTAAAAATAATTTGTAATTGGAAGGCCGAGTTTTACGACAGTATTCGAAAGATTTGTGTCGCAATCAAGAAGAAGAACTTTATAGCCTTGTGAAGATAAAACTTTTGCCATTTTCACGGCAACTGAAGTCTTCCCCACTCCGCCTTTTCCGGCCGTAACCGAAATAGTTTTTGCTTTCTGAGTTGTTTTTTTCGACGAGTACTTGTTTTGTGAAACCAGCCAATCTGTTGGATTGGACTTTTTATTACTAAGCATGGACTTCATGTCTCCCTTAGATCTTTTCTTTCTACAAATTCCATCATGGTATTTGTATTTTTTTAAATGTTAAAAAGCGGTTACGTTAA
>JACMRM010000020.1 GCA_014376445.1 Bacteriovorax sp. | reverse complement strand
TTACTTTGCTAAACCAGCGTGGTCATCAAAATAATGTTTGAAATTGATCTTTTGATTACTTGGCTTTGGCCTTTAAATGCAAAACGAGGATTTTCTCCTCGTTTGCTATAAAGTCTATGTATAATGAATCAAGATTAGTTCATTTGATCAGTGGTTTCGATCCGGTTTAAGTCCAATCTTTTTTCTGTTGCCTGGAAGTTTTGGGGTAATTTGATCTTCAAGATTATCCAATCTTTCAAAAACGATTTTAAAAAGTTGATTTGTGCCGTCTTTGAGTTTCCCAACTTCCTCTTTTAAACATGATTCCATACTCAGAAAGCTTCTTAACTTTGTAAAGGTTCTCATAATGGCAATATTCACTTGAATGGCCTGCTTACTATTTAAAACGCCAGATAACATTGCTACGCCATTTTCTGTAAATACGAGAGGCTGTTTTTGTTTTCCACCACTCCCTGTCTTTGAAGTCGCAATTTGCGACTTCAAAACTTCAAACTCTTCAGGCGTCAATTTAAACATAAAGTCCAATGGGAATCGATCTAAGTTTCTTTTGACTTGCTCGTTTAATCGCTTTGTCTCAACCCCGTAAAGCTTTGCTAAATCACTATCAAGCATGACTCTCTGACCTCGAACGGTGTAAATCATTGCTTCAATTTTTTCTACCTGAAATTTCATAACATCCTCCTTTTATAGAAACAGGAGAATTTAGCTGCTATAGCAATCGTATGCATTATTTATGAAAGAATTATTACGCATGTTTCGTTTTTGAAATGAGGAAGTTTGACTTATTTTATAGAAAGTTCTCTTTTAAAATTTTATAAATTTGCATCCTTCCTGCTTCTAGCAGGAATGGAAAATGACCAGCGTTCGAAATTTGAAAATCAATCATGTTGCTATTAAATGAACCGAATGTTTTCGATACACGCGCCGGAAAACGCACGTCTTTCTCACCATAAATATTAATGATGGGTATTTTTAAAGATTTCAAAAGTGGAGTTACATCATATTTCCCAAGATAGCTTTGCTTGATACTATTAAATGTTTCTTCTGAAAAAGTGTCCCATACTTTATCTAGAATGGTTTCACCAAGTGCTACTTCTTCTGGCGTGAGAAAAATTTTTTCAAGTTCAGCATTTTCTAATCCGAGGTCTTCTAATTCTTTATAATATTCATCTTTCCAATGCTTATCAGTTAGCCCTGTACTCATGAGAACTAATCCAGATAATTTAGACTGGTTTCTTCCTGCATACTCTGTAGCTAAAACCGCACCCCAAGAATGTCCAAGAAGAATGATTTTACCAGGAATAGAACGGATTATTTCATCAAGCTGCAAAAGCAGATTTTCAATCTTGATTTCAGGACCATGAACTTGATCGTAAAATACACACTCAAAATCATTTCCAAGGTCTTCAAAGAAAGGCTTGAGATAGTCTTGAAATCCAGGTCCGCCATGCAAAAAAATTATAGTTGGTTCCATTCGCTAATTTTAAACTAATAATAAATTTTGAACAAGCTAATCGCTGTATCAAAACTTAATGGTTTTAAAATGGCTTTTGAGTTGGCCATAGCTTGCTTTTTGATCCAGAGACCTCAAAATCTTCATTTCCAAGTGTTTGAATGGAAACTCTTCGCCTTTGATCGCAGAAAATATAAAGGCCTCAAAAAGACGCCCTCTATCGTTAGACTATATTCAAACGAAACGGCCTCTAGAAATATGAAGCCATTTCGTTTTCTTTCGCGATTGTGATCAAAAAACATTTCGTTGATCAGTGATTTAGAGGCAATCTAATTCAAGATAAAAAATTTAAAAGTACTAGTTAGCTACTTATGAGATTTAATTTGCTCTAAAGTGCTCCATGTCGAACGATAAAAAAATGATCCTACATAAATGCTAAAAATCGCCGCATAATAAATGATAAAATTAAATTTAGTAAACATAGAGCGCAAAAGTACTGTTGATAATAGAACAGCAGGTATAGCTGCCAAAATCATAATAAGAATGGATTCATGCTTAAAGTGTTCTTAACCCCCAATTGAACTAGACACCTCCATTATTGGAGAATCTATGCAAGCGACTGTAACTACAACACGACAATACCGAACCAAAGCTCAAAAACTAGAAATTTTGAATCAACTCAAGTCTGGTGGTATGACCATTTCAACTCTCGCTCGAAAGCTCGGGATTCACCCAGTTACTATTCACCAGTGGAAAAGAACAATGTCACAAGATACAAAAAAAGAATCAATTGATATGACAGAAATTCTTCTAGAACTTGAAAAAATAAAACAAGAAAACAATCATCTCAAAAAAGCCGTTGGAAACATGGCTGTCGACAATGAAATTCTTAAAACATATGTTGAAGTTCTAAAAAAAAATCAGCGATTGGAAAAGTTGAAGCAGCCCAAGAAATAATTCTTATTATTGATACCAATGTCTCTAAGAGTAAAATCTGTAAAGTCGTTGGTATCTCAAGGTCATCAATTTATTGGGATAAAAAGGAAATTGAAATGAAGAGATTAAGATACGTAAAAGAAACTGACGCTGAAGTTTTAATTGAAATAAATATTGTCCTCGCGATTCGTCCAAGCTACGGGCACAAAAGAGTCACAGCAATGATTAATAAAGCGAGAAAACTTATAGAGCTCCCCAGATATAACAGAAAAAGAATTTATAGAGTAATGGAACTAAATGGTCTTCTTCTTAAAAAAGAAGTTGTAGTAAGAGATCACGAGAAAACTGGAAAAATAATTACTCTTCATTCGAACACGCGATGGTGTTCTGATGGATTTGAAATAAAATGTTTTAACGGTGAAAAAGTTTACGTGGCATTTTCCTTAGACTGTCATCCTGTCAACCCCGTTATTCATCTATAATTCCCTGTTCTAGTAAAAAATTATTCTTTAATGGCCGCAGTCATCATCCAGTGAACAACTAAATGATGAAATGGACGAATGAGATTGAAATAAAATTTTCCCGCTTGGCCATGGTAGTGAACAATGGAAAAAACATAAAAAGTTGCAGAAAAACCTGAATTTTTTTTCTTCAAAACACCTAAGTGTGCAGTGAGATGAGAGTCTGAGATTACTCCTAACCAAAAAAAATCATCAATGCGGTCCACTATTTTATACACAGGTTCAAAATTTTTAGCATAAGGAATTTTTAGAAAATTCAATAATATTTCTCGTACTCGGTAAAGAAATTTTACCCATACCGGATGATAAGTGAGTAATTGATCATTAAATTGAATAAGTGTCTTATTACTTGCAATACTTTTGATATCGAAGTGGTCGCGATTTCTTAGAACCTCTCGAAGATTTGGCACAAGCTCAACAAGATCTAATTCAGATAACTTTTTTAATTTATTCATATAAAGGATTGTCCAATATTTTATATAATTGAAATTCAATTGCACGTGAAAAATTAGAATATTAACATGAGAAACTCATTTATTGACTACTTCTAAATAAGTAAGATTCTTTATTCACAGGATGTGATGCATGCAGATTTGATTCTTAAACGCCAAAATAGCGTTTAGAAATATACTCATCTTAAATAAGTCTAATTGGTCTTATG
Organism: Bacteriovorax sp.; assembly: GCA_014376445.1. GTDB lineage: Bacteria > Bdellovibrionota > Bacteriovoracia > Bacteriovoracales > Bacteriovoracaceae > Bacteriovorax. The sequence continues at coordinate 447 of JACMRM010000020.1, read as the reverse complement.
GTCTTATGGTCTTACTCAGGATTTTTTTCCAGACACTTCTCTTTGTAAAGACTTCCTTAACAAGAGAAGAACTCTTGTTGCCATTAAAATGAAGTAAGCCTAAGATCATATTATAGACAACTTTCGCCAGGAAATTCAGATGGATTCATCAATTGATAACACAGTTATTAAAAAAAGATCATTTTTAAAAATGTTAGAGCTTTACATAACAGTCATTTTCTTTGTTTTAGCTGGTGCTCGCCATTTTATTACACCTGAACACTACATACGAATGATGCCAAACTATCTTCCTGCTCACAGCTTTCTCGTTTATACTTCTGGATTTTTTGCTATTCTTGGAGGAATTGGTTTAATGATTCCTCGATTGAGATCATTTTCAGCCTGGGGATTAATGAGCCTATTGCTAGCAGTTCTTCCTGCCAATATCTATTTGTATACTCACAATGT
>JACMRM010000102.1 GCA_014376445.1 Bacteriovorax sp. | reverse complement strand
GTTCCACGCATTTTTGGATTTGAATCTCTACCGTTAGCTGTGGACCCGGCGGCTTTTTTGTGTGCCATATAAGTAACTCCTAATAAAATCTAATTAATTATTTTAAGTATTTCTCAGCATTTTTAGATGCCTTATCGATCTTAACAGTATTCCCTGCGCCGTCATTGATTTCTGTAATGAGTAAAGCAGTAAAATTTTGTCTGTGACCATTTCTTCTTTTGTATCCACCTGGTTTTCTCTTAAAAATGATTAGTTTTCTTGAGCGATCGTGCATAATAACTTTTGCACTGATTTTTGCTCCACCGATTACTGGTGCACCAATTAATGGCTTATCTCCACCGATGAAAAGAACTTGGTCTAAAGTGATCGTTGCACCAGCATCGTGTGCTAGTTTTTCAACGTCGATCAGATCCCCTGCTTGAACTTTGTACTGGTGTCCACCAATCTCTACAATTCCGTACATTCTAAAACTCCTAGTAAATAGGCAAATCCAGGGGTCTAAACCAAAGCTCTTAACTCGGGTATAAAACTTGTTGGCCCTAACTTTAACCACTATTTATGAACCTTGGATTTTTAAGCAAAGTGCACCTTAATGTCAAGGGAATAGTCGTCCGATAAAGATCTCGTACGAGGGGAATTTCTCTCGAAGACAAGGAAGACGCCATGAGTAAAATGATTTACTACCAATACCAAAAAGACTTGAACCTACCCATTTACATTGCTTTGGATCCACAAAACTTTGCTTCTGGTCTCGGGGATTTCCTTGTTTCGATGCAATTTACCAAACTTTCTGAGAAAGAAGAACCAGCAGCTCTAGCTGTAATGAAAAAAAATAATGCTTCTCGCTGCCTTAACTTTTTCGAGGCCACTCCGGGAGTCTCGCGTCAAATGAACGCTACGATTGAGAGTGACCGCTACGGACTGGAGAGCGTGATTCCAAAGCCTGGGTACAATGTTTATCGCTATAAAGAAATCGGTCTCATGGTTTATTCATTTGGAGTGAAGGTGTGGGAGTTCGGTTGTTACAATGATTTTGGTTCATCAAAAGAGCCTGCTAAAAAATTAGCGGCGCGTACTGTGATCAATCGTTTTTTAAGCTGGTCGCTTGTTCAGCAGGGGATTTTAGGTCTGTGGGGTGTGACTGTTGATGACGGTATGGTTCTGCAAAGAGCTTCCGAATCAAAAGGTGAAGTCGTCTTTGTTGATTTCGTGGGAAATAAAGTTCTCTCGCTTGATGGAGTGAAAAAACTCGGACCGAAATTTAAAGTACTGAGACTCGATCCTACACTTCGCGGAAGAAATATTAAAATGACGAATGAAGAGCTTCTAAGCTTTTTATCTGCACACTGTTCATATATGGATTACTCGGGGCTTTCTGTTCCCGTAAGACAAATGATTCAGACACTAGCGAGAATGACTGAAGGATTTGTTCATCCAGAAGAAAGTTTCCGTCCGAAAACAGATTTGTCATTATAGCTACTCTTCGTTATCCTTTTTAATATTTTAAAAGATAATATAAGAGATAACTATTATGAATAATCATTACGTCCACAATTTAGATCCGGTTATTTTTGCGCTGGGGCCTTTGCAGGTTCGCTGGTATGGATTGATGTACGTTATCGGATTCATCATTGCAGGATTTCTTCTTAAAGTTTTAGTGAAGAAAAATTTCTTCAAAGTTCCCGTTGAAAGAATTGATACGTTGATTACGACAATGATCGTTTGTATGTTTATCGGCGCGAGATTTTTTTATGTTTTCATTTATAACTGGGAATATTATTCTGAGCATACGATGGAGCTTCTCGCAGTATGGAAAGGCGGGCTTAGTTTTCATGGAGCTTTAGTTGGATTGTGTGCCGGCGGATATATCTTCGCGAGACGAAATAAGATTACATGGTTTGAAGTGATGGACTCTGTTGCCCTCTCTGGATCTCAGGGACTTTTCTGGGGGCGTGTAGGGAATTTTATCAACGGTGAACTATATGGCCGTCCTACAGACTCATGGGTGGGAATTATTTTTCCAAACGGCGGAGGACTTTATCCTCGTCATGCTTCGCAATTGTATGAAGCGTTTCTTGAAGGCATCATGCTGACAGTTGCGCTGTGGATTTTAAGATCGAAAGTAAAAGTTTATGGAATAATTTCAGCGGCGTTTATCGGAGTTTACGGGCTTTTTAGATTTGTGGTTGAATTTTATCGTGAGCCCGATAGTCAACTGGGTTATTATTTCGGATTTTTAACAATGGGGCAGCTCCTTTGCGCAATCATGGTGGTTGTAGGAGTTCTTGTTGGTGTTTACGCTAAAAAAAGAAACGTTACCATTTAGGAAGAGCTTCGTTGAATTTTTGATAGAGCGGAATAACTGCCGGATCTTTACTCACAACTTCAATGAACATCGGGAAGCAGGTGATAGAGCAGCTTCCGTGATAAAGAATGTTGTTGCCGTCTCTGTTCATCCATACATATAAAGCGCTCAAGTCGTGTCTTACGAACTTATCCTGTTTTTTGTAGCGCTTTACTAAATCTGCTAAAAATAAATCGTGAATAAAGTGCTGTGGAAGTCTCACAAAAACATCGGTGATTTTATCGCCCTTAACCTGCGTATATATATCGAGAGAATAGTTCGCGCGCTTCAGTTTAAAGCGAATGACTTTAGCGTCTCCGTTGTCTTCAAAAATATCCGACTTAATTGTTTTGTCTTTTTTAGCATCTTCGACGCTTTTACCTGGGAAAAAAGGTTCTATCGAGGTTAGAGTGAAATCATAATTTGGGGGCTTGATATCAGGATAAACATGACTAGAAAAGACCATTAAAAATGTTGCAAGTGAAAGATATTTTATAAGTGCGCTCTTCATTGGACTATTTTAAACGGGTCCTTAATTTAAAGCTAGGAGGGAAAAGGCTTTTTTTTTAAGGGTTTTGCGGTTACACTTTAATCTGTATCTGTGCTCGGATTCAACAGGAGCGTTGGATCCCGTTAGTGACTTCATCAGGATGATAATATTTATGAAAAAAAGCCTACTAATTCAATCAACTTCCAGGTTATCCCTTCTCGCACTAGCTCTTATTTTTTCATCATGTGCAACTACTAAAACTTCATCAGCAACATCTACAGCAGCGGCCACTAAAGCTCCAGCTCACAACACGAAAGATGGTTTTGCATCTGAAAGTGTTCGCGAGGCTTACCTAAGATTGAAGAAGGCAGATTACACGGATCAGGATAAGAAAATCGACGTTGAAGAGAGTTCGAAAATTGCCAAGGAGCAATCGAAGTCGATGATCACTGGAGCTTCAACACTGGACGGTCTTGGAAACTATAAAGGTAAAACTTATTACCTTGAAGGTGCGGAAGAATTAAATTTAGAAAACAATTATTTTGATATTCCTGTTGTGTACAACGCTCAGGTAAAAAAATGGATGAATTACTTTTTAAACAGAGGGCGTCCATTCTTCGAAAAATATACAGAAAGAGCGGGCAGATATGCGCCGATTCTAGGAGCGATCTTAGAAGAGCATGGTCTTCCACGCGATTTAATTTTCTTAGCAATGGCAGAGTCTGGATTTAATACAGGTGCAAAGTCCTGGGCAGCGGCTGTCGGTCCTTGGCAGTTCATGCCCTACACTGGAAGAGTCTACGGTCTTGAGCAAGACTGGTACCGCGATGAAAGACGTGACCCGATTAAATCGACTGTAGCGGCAGCAAGATACTTAGCAAAACTTTATGATGATTTCGGACAGTGGGAAGTGGCAGCTGCTGCTTACAATGCCGGTGAGGGAAAACTTGGACGCGCGATTAAAAAATACAAGTCTGAAGATTTCTGGCACTTAACGAAAGGAAAATATTTAAAAGCTGAAACAAAAGATTATGTTCCGAAGATTATGGCCTTGGCGATTATAGGAAAAAATTTAAAGTCGTTTGGATTTGATGATGTTGAATTCCACGAGCCCCTCGATTTTGATGAGATCACTGTTGCAGGTGGAACAGATTTAATTAAACTTTCTGAAACTATGGGATTAGACTTTGAAGAAGTTCAACGTTTGAATCCAGAAGTTCTTCGCTGGTTCACTCCTCCAAATATTGCTGAATACCGCTTAAGACTGCCGCCGAACTCTGCTGAGAAATTTGCTCAGTGTTGTGCGAAGTCAGATCTTCTTGCAGTTAACTTTCAACAATATGTTGTTGGTAAAAAAGGAATGACACTTGCTCAGGTTTCGAAAAAATTTAAACTGAGAAAAGACTATGTTCTTGCAGGATTAAATAAAGTCTCTGAAAATGCGCGTTTTGCTGAAGGGGATATTGTTAAACTCCCATTCAGAGTAGGCGAGCTGGTAAGCCCAGAAAATAACCTTTATGCAGATTTATACGAAAAACCTCGCCGCGAAGTTCTTCGTAGAAATAGTAGAGCTATTAGAGCGAAGAGGTATGCATCTAGAAAAAAGCCTATGCGCTATTACACCGTTCAAAAAGGAGAGACACTGTTCACAGTAGCTCAAAAACACGGTATCTCCGTAAAACGGTTAATAGCGAGCAACAACACCCTCAAAAAATCAAAGAAAATTAACGCTGGTACGAAACTAGCAATCAAGTAGCTCTAAAAAAAGGCCCTTCGGGGCCTTTTTTATTTCCCAGTTAGAATTTCATTGAAGTACACTTTCTTTTTTATAGAAAGCAAGCTTCAAGGAAATATCATGGCCTTCAAAGATATCCATAAACTAAAAAAAATTGCCGTTGTTGAAAGAGAGACCATCTCTGTTCCATATCTTATTGTTGGCAAAGATATTTTTTCACTCTCTTTATATAATGAACTGAAAAAAGTTCATGGGGGCGAAAACGTGCGTCTCTTGTCTCAGGACGCATTATTAAAATCTGACCTGCTTCCTAAAGGGCCTTCATCGATTCGCGGTGAAACCAACCAAAGAATGTTTAAGGACCTGTTCCCAGATGTGGCACTCACAAAATGCAATGAAAATTCTTTCTTCTATAAAGATATGTCTTGGAAGAGCTTTGGCGGAAGAAGTAAGTCTGAAGTTTTAAAGTATGATGAAGGATTTTATACTGGAGACAGGATTGATCCTGACTTCACAGAAGTTTTTAAAAATATCTCAATGAATGATGAGTATATAAAGAGCATCAATGCTGAAGCCTATCAGGTGAAATTGAAGTCCATCGCCAGAAATGATGAGGGATTTATTGTTGAATGTATTAATGGAACTGAATTCCATTCAAAAAATTTGTATTTCGGACTTTCACCGTATCATTACCTGGAATACTACACAGACAAAAATCAGCTTTCTGATTCATTCATCGAATTTTGTGAGAGTACAAAGACGTCATCAGCACTTTTTGTGAAATTTGTTTTCGAAGACAGACCGCTGTCAGATAAGAAAGAAACCATCTTCATTCCTTTGAGCTATACGCACGATTGGGGGCACTTTATCGGTGAATTTAAAAGTGTTGATGGCGTTCAAGAAATCGAATTTATGCATTTTTTAGAAGATCATTTAATGTCTGAAGAAGACGTTTCAAGGGTTATTCGGCTTTTAAAGAAGAGTATGGAAAAAATATTTGAAGATTTTTTAAAAATTAAAGTGCGTGATTTTATCTCTCTTGAGCAGGAAATCGGGTGTCTTAAAATTGACGACGGCCTGTTCGCTAAGAGCATGGAGAGTGTAAAAGATGAATTAAAAAATCTCTCTTTCATTGGTATTAATGCTCCAGTTACTTCTGACCAGCGCAGCAATAACTTGTTCGAATATTCTGGCGAGACACTCAACGGGGTTATGCGAGGCCTCGTCGTTCAAGCTAACCATACGAAAAAATTTGAGTAGGGTATGTTGACAAAAGAATCGACTGCTCACAACATTTATTAAAGACGTGATTATTTTAGGACAAGTATTTAATACTTAGTTTAACTTCAAGGAGAAGATTGAATG
>JACMRM010000101.1 GCA_014376445.1 Bacteriovorax sp. | reverse complement strand
TTTTTACGTCAAAGAGAATGCGCTGTTTTGTTTTCGTATCAGCGTCTTTTGGTTTGTAATTGTAAAAAGCAGATGTCACCACTTCTCTTAAATCAATCGAATACTCAGGACTATTTGTTAGATTGAGCAACACTGATTCATACTCGCTATCATCAATTTCCATTGTGATTTTACGAATTTTTCCAATGTATTTTTTTACCTCATCATTAGTAACTAAATCAAGGATTTCATTCATTTTATCCATGTTTAATAGAGAGGGAAGTTGGACTAGTTCTTGCACTAGCATCTTCTCCATCTTGCTTAGATAAATTTCAGAGGGAGAATATTCAATTCCCGCTGCCAATTCTTCTTCGCTCATTGGGATAAAATCTTCATCACCAAGCGACGGCTCTTCGGCCACAACAATTTTTTTTGCCGGAGCAAATCTTGGCTTCTCATTCAATTTACTTAAATGATCTTCATACCTTTTAATGATTTGAGAGGCATCATTTTTAAATCCAAGACGCTTAGCAAGAGTCACAACTCGCTCAGTCGCAGCGAGGTCAAGCTTCATCGACGCCACAACATCAAAAACTTTGTTTAGGATATCAAGCTTTCTATCCAAGACTTCCGGAATTTTATCCGGGATCAATTTATTAAGTAGAACATCGATGAAAGGCAGAGCATTCTCGATTTTTTCTTGCATCGCAAGTGCGCCATTGGCAATTAAGTATTCATCCGGGTCTTTTTGGGGAGAAAACTCTAGATACTTTGGTGTAATTCCTTTTTCCAGAAACTGTGCGTTTGCTCTTTCTGCTGCTTTAAAACCGGCCGGGTCACTATCGAGTGCCAGATAAATATTTTTCGTCAGAGACAAGAGTCTCTCCACAGAACTAGGGCCCATGGCAATACCCATGATGGCCACTGTGTTTTGAAAACCGTTTTTATAAAGTGCGATCTGATCCATGTTACCTTCTACCAGAATGACAAAGTCCTTCTCTCTGATGGCATTTTTAGCAAGATGAAAGCCATAGAGAACATTGGTTTTACTGAAGATAAATGAATCCATCGAATTCAAATATTTAGCGGCCTGATCGTCTCTTACTGCTCTGGTTTGAAAGCCTACAACCTGGCCATAGTGATCCCATAAGGGAAACACTATTCTGTCTCTGAAGGTGTCATAGTGGGTTTCCGGGTTATTTTTGTCCTTCCTGATAAGAACGATGTCGAGGGCCACGTTAATGGCGAATTCGCGCTCTGTGGGATCCGGGATAGACTTCAAATACTCGGAGATTGAGTTTTTATTGGGAGCAAATCCTAATGAAAAACTCTTCGTGATATCTTCATCGAGACCGCGTTTTTTTACAAAAGTATTATAGGCAGCGAACTGACCGGAAGAGGCAACTTTTCTGTAAAGTAGCGCTGTTTTTGTGAGAATTCTTTTGGCCATCTCGACTTTTGGATTTGTTTTTTTCTTTTCTTGATAAGAATCAAAATCGATTCCCTGCCTTTCGCAAATTTCTTTTAGAGCATCGACGAAATCAATATTTTTATATCTCATGACGAAACCGATTCCGTCACCGGCAGCATCACAGGCAAAACATTTAAAGATTTTTTTATCGTCGCTTATGTTCATTGAAGGTTTAGTGTCGTTGTGAAATGGACACACCGATACCGTTCTGGAACCCATACGATTGACATGAATATAATTGCCGATAATAGATGAAATCGGAATTTCTTCTTTAATTCTGTTTTTTAAATCTTCTAATGACATTACTTTTTTGATCTCAAAACGAAAGCCTTGATTTTGATTCCCTGTTCAAGGAAAATCTTCTCAAATCCTGTCGTATATTTTGCTAACAAGTGATCCGGGTGTTCAGCTCTTAAATCACGGCTCTCGAGGAGGATTTCGAATAGATCGCTCTGTTTTTTAATTTCACGATCCATCCAGAGAGCGTAATCATCGTGGTCAGTTTTAATGTAAAAAATCCCGCCGGGCTTAAGCGCTTTGTGAGCTTGTTTTAAAAACGTTTCCTGAATCAGGCGCTTCTTATTATGTTTTGTTTTAGGCCATGGATCAGGAAAGAAATAAAAAATTCCATCAAGTTCATTTTCAGCAAACATGAACTCAACTCTCTCACCCTTAGCGCGAAGGTAGCGGAAATTTTTGAATTCTAATGTTGAAAGTTTTTTAGCTAAATGAAAGCTTCTTTTAAATCTATAGTCGAGGCCGACAAAGTGGTGCTCGGGATGATCAATACAATAGTCAATCATAAAATGGCCTGCACCGGTTCCAATTTCCAGAAAGAGTTCGCCATCCCTTTTGAAAACTTCTTTGTTCCACTGACCTTTGTGAATTTCAGCTTCATGATCACGAAACACAAAATCAGAAAACTCGCCCATACGTTCGTGATACGGATTTTCGTGTTTGTACTTAAAATCTTCTTTGAAAGAATAGTCTGTCATAGTCCTAAAGCCTTTTAATTTTAAAGGGTTTAGTTACCATCCTTTACCCCCTCAATCAATAGAAGTCGTATAAAGAATTCAGGGTTCTTGCACTAATCTTGCATTGCGCTACGATTCATCTGCATCAACAAAACGGAGACTACTATGAAATCTACTATCTTAGCTTTAGCGGCATTGGCGTGCAGCGCGAGTTTAATGGCGTCAACGACCGCCTCTCAATCTATGGACCAATTCTGCGCTGATCGTTCAGATTTAGCTTCAGTTAAGGAGTTAACATTGAGCTCGAGCAATATGATGGCATTCCAGAATCACGGTGGAATTGGAGGCGGTGGTGTTTGCTGGTGGCACTCAAGAATGCAACGTAACGCTCTTTATTTAACTAAATATAATCCTGCTGACCCAAAGCCTTCTAACGAAGAGGCAGCCGTGATTGTGGCTAAAATTCGTGACGGAAAAGAGATCGTTACCATTCCAGGTTACAGAAACTTTTCAGAGTTTACTAACAATCATCAGGCGCAGGTTCAAAGAGAACTTGAGAAATGGCAAAAAGGTGAGGGTATTTTAAAAGCAAGCTGGATTATCGGATTAAAAGGCGACAGCACAGTTGCAGCATCTGAATTAAAAACAATGATGGATGAACTTTATAAATATGTTGTTGTCGACGGAAACATCGCTTACGAAAAACTTCAAATCAAAGGGATTACTGCTCATGCCTGGTTAGTTGTAAACATGAAGCCAACCTCTGTTGGGTATGATCTTCAAATTATCGATTCGAATTTTCCAAACTGGACAAGCAGTTACAGATATACTGAAGGGATGACAAGTTTCAACCACCAGTATTATGGAAGCTTTACTCCTTATCTGGAAAGAACTGGTGAGATGGAAAAAATCGCACTTACTGTTTTAAAGAAATGTAATCCGGATGAATATAAAGCTAGAAAGAAAAAAGCTAGAGCAGCTGATAATAACGAAAACAAAGTAACTAACAACAACAATAACGGTTAAACAGAAAGGCCCTCGCACACATTGAGGGCCTTTTTTATTTTCTACTTGGAAAAATGTTTTTTTACTGACTGACAAACATACTCTAATTCTTCTTTTGTAATGTAAGCAAAACACGGAAGATTTAAAACTGATTGAGAAATGTAATGAGCATTTCCATAATCAATTTTACCAACTAAATGTCCGTTGGCTCCAGATTGCATACTCATGGCCCCGGGATATATTGTCCCGTATCCAACATTCGCTGCTTTCAGTGATTCGATTAAAGCAGGCCTATCTAACGGATCAATCATACCAACCGCACAATATCCATTTTCAGTGATCTTGGAGTCAGCAAGAACCGGCTTAAATGGCAGTCCCTGAAGCGCTTCAGTATAATACTTAACTGCATTTTTTCTGCTCTCAATTCTAGCGTCGATATGTTCAAGAGATAATTTTAAAAAAAGTGACTCATAAGATCCGATGCGTGAATTCCATCCAATCATTCCGTGAGAGTAGTGATCAGTTCGTCCGTGGTTGATTAGAATTCTACAGGCTGCATTTAATTTTTCATCGTTTGTGAAAACAGCCCCGGCATCTCCTGAAGCCCCTAAAACTTTAGCAGGATAAAAGCTTGTCGTAGAAATCAGAGCGCCGCTTAAAACAGACTCACCATTAATTTTTGTTCCGAAACATTGAGCCCCGTCTTCAATCAGAAGAACATTATTTTCTTTTGCATATTTTCTGATTTCTATAGTGTCAGGGGAAGCCCATCCGTATAGGTGAACCATGATCGCAGCTTTTGGTTTAAATTCCGTTACCGCTTTTTTAAATGTTTCTAAATCCCAGTGACACGAGCTGCGGTTAACATCGACAGTAATTGGATTAGCACCAACATTTACTACTGCTTCAAATGTCGCCCAGAAAGTCATATCGGGAACAAGAACTTTATCATTTTTTTCTACACCGACTCCGCGAAGAGCAATCTGAATCGCATCTGTTCCATTCGCGCATCCGATGGCATATTTAACTTTTGTAAACTTTGCAAGCTCAGCTTCCATTTCACCGACAACAGGCCCGCCCACGAATTGTGTTTTTTCAAACAGGGTAGCCACTCCGCCAAGAAAGTTTTCTTTAAAGCCTTTTTCGAATCTATTTAAAGTAATGAAAGGTACTGCCGTCACTGACATATAATCTCGCTTGTTTGTTGATAATTTAAATTTCCAACTTATTTTCAGACTTTTGCAGTGAAAAGAAAAGGAATTTAGCTGGATTTTTTAGACTGTACGAATAAAAAAAGGAGAGAATTTTACTTCTCTCCTTTTTAGTTTAGATTTTTTAAACTTACTTTTTATCAAGCATTTCAGAGATAATCATTGCAGCTTTGCGAGCTAGCTGAGGATCTTTTATTTTCTCTGAGAGAAGCTTTTTCATTCTTTCAATCTCTGCTTTCTGAATCGTAGGATCAGGTTGCTGAGTTGAAGTTGCGGTCTTTGGCTTCGGGATACATGTTGTTGGTTTTTTTAAAGCACCCATAAATTTTAAGCGGCCACTTCTGGCTTTCTCCCGTAGTGTTTTGAAACTTTTTGCATATGATCTTCAATCACTTCGAAAAGCTCTAAATTAGTTGTGTGTGGATCCATTCCGTATGGAAGAGCGGAATAAACCATGTCACCTGAAACTTCTGTAAAAACGTACCAAGTATTTCCCATTTTTTGGAACAGGACTTCTGAAGTTGCTTGTGATGTTGAGTTTGATTTTTGTGCTTTCATAATTTCCTCCGTGAAATTGTGATCTTTGTCTCTTGCATTACGTTTCGTATGTGTGGTGTCGAAACTTTAGACATTTTTTTAAATTATTTACTTTTTTTAACATTTTTTAGTCAGATGCTAGAGTGATTTACTCTAGTACTTAACCTGAACTCCGATGAACATAGAAGCTTGGGCCTTAATTCCGCTATCAATCTGATTGCTTTCACCCCAGAGCCCCGGGATTTCAACAGCATCATTCGACTTAAGCGAGTGAGGAAGAAAAAGACTGACATCCATTCCACCGACAAAGTCTGTGTATGGAAGAACATCATTTATCTGGAAGTTTGAACTGACCATCGGCGAGAATGAATAACCTGAAAAAGTGCGCTGCTCATACATAGATACGTTACCAGTGGTAATAGTGCTTTTATGATAATTAAAAGTGAAACCTGTTCCGAGAGTTAAGCGGTACTTGTCATTTTTATAGCCATCGAATGTAAGCCACGGACCTCCACGGATAATATCCCTGCCTTCTTCGGCCAGATTACTATTTTTAAAAACAAGGCTGTTTTTCCCGCTCGTAACCAGTCCAATGAAACCAAAATAAAAACGGTCGTATTGGTCGTGAGCTACTTTTCTCGTCAGTGTAAAACGCCCGCCTATCTCTGAACGATATTCCTGAGTGCTAAAAGCAGAATTATAAGCATAAGGAGACTTAGTGCTGTTGCCGACTGAAATAGAAACTGAGGCTCGAAGAAAAGAGCGGTCTTCAAAAGGATAGCTTGTTGGAATCGGCTCTTCAATTCTGTAGTCTGTCGGATCATGGCCAGGGAGTGTAATCGGCAACCGGCTTTCAGCAATTGTTCCCATTACAACTTTTACATAACGGCCAGGAATATAAGCGCGGTTTCCTGTGCGATCAAATGTTGGAATGAATTCAGGTACAGCTCCATCAATAACAATTTCTCTTGGAACATAAACGCGCTCACCTTTTCTTATAGTTTGTACAACTGTCGCGCGCAGACTTGGCTCTCTCAATAAGGGAGCTTCAAGAACAATGACAACACCGTCATATGCATGAATATTTCCAGATATTAAAATTAAAAACGTGGACAAGCTGAAAAAATATTTCGATTTAAAATGCATTATAGATCCCATTCATATTTGTAACCGACCATAGCGCCGATAGAGTTGAGAGAAATTTCTTCAGGAACAGGATTTACATCCGGTCTGTTGGTTTCAGAAAGAGTTAAATCGTGGTGACGGAAATGTGCGCCGATGCACCACTTGCCGTACTGGGTAGACCAGTTTCCTTCAATGCCGATATCAAAAAGCATTGCTTTGTATTTTTCTGTATAGTTCCCGGATTTAGCCTGATAGACAGGGGAGAATTCAGCTCCGAAAAAAGCTGAAGCAGAAAGTGTGTCTGCAGAATAAACAACTTTTTCTATCTGCGGGCCGAAGCTAAAAATGGAGAGTGTTGTGGGCTCATCAATATCGTTGTTCCACTGAATCGACTGGAAGTTTACTCCCAATCCAAAATTTATCGGAAGACTGGAATTATTATAAAGTGTCCGGAATTCATATCGCGGACCGACTGCACTGGCGAGGTTCTGGCTATATATGGGATTCAAAGCAGCTGTCTGCAAGCTGTCGATATGAATATTAAACTGTGAATCAAGAAAAGCAATTTTATCGTTGGCCTTTAAAACACTTGGGGCAGGATAAACCACTTCAGCATCAACATTAGGAAGGATTTTTAAATCCTGTGCAACTTCCAGAATTCCCAATGCACTTGTTTCATACATTGCTTTTCCTTCTTTATTATAAACAACAAATAAATCGCGACGAGATTGATTAGTCTCCAGCACATTAGCGTAGATTCCTTTTGCGATTGTCATTTCTTTTCTGTCAGAAAGTCTAGTGAGAGTTGTTCCAGGTTTTAAATAAACCATGTAAGGTTTTCTGGCTTCTGAAGAAGCATTGAATGAAAATAAAAATGAAAAAATGAAAGATAAAAAAAGAAAATATTTCATTAAACATTCTCTCTGAAATGTTCTTCAGCGTATTTTTTCGCCTCTGTAAATGCTTCAAAATTAGTAGGGAAGGTATAGTCGGAAATTTTGGCGTTTTTTAATGAAACCCATTTAAAGTTTAAATGTTCTTCACTTAAAAGAATTTCCGGTTTTTTACTTAGGTGGCACAAAAAAACTTTTTCATGACAGTTCTTTTTCCAACGGTCATGAAAATGAAATTCTTTTTTCAGATCAATTACAAAAGCGGCATCAACGCCGATCTCTTCAGCAACTTCTCTGATGGCAGCCGCTTCGAAAGTTTCGACCCCTTCAACTTCACCGGTAATATTCTGGAAGCCGACGTAATTTCCCGGTCTTTGATTATTAAATTCCAGGAGGAGAACTGAATGCTCAGCGATCACTACAACCTGGACTTTTTTCTTACTCATTTCATTGCTCATATTTAAAAATTTTAACATAGTCTGACATTTTAATATTTGAGTCATAAAAAACTGCCTAATTACCTTCTAACGCGGGCCTAATTCGTTGCTACATGTTGACCAAAATGATATGTTTTCGCCTTATGGAAGAAATTATTTATAGAATTGCGATCTCGCTCCCCGCCTTTTTATTGGCAATCGTTTGTCATGAAGCGGCCCATGCGTGGATGGCAAAGCGCTTCGGCGATACGACCGGCGAACAATTAGGACGACTTAGTCTGAACCCGGCCGTTCATTACGATTTAGTAGGTACGATCATCTTCCCGTTAATTGGCGCGGTCATGGGCGGAATGATGTTTGGATGGGCGAAGCCTGTTCCAGTCGATACAAGAAGATTCAAAAACATTCGCTCAGGAATATTCTGGGTAAGTTTTGCAGGTCCGCTGGCAAATATTATTTTGATGGTGATCTCAGCAATTCTTCTCGCTTTAATTTTTACAAAAGTGTCACCGTCGTTTTCTTACTATTCAGTTCTAACTGAAATGCTGAAGAGTGCGGTAACGATTAATGTGCTTCTTGCAGTCTTTAACCTGATTCCCTTTCCTCCTCTTGATGGATCGAAAATGGTTTCTTCAATGCTCGACTACAACAACGCCAGAAAATACGAAGAACTTCAACGTTACAGTTTTGTGTTCTTAATTATTTTAATTATGACTCCTGTTCTTCAATGGATTATGGCGCCGGCGATGATTGCCAGTGAAGTTCTTGTGAATGTTTTCGTTCACATTTTTGCAAGGATTTAAATGTTAGATACATCAATTCAAGTAAAGACAGATCATTTCGACGGACCGTTAGGGCTTCTGCTTCTTCTTGTTGAAAAAGAAGAAATGAACATCCGCGACTTGGACCTGACAAAAATTACCAGACAGTACCTCGACTATCTTGCACAAATGCGCGATTTAGATTTCGACGTGGCTGGGGATTATTTATTCCTTGCTTCAACACTGCTTTTATTGAAATCTAAAATTTGTATTGCTGAAGAAGAGCTCAAAGGTCTGGAAGTAGAGTTTGGAGTTGCAGGATTACACATCACTTCAGCATCAGAATTGATTCGTCGTTTAGAAGAACTTCAACTGTACCAAAAAATGTCAAAACGTCTGTGGGACCTTGAGAAAAAAGGGCACGAAATTTTTGTTAAACCAAAAGTCGATAGAAAGGCGATCGTTAATTCGATTTTAACTCCAATGGATTTAAACTCTCTGACACTGACGATGGTCGATTTCCTTTTCAGACAGAGAAGAAAATATACAGTTGTTAAACGCGATCGTTTATCGATCAAAGAAAAACTAAAATTTTTAAAGGGCAATTTGAAAGTCGGTGAGCAGACGACGTTTGATTCCCTTCTTGAGCAAGATGGAAAAGCAGACGAAGGGAAAGACCCGACAGATAACATCGTTATAACTTTCATTTCTCTATTAGAGCTTGCACGTTTAAAACGTATTAACGTTTTCCAGAACGAAGACAGAAGCACGATCTACGTTAACGTAACCCGTTCATTGGATGACTTCGATGTTGAGCAGGCCAACGGATTCGAAGATGAAGCACCAACGAGCCCGGATGAACCAAAAGTAGAATTGAAACAAGCTGACGGATCAGAAAGATTAATTATCGAAGATCTTGGTGAGTACACTCCATCAGATTTAGTTTCAGATCAAAAAGAAGAAATTCCTGAAGAGTTAAAATCGGAAGGACTGACTAAAGAACAAGAAGATGAATACATGGAATTACTGACTACACCGGATAGTCTAGATGCTGGATCGAAGTTAATTCAATAAGAGGATTTATGGAAAACGAAAACAACATGATCTCTGACGATATCGAAATTCCTGCTCGTTACCCAAGCGAAGCGGATCTTGAACTTCCTGCAATGGAATTGTCATCAACTGATGCTGCTGTTGAACCAGCTACAGAAGAAGTTATGGATGAATGGATTGATGCTATGGCAGACGATTCAGACAGCATCGTTTCTGATGAAGTATTGTGGCAAGCTCGCACAGGTCTGAACTTAGACACTCTATGTGGTGCGATCGAAACAATTATTTTCATGAGTGATAAACCAGTATCAATCCAAAAGATTAAAGCTTTGATTGATGTTGATATGCCTTTAAAAGTTATACACGTTGCTCTTCAAAGACTTCAGGCTGAATACGAACAAAAACACCACGGACTTCGTCTCCTCGAAGTTGCAGAAGGATACCAATATCGTACAAAAGCTACGTACTCAAAATACGTGCAGGATATTTTCAAAATCAACTCTCTAGTTTTATCTCCAACTGCTCTAGAAGTTTTAGCAATTCTTGCTTACAAACAACCGTGTTCAAAAGTTGAAGTTGATAAAATCAGAGGAGTGGACAGCGGACACATCGTTCGTGCTCTTATGGATAAACGCCTCGTCCGAGTTGTTGGTAGATCAGATGAATTAGGTCGTCCGGTTCTTTACGGAACAACTCCTGAATTCTTAGAAGTATTCAACCTTCCAGATTTGGCCAGCCTTCCACCTGAACATGAGCTTGATGAAATGTCTCGTGCAACGAACGTTGGAAAAATTTCTGACATCAAAACACTTGTTAACGATGGTGATAAAGCAAAATTCAAATTTGATGAAATGGAAGAGTTAGATCTTCTAAGTGAATCAATTAAAAACATCAACTCTGAAACAGATTTCACTGCTTCATTAAAAGTTGAAGAGAAAAAGCGTATAGCTGAAAATGGCGCTGAAGTTAAATCGGCATTCGATCTTTTAGAAGAGTTTGTTAACAAGAGATTGATCAGCGAGCAAAACAAGCAAGCGATCGAATCTTTATTAACGACAACAATCATTGATCCAAGAATCATCAACGATCTTGAAGCAGGACCATTTAACGTTCCTCACGATGATGAAGAAGATTTCCAGATGATCGATTTGGATACAGGTCTTCCTTTAGAATACGACGTTGATTTCGATGGAGAGATCGATGAGCACGGAAACTACGAAAGTGGTTTAGATGAAAGTGAATTCGATATCATCGTTGATCTTGATTTCGATAAAGAAGAAAGCGAAGAGCAAGCTTTATCAAAAGCTCTGGACGCAGCTTTCGAAAACCTGACTGGAGAGTCGCTTGATAGCCGTTTATCTGACGAAGAGTTCGCCTTTGGTGGTGAGCTGGATGAAAAGAGCGAGCAGCTAGACAGCAAAACAAAAAGTGCTATAGAGCAAGGCCAGGATCTAGATTTAGACCTATCCTTCTTAAAAGACGATTTAGATGACTCGAAAGAGAAGTCAGAAGAATAACTCCCAGACTAAGACTTGACATAATCTCGGGCCATAGCGTAACTATGGCCTTGAGTTCAAAATTTGAAAACCTATAAACAGCCGTGAAGGCAGATTGGAGGATCCCGTGACTAAGTCAAAGACTAAGAAAGCCACTATTAAAGCAAACAAATCAGAATCTGGTTCAGGTTCAGATTTAGAAATCCGCTTACAAAAATTCATCGCAGACTGTGGTGTAACTTCAAGAAGAAAAGCAGAGGTCATGATCCGTGAAGGAAGAGTCACGATCAACGGTGAAGTTGCAAACGAAATGGGAACGAAAGTTAACCCAAACTCAGATATTGTCATGGTTGATGGCCACCTTGCAGATTTAAATGCAGTAGAGCCAATCTACCTCATGCTACACAAACCAAGAGGTGTCGTAACGACGTTAAACGATCCGGAAGGGCGTGAGACAGTTATGGACATGGTTAAAGAAATTTCAGAACGTATTTATCCAGTTGGCCGTCTCGATTATTTATCAGAAGGGCTACTACTCATGACTAACGATGGTGAATTCGCTAACATGATCATGCACCCAAAATACAACGTAACTAAAGTTTACGAAGTAAAAGTTTTTGGATCAGTAACAGAAACAATTTTAAATAAACTTAAAGCCGGCGCCTACCTTGAAGAAGGTCTAGTGAAGCCAACTTCAGTTCGTATAATTAAGCAACTTCCAACAAAAACTTGGATCGAATTCCGTCTGAACGAAGGACGTAACAGAGAGATCAGAAGACTTTGTGAAGCTGTTGGTTTAACTGTTGATAAACTAAAACGTTTAGCGATCGGGAACCTTTCTATCGAAGGTGTTGCTCCAGGAAACTTTCGTGTAATGAGCAAAATGCAAATGCTTGGTCACATCGGTCTCAATGAAGATGGATCTCCTAAAAAAGTTCTTAATCAGGAAGGATTCGTTTCAGCTAAGAAAACAATCGATCTTAAAAAGAAACGTCCTCAGGCCGGAACTATGGCGGATGATGAAACATTCCAAAAATTCAGAAGAGAGACTTACTTCGATGCTCTTAAGCAAATTCATGAAAATAAATCTGCTGTTGCCAACAAGATCCAGTCACTTTCTGACCAGGTTTATGTTGAAGAACAAAAAAATTACGTTGAACGTAGAAAGAAAGTTGATGCTGTTAAGGCATCGATTAAGAATCACAATAGAGAAAAGACAACGTTTAGAACACCAAAGCAATAATTCAAACAAAAATGCCCGCTGATTTACGCGGGCATTTTTTTATCAATAATTAATCAACGTTTTAAGTTAATTAGTTATCGTATGTAACGACTTTAGAAGCTGTAACGTACTCTTGTAATACATCAACTGAATACTCCAGTGCTTGTTGAGCGTATGGAATATTACTCTGATCTTTTAATTCTTCAGTGAATCGCGCTTGCTTAATTAAAGCTGCACACATTCTCATGAATTCAGCACTTCCTTCGAAATACTCTTCTTCGTTTTCAGTCAGTAATACATGGGCAAGCATTGTATTAAGAGATTTGATTAATCTCACTTGCTGAGGTGTAAGCTCACTTCCATCAATTTCAATTTTGATTACTCTGTCTTTTAATGAAGTTTGGGCTGACATAAAAGTATCCTCTCGATTAATTAGGGTTCAAAGGGGTCACTAGTTTCTTTATCGCCATATTACTCAAAGAAGTTAGAACTTTAAGTTGGAGTGATTAGTTCGAATTCTTACTGGACAAACGATGTCCGGCAATCTATTATCACTACGCGGGATGGAGCAGTCTGGTAGCTCGTCGGGCTCATAACCCGAAGGTCATAGGTTCAAATCCTATTCCCGCAACCAAAAATAATCCAATAAATTTAAGTACTTACTTGGCGTTAATAATGTTGACGCACAGCCTTGCTGGCATGCTGTTTTGAAGTTTTATTGGCATAGTCTGAAAATAAAAGTGTCCAAAAATCTTAGGGTCCATTCTCATAATTGTAAAAAAATAAGGCAATTTTTTTTTATAATGATCCATTGCCGAGAAATATCCACTAGCAAAATTTTTTTTAATTATCTTTCTCTTATACATTTCAAAGCATATTTTGTTGCTTGACTGAGTTCTCTATTACCTCGAAAGTTTACTGATAAATTTTTTTAAATTTCTGGAGAAATAATGAAAATTAGAGCCGCTGTTGCCTGGAAACCAAACGCCCCTTTATCAATTGAAGAAGTGGATCTTGAAGGGCCCAAAAAAGGCGAAGTTTTAATTAAGGTTGTTGCGACTGGTGTATGCCACACAGATGCTTACACGCTTTCTGGAATGGACTCTGAAGGTCTCTTCCCTGTTATCTTAGGCCACGAAGGCGGCGGGATCGTAGAAGAAGTTGGTGAGGGTGTTACCACTCTTAAAAAAGGTGATCATGTGATTCCCCTCTACACACCTGAATGTAAAGAATGTAAATTTTGTCTTTCAGGAAAAACTAATCTTTGCGTTCGTATTCGTGCGACTCAGGGAAAAGGTGTTATGCCGGACGGGACATCTCGTTTTTCAAAAGATGGGAAAATGATTCATCATTATATGGGATGCTCAACATTTGCTGAGTACACTGTTGTTCCTGAGATCGCACTTGCGAAAATTGATCCGAAAGCTCCACTTGATAAAGTTTGTCTTCTCGGTTGTGGTGTCACTACGGGAATAGGTGCGGTTTTAAATACAGCGAAAGTTGAGAAGGGTTCAAGTGTTGCAGTTTTTGGTCTTGGCGGAATTGGGCTTTCTGTTATTCAGGGAGCGAAGATGGCAGGCGCCGGAAGAATTATTGCGATCGATATCAATCCAGCTAAAAAAGATATTGCAATGAAATTTGGTGCAACTGATTTTGTTAATCCAAAAGATTTTGATAAGCCGATTCAACAAGTAATTATCGACATGACTGAGTGGGGAGTTGATTACTCTTTCGAGTGTGTCGGCAATACTCAACTAATGAGAGCTGCACTTGAATGCGCTCATCGCGGGTGGGGAGAGTCGATTGTTATTGGTGTCGCTGGAGCTGGACAGGAAATTTCTACAAGGCCATTTCAGTTAGTCACTGGAAGAGTATGGAAAGGGTCTGCATTCGGTGGAGTCAGAGGTCGTACAGAACTTCCGGGTTATGTTGACCAGTATATGTCTGGTGCAATTAACATCGATGATATGGTGACGTTTGAATTGCCATTGGAAGAAATTAATAAAGCGTTCGATTATATGCATGAAGGGAAAAGCATCCGTTCAGTCATTAAGATGTAGCAAGGAATTTACATGACAGCACTGGCCTGGAAAACTCACAAAATGTTTGATGGAATTGTTCAGTTCTGGGAGCACGAATCAGTTGAAACAAAAACGAAAATGAAATTTTCGACTTTCATTCCTGATGGAGTCGTTAAAGGATGTGTGATCTGGCTTTCAGGCCTTACTTGCACGGAAGAAAATTTTACTGCTAAGGCGGGAGCTCAAAAATATTTTTCCAAACAGCAATTGATGGTTATATGCCCGGATACTTCACCACGCGGATTGAATCTTCCACGTGAGCATGATGGTTGGGATTTCGGATCGGGAGCAAGCTTTTATCTGGATGCAACGACGCCTGAATATAAAGATCATTATAAAATGGAAAGTTATATCACTATAGAATTAGTGGGTATGCTTCAGTCACAGTTTAAAGTTCCACAGAATAAAATTTCAATTATGGGGCATTCAATGGGCGGGCATGGTGCCATAGTTTTAGCTCTTCGTCATCCTGAATTGTTTCAATCGGTATCTGCATTTTCTCCAGTATCTCATCCAACAAAATGTCCATGGGGTGAAAAAGCTTTTACGGGATATTTAGGAGCAGACAGAGAGAATTGGAAAAATTTCGATGCAACTGAACTCGTGAATAATGGAAAAAAACATCTGCATAAAATTCTTATCGATCAGGGGCTTCAGGATGAATTCCTTGAAAAGCAATTATTGGTAGGGGATTTAGATAATGCTTGTCACGCTCATCATCAGGGCATTGAGACGAATTATCATAAGGGATATGATCACAGCTATTATTTCATAGCGGCTTTCATTGAATCTCATATTTCTTTTCACGCGAAAGCACTACTCGCTCTTTAAGAGTTACTTGCTGAAGGCCTGGGCGTCGGCCATTATTTCAGGCCCCCACATAACGTTGTCGCCTGTTGCGATGTAGTGAGCAACGAAAGAAGCAAGATCGGCCTGGCCTTCATTCTGCCAATACATAACACAGTTAGAATTATTTGAATGAGCACCGTGAGCAGTGTCCTGATAAGGAGTTTTCATCGGCACACCATTATTGACGAAGCCAAGTGCATGACCTATTTCGTGAACGAGCGTTGATTGCTCTACATAGCGTTGAACAACATTTCCGCCACTCGCAGTGATTACACTTTTAAAAACTCCTATGACAGGAGTTCCATTTACACTTTCAGCGATAATGCTATTTGAATCGCTTGAATTTCCTTTTAAAAAATAAAGGTAAAAATGAGCTTCAGTCGCTGTAGGCAATCCTTGCTTGTAACTTTTATTCAATGCTACTAAATCATCAGCTGTCCAGGATGTTTTATTTTGTGGTGGAATGGAATACATAGCAGCTTGGTCTTTGGGAACGATGACTTCTGGAATAAATGTTCTAAATTTAAAAATAGCTTTTAAATTATCTTCTAGAATTTCCCAATACGGATGACCATTTAGTTTTGTACCAACAAAAGGTTCTGCGCCTGGTTCATAATAAACTTCAACAATAATTTTTTGTGTTGAAGCAAAATAATTTGAAGGGTTTGAACTTATGTAAGCAGCATTGATTTCGCTGTTGGTAATCATCGTTTTTTTTCCACATCCTATGAGTGAAAAAAGTAAAATGAGAACGACAAAATAAACAGGTCTTTGCATACCTACTTATCGACTTACTTTATTTAAAACTTAACCCCAAAAATCTACACTTTAGGTTCATAGTTGTTGGAGTTTTCGTTAGTTATAGGAATTTTATAGGCAGGAATAGATGCCGGCTCAAATTCGTCAACATCATCCACATCAGGAGCATAGGCCGCCGAATGAGCAATCTCACTCGCCGTAAATTTCTGTGTAACTTTCGGAGCATGTTCTTCATTGGATTGTTTGATAAATGAAACGAGCATACCAAGTGGAAATAAAAACCAAACTGAAGCAACAGAGATAACGAGAATTTGTTCTGGAGTAAGAGAAAGCATAAAAACTCCTTCATTAATAAAACCGCGCCTTCAATTATTGAGAGCGCAGTCGCCTGAGGTATTAAAGTTTTGCTTGAATTGCTTGTGCTTTTTCTAGGTGCGCTTTAACGTGAACTCTTGTCGCTTCAAGATGAGTTTTTAAAGCTGCGTTTTTTGCAGATGGAATTAATTTTGTATCCAAGTCATTCAACACTTGAGTGTGCATAACTACCTGTTGCTCCATATACATTTTATCGAAGGCCATATCTTTTTGCTTTTTCAACATGTCTCTTTTATTTTTTCCGTCTGCTGTAATCATTTTTGATGTATCAGATTCTTCTGGTTTTACTTTTATTTTTTTCTCAACCATATCTGCTTCTTTGTTATTCATTTTGTGTTCGTCGATCATCATTTTTGCGAATTCTTTAACTTCTTTATTTTTAGCATCACTTTTTGCCAGTTTTGCTGCATCGATTTCTGCATCGTTTGTTTTTTCTAAAATTTCTACGATTTGAGCATCAGTCAATGACGTTACATTAGCAGCGTGTGCAGCAAAAGTGGTTCCCATTGATAGTGTTAAAGAAAGTAACCAGATTTTTGTTTTCATGAATGCTCCAAAGGTGATGAGGAAAAATTCCCCATTTAAAAACTTATCACATTACCAAAGCAAGTTACGTACCACTTACAACCGCGAAAGCTGGGTATGAGAAATGCATGCTCATATGTGAGTTAAGTCTAAGGAGGATTCATGGCCAGAGGGATTTGGAGCGGAGCAATTAGTTTTGGATTATTAAATATCCCGGTTGCTGTCATGAGTGCCAAAGAGGAAGAACGCCTCAGTTTTAAAATGTTAGATAAGCGCAATAATTCTCCTATTGGATATAAGCAATATAATAAAGCGACTGGGAAAGAAGTTGATCGTAAAGATATTGAAAAGGCCTATGAGTACGGAAAAGATAAATTTGTTCTTATCACCGAGGAAGATTTTCTCAAAGCAAATCCTAAGGCAACTAAAACCATTGATATAGAGGACTTCGTTGCTCTAGATGAAGTGGATGTTCTTCTCTTTGAAAAACCTTATTACCTGGTCCCTGGAAAAAATGGTGAGAAGGGTTATGTTCTCATGAGAAAAATTCTGGAAGAAACTAAAAAGGTAGCCGTTGCAAAATTTGTTTTAAGAAGTAAGCAGCATTTAGTCGCAATCATGGCGCGTGGTGATTATCTCATATTAGAAATGCTTCGTTTTGCCCATGAGGTTCAGGATGTTCATGAAGCTGATTTTTTGGATGATTTTGATTTAAAAAAAGTTAAGGTTTCGCCTAAAGAAATGAAAGCAGCTAAAACACTCGTCGATGAAATGACCGCGAAATGGAAGCCAGAGCAATATAAAGATACTTATCAAGATGAACTTTTAAAATATATTAAGAAAAAAATTAAATCAGGCGATGTTGAAGATAGCGCAGTAATTGATGAGAATGCAAAAAACACAAATACCAATGTCATTGATCTGCTACCTTTTTTACAAAAGGGATTAAAGGCAGGTACTGCTCATAAAAAAACTACAAAAAAAGCGGTTCATAAAAATGTTGCTAGAAAAGTTAAGAAGGCATAACTATGAGTTTAAAAGAATATAAAGCAAAAAGAAATTTTAAAAAAACAGCTGAACCCTCAGGTAAAACGGGGAAGGTTAAGGGTAAAAATATTTTTGTTATTCAAAAACACCATGCCAGTCATCTTCACTATGATTTTAGGCTGGAACTTGATGGTGTTTTAAAAAGTTGGGCAGTTCCTAAAGGCCCTTCATTAAATCCAAAAGATAAAAGACTGGCCGTTGAAGTTGAAGATCATCCGGTAGATTATGCTAACTTCGAAGGAGAAATTCCCGAAGGGGAGTATGGTGGCGGTCATGTCATCGTATGGGACAATGGAAAATGGATTCCACCAGCAAACGCTAAAGAACAGTTGAAAAAAGGGAAATTAGAATTTGAACTTCAGGGACACAAGCTTCATGGGCAATGGGTTTTAGTAAGAACTCATCTGCCTGGCGGAAAAAAGAATAATTGGTTTCTCATTAAAAGAAATGATGATGAAGCTAATCTTAAAAAAGATATTACCGAAAATGATGAAAGCGTTTTGTCAGGTATTAGTCTGGAAGCTCTTGAATCAGAGATGACTGATAAAAAAATTACTAAGAAAAAGACCAAGGCAAGGCCCAGGAATCAGAAAAAAAGCGAAGTCTTAGAGTTTAAAGATATTAAAAGTCCACAGCTCGCGACGTTAATGGATGAACCTCCAAAAGGAAATCAATGGATTCATGAAATTAAATTTGATGGATATCGTACCATATGTAGAAAAGATAAAAAGAAAGTTCAGCTTTTAACCAGAAGTGGACTTGATTGGAGTACAAAATATAAAAACCTGCAGAAGGAATGTGAAAAACTTCCTGTGCAATCAATAGTTATGGATGGGGAGATTGTTTGGATTGATAAGCAAGGACACAGTAGTTTTGACGGTCTTCAGAATGCCTTGGAAGCCGATAAAAGTGAAGAGCTGGTTTACTATGTTTTTGATCTTCTTTATCTAAACGGACATGACTGTAGGGAGATGCCCTTATTTGAGAGAAAAAATTTATTAAAGGAAGTCATTTCCAGTTCTGATTCGGAAAAAATTATTTACAGTCATCACTGGGATGAAAATGGAGCAAGTGTTTTTAAAAGTGCTTGTCAAAATAAACTGGAAGGTATTATTTCAAAAAATATTGATGCAGGTTATGTGTCAGGAAGAAGCAAAGACTGGCAGAAAATAAAATGCACCAACATGCAGGAGTTTGTGATCGGTGGATACACACTTCGAGAAACGAATGAACTTGCGGCCTTGTTAATGGGCGCAAAAAATGAAGAAGGTGAGTTTCAATATCTGGGTAAAGTTGGGACGGGGTTTGGACTTAGAAATCATAAGATGCTTTTAGGAAAATTAAAAAAACTAAAGGCCAAGGAATCACCTTTTGAAGTGAAATCGCCTAAATCGAAAGAAACAATTTGGGTAAAGCCCGAGCTTGTTGCCAATATAGAATTCGGTGCATGGACGGAAGATAAAATTTTGAGACATTCGGCATTTAAGAGTCTTCGTGATGATAAAAAAGCAAAAGATATTTTAGTGGAATTTCCGGCCAGTAATAAAAAGAGCAAAGCAGTGAAAAAAATAAAAGCTATTGCAAAAAAGGATTCAAATGAAAAGGACTATGAAATTACTCATCCGGATAAAATTATTTATCCTGACAGTGGAATTACTAAACATGATCTTGCTGCCTATTATGACTCAATCGAGAAGTGGATCATCCCATATATAAAAAATCGTCCTCTCGCTTTATTAAGATGTCCCAATGGTGAAGGGAAAGCCTGTTTTTTTCAAAAACATATTGAAACAGATCAGGAAGGTATATTAAGCGAGATAGTTACTTCAAAATTAAAAAAGAAAAAAGAAGAAGTACTCTATATTGATTCAGGCATCGGATTAACAGAGCTAGTTCAGTTGGGTACTCTGGAAATACATGCGCGCGGCGGGCTCTATTCTGAAATCGATTATGCAAACCAGATTGTTTTTGATTTTGATCCGGATCCAGGAGTGAAGTTTGGAAAAGTCAAAGAAGCAGCTTTTGTATTGAAAGACCTTCTGGGCAGACTTAAGCTGAAATCATTTATTAAAACCAGCGGGGGAAAAGGATTGCATGTGCACGTTCCTATTGCTGCAATTTATGACTGGGATGAAATTAAAAATTTTTCTAAAAGTATTTGCGACCAGATGGAAATGGAAAACCCGGGAAAATTTACAACAAATATTTCCAAAGCAAAAAGAAAAGGAAAAATATTCTTAGACTACCTTCGAAATGGCTATGGGGCTTCGGCAGTTGTTCCTTATTCTGTGAGAGCAAGACCTCTTGCACCGGTTGCATTCCCAATCACATGGGCCGAAGCTGAAAAATTAAAATCACCCGCTCAGTATACGTTGAAGGATGTTCAAAAAATGCTGAAAAAACGAAAGGATCCTTGGGCAGGATTTTTAAAAATGAAACAAAAGATTAAACTTTTAGATCAGTATAAGGCCCTAAAATAATCTTCACTTTTGGAACATGAGCGGTATGTTTTGGAAGGATAATTGTAAAGCATGAACCAACATTTATGCTCGAATCAATTTTAATCCTTCCATTATGTCCTTCAATAATCTGTTTCACGATATAAAGACCAAGACCCAGACCGCCTATACTGTTCGGAGAATTACCACGGGTGAAACGATCAAAAATCGTATTTATTTTATCTGCAGGAATACCTTTACCTTCATCTTTCACGCAAATTTTCACAAACTCTGCTTCTTCGGAAACGTCTACTTCAATTTTTCCCGGAGCATACTTAATGGCATTATTAATAAGATTGGTAAGAACCTGCTCCATGCGGGTTTTATCCCATATGACATGAATCTTGTTTGGATTATAAACTTTAATTGTGCAGCTGTAACTTTGAAGGAGTTCTTTGTGTCGGTCGACAACATCATTGACCATATCTAAGACATTAACATTTTCAAAAGTAAAATTGAACTGGCCTGATTGAATGCATGATACATCTAAAAGCGCTTGAACAAGATTGATCAATCGATCCACTTGTTTGACAGAGGTATCTATAGATTTTTTAAATTTTTCAACTGGAAATATATCGTGTTTGCTGCTGGTAAGAGTTCTGTTCACCATCTGCAACTGTAGTTTTACAGAAGTAATGGGAGTATTTAATTCATGTGATGCAATTGAAAGGAAATCATTTCTGACTTCAATCGCCCTTTGTGAAAATTTATAAAGTTTTGCATTTTCAAAGGCAAGTGCTACTCGCCTTCCTAATTCTTCTGCCAGAGCAACATGATTTTGATCATACTTTCTGCCTATACCATGAGTAGCAAACGTCATTGTCCCAAGCGAGTGCCCGTGAGCAATTAATGGGATAATCATAAAACTAGTTTCACATAATTCATTGGCAAGAATTATTTGTTCTTTATTAAGGTGAGGGTCTTTTAAAAGTTTATGTCCAGGATCTTTATAGATCTGTGCTTTTCCGCTTGCCAGAACTTTTAAAGTGTCATCTTCACTGTTGGGGTGACCCCAGTATAAATCATGCAAGGCCTTGACGTGGTCAATTTTTTTTACGTCAGGATGAAAAGTCACAAGATTTTCAAGAACATCATCATTATTCATAACATCAAATGAACACCAGTCTGCAAGATAGGGTACAGAGAGTCTTGAAACACTTTCAAAGATAAACGTTGAGTCAAGTGATGAAACCAGAATTTCGCCGGCATGAGACAAAAACCTCTGAGTGTCTTCAAGCTTTTTCCTGTCTTCAATATCAGTAGCTGTCCCCAGCCATGATTTAATTTCATGGGAATTCCAGTATAGCTCCGGCTGAATTCTGATAAGGTGCCAGCGGAATTCACCATGTCTGTTTAAAATACGGCATTCTATTTCTATACCATTTTTATTTTCTGCATGCTCGAAGAGAGATATTAGACTGTTCAGATCATTCAGGTGGATAACTTCCTGCCATTTAATATCAAAACTTGTTTCAGAATTTAATCCAGTATACTCAAACCAGACTTTATTAAAATATTCATATGAGCCACTGGCCTTCACTCGAAAAACAATTTGAGGTAGAGAATCAGCAAGGTTTTGATAACGTCTTAAACTTTCCAGCTCAATATTATTTATAGAAGCAGCATAGGCTAACATTTCATTGTCGCAAATTTTCTGTGCCTGCTCACGGATAAGATTTTTTTTCTGATAGATATCGACGAATACAGCGACTTTTGACCTTAAAATATAAGGGTCGATTGGCTTCAATAAATAATCTACAGCTCCGACTTTGTAGCCTTGGTGGTACACATAATGCTCGTCCTGATTGATATCCGACATGAAGACAATAGGAATGTCCTTATACTTCTCACGAGTCATTATGATTTCTGCTGTTTCAAATCCATTCATTATGGGCATTTGAACATCCAGAAGAATTACGGCAAAATCATCTTTCAAAAGATGCTTAAGTGCTTCACTTCCGGAGCTTGCAGAGACGACATTGTAGTCTGGAGAGTCTAGGACCGCTTGAACTGTGAGAAAGCTTTCAAGCCGGTGATCAACAACCAGGATTTTTACTTTTTTATTCATGTTTATAAACTAATCTTTTTCTCGTTCGATACCGTTAATCGTTTATGCATAACACTTAACAAGTGGTCTGAATCAAACGACTTTTTGATGTAATCTCTTACACCAGCTTCTAAATATTTTTCGCTATCACCTTTCATCACTTTAGTTATCAGTGCAATGATCGGAAGGTTTTAAATTGATAGATCTTTCTAATTTCCTGAGTTGCTTCGATGCCGCCCATTTCAGACATCATGACATCCATTTAAATCATTTCAATATCAGTTTTTTTTTAGTTTATCAATTCCGAGTTTTCCGTTTTCAGCTTGGATCACCACTGCAAATTCCTTTAATCATCAGCAGAATTTTTTTGAGTTGTTCTTTTTCATTCTCTATCTTTCCAGGTGCACCAACAGTTGTCGCATTCGTCATTTTCTTTTCTTTTCTTTTTTCTGTTTAAATAGAGATGGGTTTGATCGGCACTGTTACACGCACGTCTCTTACGTTAGTGCTGGTAGTTGTTTTAGCTTTCACGGCTCTTCTCCTAAAAATATCTTCAATATCTAGATAGTAACTCGTAATTTTTTTTTGAAAAGCTCACCTGATGACTTTAAAATGAGGCTAAAATCGTAAGGCCTTGGGGCACAAAAGTACAAAATGTCCCAGAAACGAATTGTTGATAACTGTGATGGTTATCAACAATACCTTACAAGTATTTATTTTTAAAAACTTTATGTGATGCCAATTTTTTTTTAGTGTGCATGAAATTATTGGCACTTTGTGTGCATTAATTATGTCTTTTTCAACAGTAGAAAATACGTTTTTAAGATGAAAAATCGGGCAATAAAGGCTTTTCTTACAGAAAAGAAAAGTGAAATATTTTAAATATTTTTTAAATCTGGAGGGATTTTAAAGAAAAAATGATAACTGTTTACTAAAGAGAACGAACAGCACAGGAAAAATACGCCAATGTAAAGCGCCTGATGAATTCCAAAGCTATCGCTTAACTTTCCCACTGAGAGATGCATAATCGCCAGCATCATTGAATCTGTCGCCATCATGTATGAAACGGCCGTATCAAGATCCATTGGAAACTCGCTTGATATAAGAGCAATCGCTAATGGATAAAAAGGTGCGATACTAAACCCTGCTACCGTTAGAAAAAGCGGGTGAACTAATAATCCAAGTGCAATCAAGCAGGCAGTCACAATTAAGCAACCTGAAAGTTGAAAACGAATTGTATGCTTAAATTTTATTGCCGTAAAAAGAAGTCTGCCCAAAAGCAGAAAAATAAAAAAGCAAGTTACATAAAGACTCGACATCTCCAGATCAAAATTCCACACACGTCTCATGTAAAGAGCAAGTCTTGATGAAATCATAACTTCAGCAGCGACTGCAAAGCTTACCATGAAAGCGAGAAAGACCTGAGGCCTGAAATTTTTTTTCTTGTTTTCTTTATGTTCTTCTTTTGAAATTTTTGGCTTCTGATGATGAGGATGATGGCTCTTATGAAATGAGTAAAAAAATAATATTAGAGGAGCAAAAGAAGTAAATGCAAAAGTAGACCGCCAGTTTCCTGTCAAGAAACTTATTCCTGCAACTAACATCGGAGCAATTAAACTCGCAATACCGTACATGGCATGAAGGCCAGACAACAGTTGCTGCTTTTTTTCCGGAGTTGATCCCAGAGGAACAAGAACGTTAGGAACAAGCCCGATGATTCCTGAATTTAGACCGAATAAAATACTAAAAAATAAAAAAACATAAAAATTGGGAGAGACTGCAAGACCGATCATCGTCAACGTCATACCGATGCATGCCCACTGCAGGATTGATCTTCTATCAAAACGCCTTAATAAGTTCCTGGCAAAATGACTGGCCACAAAACCAGAAAGAGAACTGAGGGCAAACATCAGCGAGCCCATGGAGTCACTGATGTTAAATTCTTTTAAAATTTCAGGAAAGAGTGGACCACGGATGTTATCGCTGATACCAAAAACAAATAAACTTGCATAGGATATGAGGATAAGGGGCCAGATAATTTTCATGAATTATTCTTCACTATATGTAGAAAGGTTTAACCTGAAGCATACCTTACCTTCATACTCTTCGTAACTAAGAAAACCGCCATTACTGTGAGCAAGGGTCTGTGAAATACTTAAGCCAAGCCCTGTTCCTTTGCCGAGTGACTTCGTTGAGAAGAATGGTTCGAAAATTTTTGTTGAGTGTTCCTCTGAAATAAGAGGCCCGCTATTAATAACTCTGATATCGACAGTGTGATTATGAAAATCTTCAATTACTTTTATAATTAGCAAATGCTCCGACTCAGCTTTTAGAATAGCGTCAATCGCGTTACTCATCAGGTTGACAATAATCTGTGAAACCTGAAGTGGATTACATTGTACAAAAGGATCAGTGACATTTTCCAGACTAAACTTAATGGCCTCAATCTTAAAGCGCTCTTCAAAAAGTCCCAGACTCAGTTCTAATACTTTACTGATTTTAATACGCTCATGCTCAATCTGATCATTTTTACCCGAAATGATTTTCATACCTTTTACAATTTTGGCTATACGATCTGAAGCCATATGGATTTTTGTCAGTTTTGCCTTAGTGTTCTCGTCAATTCTAAGCTGATCATGCACTAAAATAGATTTTGTCATACCCTGAATAATAGTCAGTGGATTGTTAATCTCATGGGCCACACCTCCTGCCATTTCTCCAAGAGATGAAAGCCTGGAAGCATGAAAAGTTTTAATGCTTTCTTCTTCCAGATTTTTTTTACTGAGTGCAACTTCCTCCAATGATTTTTTTAAATCATATTCATTGCTGAATTTTTTTTTCAATTCTGTCTGTATAACAGTCGATTGTCTGAGATTATAGATAATATTGATAGCAGTGTATCCCAGGAGCCATAAACTGGCTGGCTGATCAGTCCTTTTGTATTCTAGAATGGAGTACAAAAGCTGAGGAGTAAGAATAATAAAGTTTAATACGATAAATACAACTCTCTTATGAGAGAGAGTTACAATAGAAGCTGCGCTGAAAGCAATTAAAATAATAAAAGTCGTTAAAATCTGAATGTTGATTTGATCAAATGATAAAACTGATTCAATGCCAATGACACTCCAGAGAACTCCATTTAACAATGCGGTAACTGAAACATTTTTCACGGCTTCATTTAATGTCAGCTTGCTTTCATTGTAGCGATTAACATTTAATATTCTTAATACAGAAAGCCCCAAAATAGCGACACAGAAAATTGTAATATAAATTTTATATTCATTGTCTTGCTTATGAAGAAAAATAAAAAGTAGAGCAACCAGCAGGAATGCCAGTGCCGAATTTTTCGACTTTAAAACATAGTCTATGTCGACCTGCTCATTAATGTAGCTACTTTTTTCCTGATTCATTTACCTGTATACTCTATAACAACTTCAAGGATCTTATCGGTCTTTTAGGGAATTTCTTGACGGCCTTACTTCATAAATGTTCCATACCACGACAGTATCACTCTCAGGAGATTAACTCCATGCTCTTGAATTTAAATACTTCAGGTAATCATCCACAATGGGCAAGCCCGGCATTTGAATGTGCATTTGCTGCACCAAAAAAAGCCGCTGATTATGTAAGAGCTGTTGTTTAATTAATCTTTTTCACGCGAAAAGAATTCACAATCACAGAAAAACTAGAAAGCCCCATCGCAAGACTTGCCCACATCGGTGTAAGTGAAATTTTATACCATGGATAGAATGCACCTGCAGCGAGTGGAATACATAAAATATTATAGAACGATGATAAAAGAAGATTCTCTTTAATCACTCTCATTGTTCTCTTTGATCTCGCAAAAAAATCCCCGACAAGTAAAATTTTTCCATCAAGCAAAGACACTTCAGCTGCCTCCAGTGCTACATCAGAGCCATTACTCATCGCAATTGATAAATCTGCACGAGCTAATGCAGGAGCATCGTTAATGCCGTCACCAATCATTGCAACTTTAAAATTCTTCGCCTGAAGTTCTGAAATAAAATCTGCTTTACCAACAGGCTTCACACCAGCACGGATAAAATCCGATGAAATCCCCAGTTCGGCACCGATTTTATTGGCAATACCGATGTGATCACCAGTTAACATCCACACCTTGATTTTTAATTCATGAAGTTTCTTAATAAGCTGAGCAGCTTCTTTCTTCACAGGATCAGTAATCACAAAAGCTGCTGCTAATTTTTTATCCACTGACATAAAAACAAAACTGCCGATGTGCTGCTTATAAAATGATTCAGGAATTATTCCCTCAACATTCTCCTGTCTTAATAAATCAGCATTTCCCAAGGCCATCTGTTTTTTATTAATTTCTGCAGTCACACCAAGACCCGTTAAGCTTTTAAATTTATCAGGATCACTCAATTCTATATTCTTTTTTGTTGCTGCATTGGCAATGGATTGTGAAAGAGGGTGAGTGGAGTACTGAAGCGAAGTAGCTGCAAGTTTTAAAAGTTCATCAGCATTGGCAGAGCTATCAAACAAAACAATGTCAGTTAATTCAGGATGGCCTTCAGTCAGTGTTCCAGTCTTGTCAAAAACAATTGTATCAATATGAGACCCTTTTTCAATCACGTCCCCGCCGCTTATGAGCAGCCCACTTTTTGCAGCTTCACTAGTGGAAAGCATAATTGCCATTGGAACAGCGAGCCCTAGAGCACAAGGGCAGGCAATTACCAGAACAGTAATCATATGAGTTAAAGACAAGCTCATATCATGCGTTATCATCAGCCAGACGATAAATGTCAGTACCGCAATCAATAGAATCACAGGCACAAAAAATCTCACAATACGATCAGCATATTTTTGTATCGGAGCTTTATTTAACTGTGCTTTCTCAACAAACTGAACAATGCCGGAAATGAAAGTATTATGAAGTGTCGAAGTAATTTTTATCGTAACAGATCCTTCAAGATTCAAGCTACCCGCAAAAACTTTCGAGCCTTTTGATTTTGCAATGGCCTGGGATTCACCTGTAAGCATCGACTCATCTGCATGGGTTTCACCTTCAACAATTTCTCCATCCAGCGGAAATTTTTCTCCCGGACGCAGGCGGATAACATCAGCGGTTTTAATATCAATCACCGGCGTATTAACTTCTTTTCCATCAACTATTTTTGAAGCAAACTTAATCTGCATTTTATAAAGTGAACTTAAATTATTACGGGCCTTGGTTTTGGCAATACCATCAAGGTAGTGCCCGACAAGCGAGAAGGCGATGATGAAGGCTCCGCCTTCAAAATAGGTATGTCCGTGCGGCGAAGTCATCATCAGGTAAAAGCTATATAAGTATGAACTTAAAACTCCCAGACCAATCAACGTATTCATGTTTGAATGAAATCTGAAAACAGCTTTGAGATAAGGAAGACCAAATCCAAAAACCAGAATAGTGGTAAGCACTGCCTGAAAAATGTTGTTCATCATCACCATTGCAAAAAACATAGTGAGCGCTGCCAGTAAAACTGCAATGAGAGCACGATAAAAATCTATATTAAACACTGATTCATTATTTTTTGAATCGGCGGCATTCGGATCAATTGCACGATACCCAAGTTTTTTTAAAAGAGCATGAAGCATTTCCAGATCAAAATTGCCTCCCACTTTAAATTCTGCAGTCTCAGTTGCAAAATTTACAACAACAGTTTCCACACCAGACAGCTGGCGCGCTTCTTTTTCAATAATTCCTGAACATGAAGCACAGGTCATTCCTTCAATTTTGAAAGTTAAATTATTCGAGTTCAATTGATTCGACCTGAAACCCGGCCTTTTCAACACTGCTTTTGAGGACAGCAATAGTGCTTTGTTCAGAATTAAATTTAATACTAACTTTCCCGCTTTCAACATTGATATCTACAGTGTGATCGATGTTGAGTTCATTAAGACTTTTTTTAATTTTTCCTGCGCATCCACCACAGTGCATACCGTTAACTTTTAAATTTATAGATTTATTGATAGTCACAAATACTCCTTATCGTCGTATACTAAATGAGATTACATAGGATTTTAACAAAAGGAATACGCTATGAAAGCTACATTTGTGACATTATTAATAACAGTATTTCTCTCAAGCAACGCTTTGGCCCACCGAATGAATAAACCAGGACCAAATAATGGTTACATCAGAATGCCTGGTACATACCATATAGAGCTTGTTGCGCAAAAAAATGTGATTAAACTTTTTTTCCTTGATACAGGATTTAAGCCGCTTCCAACTACAAAGGCCACTGTAAAAATGGCACTTAAAGGATTGAATGAAGTTCCGGTAAGCTGTGTTAAAGAAATTGCTTTTTTTGTATGCGATATGAAAGACGCTAACATGAATAAGTATAGTGAAATTGATGTGAAGACGAGCAAAGCGGGTGAGAAAGAAATTTCTTCAATCTACAGAATCCCACTTAGCTTTTAATTATCACAAATTACTTGTTATACGGATGCCCGGCCGCAATCGTTTGAGCACGATATATCTGCTCCACTAAAAGCAGCCGGGCCAGCTTGTGCGGGTAAGTCAGTTCTGATAATGAAAGTTTAAAATGCGCACGCTTGATCACTTCCTCGCCGTGTCCTGAAGCCCCACCAATTACAAACACCACACTCTGACGTTCATTTATCCCAGAAAGCCAATTTGAAAAATCCACGCTGGTAAACTGCTTACCTTTCTCCATCATCAAAACAACGTAGGGATTTTCAGTCTTAGAAATGTCATCAATTTTTGTAAGAACTTCTTTAGCTTCAAGTGCTCGATCTTCTGAATGAGCACGAGCTTCATAAATATAAATCTTAGGAGATGTTAATCGTTTAAAATAAACATTTTCGAGATCTTCAATATTTTTATCGTTAAGTTTACCAACAACAATTAAATGAAGATCTCTCATTTTTAACCGAAAACCTAGAAGTAGTTTCTTCCACTGTCGTTGCTTCCTTTTCTCTCATCTTCTGGAGTAGAGAAGTAGTACGATTCAGGGATATCAACTGAGATTGCGTTTTTGTATAGATGCTCAAGATCGTAAACAGTACGTGATGGCTCATGGAAAACGTGAACAATAATGTCACCGTAGTCCAGTAGGATCCAGTCTGTATTTGTTTTAAGACCTTCTTTTGAAAGAGCTTCAATGTTATTAAGTCTCATTTGTGAAGAAATTTCTTCGGCCATTGCACTTGCCTGAGTCGGGTTTGATGCTGAACCAATAACGAAAAAATCTGAGATGCCGGATACTTTGCGCAAGTCTAAAATTTTAAGGTTTAACCCTTTAAAATTGCCCATAATCCAGGCAGACGCCATGGCAATGTTTAATGGAGCTTCAAGGTTTTTGTCTGCGATGATCGCAGAGACTTCTTTATTTACATAATCATGATTCATTTTTAGTCCTCATCCACAACGTAAATCTCATTCATAATAGATTTAGCGCGTTCCTTTTCTTTTTCTTTTTTGGCGACTTTTCCTATATCAATACACTTAATCATTAAAGATTTCAGTTCATCAATATTTCTTCCAGAGACACCAGATATTGTTAATACTTTCTTATCTAATTGTTGTTCGAAGAAATCCTGAAACTTTTTAATTTCTTCTTCAGTCATTGCATCTATTTTTGTTAAGCAAATCAGCTCGCGCTTTAGTGCTAAATCTTCGCTGTATTTTTCAAGCTCTGTACGAACAACAACGTATTGCTCGAAAGCTTCGAATTCATCAAGACACCACGACACATCCACTAAGTGAACAAGCGCAGAAGTTCTTTCAATGTGCTTTAAGAATTTTACTCCAAGACCTTTTCCAATGGATGCGTCTTCGATCAATCCTGGAATGTCAGCGACAACCCATGATCTTTCTCCCATCGTTACCACTCCCAGGTTTGGTTCAAGAGTTGTGAATGGGTAGTCTGCAATTTTAGGACGAGCAGCAGAGATCGCAGAGATCAATGTGGACTTACCAGCATTTGGTAATCCGATTAATGCAAGATCTGCAATAAGTTTAAGCTCAAGATCTAAAATTAATTCCTGACCTTCAAGACCCGGCTGAGCAATTCTTGGGGCCTGATTGGTTGCTGATTTGAAGTTGATGTTTCCACGTCCGCCGTTACCACCTTCAGCGATAACAACTTGCTCATCATGATATTTTAAATCGGCGATTAAAGCGCCTGTGTCTGCATTTCTAACGATTGTTCCAACAGGAACAGGAAGAACGTAATCAAGGCCATCTTTACCGTTGAGTTGTCTTCCTGCCCCAGGCTCACCGTCTTCTGCTTTAAAAACTTTTTTACCGCGGAAGTTAATCAGCGTGTTGATGTTTTCATCAGCAATTAAAATAACTGAACCACCGTGGCCGCCATCGCCTCCGTCTGGACCACCAAAAGGAATCGACTTTTCTCTACGAAAAGTAATTGCCCCGGGACCGCCATGACCTGAAATAACTGTGATTTTAACTTCGTCTATAAATCGCATTTTACCCTAACTGGAGACCA
This sequence comes from Bacteriovorax sp., assembly GCA_014376445.1. Lineage (GTDB taxonomy): Bacteria > Bdellovibrionota > Bacteriovoracia > Bacteriovoracales > Bacteriovoracaceae > Bacteriovorax. Next base: position 372 of record JACMRM010000101.1, on the reverse strand, counting down.
CACAAAAAAAAAGGGAATCCATATGGATTCCCTTATAACACTTTTAGTTAATATGCCTAGAAAAAACTAAGCTGGAACTACAGAAACAAGCTTTTTGTGTTTCGTGTAGTGAGTGAATTTAACAACTCCTTCTGTAGTTGCGTAAATTGTAAAATCACGTCCCATTCCTACTCCAGTACCTGGGAATAGTTTTGTTCCTTTCTGACGTACGATGATGTTTCCAGAGATAACTGCTTCTCCACCGTATTTTTTAGTTCCACGCATTTTTGGATTTGAATCTCTACCGTTAGCTGTGGACCCGGCGGCTTTTTTGTGTGCCATATAAGTAACTCCTAATAAAATCTAATTAATTATTTTAAGTATTTCTCAGCA
>JACMRM010000100.1 GCA_014376445.1 Bacteriovorax sp. | reverse complement strand
TATCATGATTCATGTTTATAATTGTTGGAGCTCCAATTTTTTGCCTTAAAATCTGCATATCATCACTTACTTTCCGTTCAACAACTTTTGCATAAATCTGAGTTGTACGAATACTATTGTGCCCGAGCATTTTGCTCACAGTCTCTATGGGAACACCGTTTGTTAAAGTAATGGTAGTTGCGAAGGTGTGGCGGGCTAGATGAAATGTTAAGTTTTTGTCGATTTCGCAAAGGTCCCCGATCTCCTTAAGGTAGCTGTTCAAACGTTGATTTGAAATACTTGGGAAAATGGTTCCATGCGCAAGGCTTGCAGGATGATCTTTGTATTTCTCAATAATCTCCAATGCCTTTGGTAACAAAGGCACTTTAACACTCGTGTCCGTTTTCTCCCTGGAAGTGAATAACCAATATTCTTTATCAATACCAATTCGAAGATGAGAGGGTGTGAGTTTCATTACATCTATGTAAGCTAAACCAGTGTAGCAGCTGAATACAAAAAGATCTTTTACTTGCTGAAGCCTTGCAATTGAGAATTCTTTCTGCTCAATAGCTTCCAGTTCTTCTTGAGTTAAATAACCTCTAGTGTATTTGGTGTAAGTTTTCTTGAACTTGGCGAATGGATCTTTTTCTAGCCATTCATTATTAACGGCCATGTTCACCATTTTCTTTAAGCGCTCAATGTGTTTCATGACCGTGTTATTGTTGCAGGCTCTTAGTAAACCTTTAGGCTTTTGGTTCCGGAGGAACAATTCAAAGTCTGTTAAAAATTTGTAGTGCAGCTGTGAAAGGAAAATATCTTTCACTTTTAATTGCTCATTTAAAAATCGGGAAATATACTTTTGGGTTGTGAAATGATTTTTGATTGATCCCCATTCCAAACGTTGCTTTTCGTAATTGTTATGGTATTCGACAAGATCTAACAAAGAATGTTGCTTTTCTTCCACTCCCATGTACAGATTTTTGATTGCATCTGCGGTAATAATCTGCTTTTTGATATGCAGTTCCTGATAGCATTCTACTAATCTGGCCCTCACTTGTTCCAAATAGTTGTTTAGAGATTTTATCTCTGGCTTACTTCCTTTGGCCATTCCTTTGCCCACATGCCAGGATTCTATTTCTACATCCATCTTTATGGAGATGTCTACTCGAACAGCATCAACGGTAATTCGTGCATAGATGGGTGCTTTTCCGTTTTTAGCTTTGTATCTGCGGAGATAAAAAATGATTCCAAAGGTGTTTGTGGTTTTCATACTTTCTTCAACTTTTTAGGTGCATTTAGTTTCATTTCTTGTGCCCTTCCATTTTGGGGTACACAAACAATCGCAATTCACGCTAATTTTTATTAATCAAATAGCTGAATTGCAAGAACTTAAACCTAATTTGTGCCCCAAATCTAATTGAAAAAATGGGGCACCGAATAGGGCACATTTTGTTTGAAATTGTATGACTTGTATTGATTGAAGAAAAATAAAAAAGCCTTCAAATCGTAAGATTTGAAGGCTTTTAATGCTATTTGGAGTAGCATTCGTCGGAGTGGCGGGATTTGAACCCACGACCTCCAGCACCCCATGCTGGCGCGATACCAAGCTACGCTACACCCCG
>JACMRM010000099.1 GCA_014376445.1 Bacteriovorax sp. | reverse complement strand
CCAAATTGAGTAATTGGTTTCGACCCTTCTTTTGTCAGCTCTGGTCCGATAGAAGCATATCCATCAAATCCTTCAATGTTGTGACACGAGAAACACCCATACTTTCCAATCGATCTCTTACCAAGGTCTAGAGTTTTTTCACGGTCATCCATTTTTGCCACTTTCGCTGCAGCACTTGCATTTGTATCAAATGCTGAAAGGTAGTCGGCAAGTAGCCAGTCACGATCTTTTTTATCTAGAGGTGAGAATACTAATTCTTCAAAAGATTTGTTTTTTAAAGTTAATAAATAGGCTGCAATGTCTTGCGCTTCTGGGTCAGTTAAACGAAGTGACGGCATGACTGTGTCTTCCTGATAATGCCATGGCTTTTTGATCCATGAAACTAACCAGTCCGGGCTAACTTTTGATCCAATGCCTGAAAGCCAAGGGCCAGTGTAGGCCTTAACTGCATTTGATTGCTCTTCTAAACCATCCACGCCATGACAAGCAAGACATCCGATTTGTGAAATTAGCTCTTTCCCTTTTTCAGCGTTACCACCGTGGTATTTTTCGTTCGGCTCATATGGTTTTGACTTGTCCCAGATGTATTCGGCCATTGCATTTACTTCAGCAATGTTCAACTTTACGAACTCAGGTTTGGAATTGTTCGACTGTCTAAAGTAGGCAGGCATTTTTGTATGTTTATTGAAAGAGCGAGGCTCCCATACCCATGACTTAAACCATTCTTTATTAACTTTCGCTGCAATTTTCAGAAGTGAAGGACCAGTTTTTCTCTTATGCTGTTTTCCTTCAATTTTATGACAAGCAAAACATCCGTACTTCTCCATTGAAGAAATACCTTCATTCAATACAGTAGCTCCAGGTACTAGCTCAACACCTTGGTGACACTTTACACAGCTTGCTTCAGTTTGCGATTTGGGAAGCATCGGAGATGGAATATGATGAGGCTCTTTCCAGCTGTATTTTTGAATCCATTCTTTTTCTTGTTTTTCTGAATCTGGCATGTGAGCAATTGATGTGAAGTCGTTAACTCGATGACCTTCTCCACCGTGGCATGAAGTACATCCAATTTGTTTCATAGGATGTTTTGATTCAAGGCCTACCATCTCATCTAAACGAGGGTGAGATTTGTATGGGTTCACTTCCTTTTCAAATCCTGGCTGATCGATAAAGGTGTGACATGTAATACAACGATCTACTTTTGGAACTTGTCTGAAATATCTGTCGTCAACAAGGTTGTTTACAACGATCTGACGAATCCTGATTGTTGGATCCATGAAATCGATGAACGGAAGGTTTCTCAAAGCAAAAACTGGACTGATGTCTGTTTGAGCGTGAGCCATTTTTAAAAGCTCTAAAATATTTGTGATATCTTTGATTTCTTTTTGGGTATCGAAAACTTCCTTGTTTAAGTCAGCAATCTTATTTTCGACATCTTTAAATTCTGCCTGGAAAGCTTTTAAATTGTCTTTCCCTTTAAAGAAATCAACTTTAAGCTCAGCTAAATTTTTATAATTTTTCTCAACAGCTTTATCCTGGTGGTGGGCTTCAGCCGTTTCGAAGTTAAAGTTACTCGCTCCAACTTGACCATTCAAAACTCCGTTAACAATCGATTGAGCTTTTATTTTTGCAGCTAACGCTGATTTTTCTTTTTCAGCTTTTGCGATCTGCTCTTTTCTAGAGGCTACAATTTCTTCACCCTTAGCAAGACGAGCTTTCATATCAGCAAGTTTTTTTGCATCGATATTTTTAGAAGCTTCTGCAATTTTAGCGTCGAGGTGACGTCTTTGAATTTTTTGGGCCTCTACTTGATACCCTTTCCAAGGCCTCAAATAGTCATCCAAAAAAACCCAAATAGTTGTTACGAAAAATATGAAGGATAAGATCGCCATGACCTTGTGGAGTTTTGACATATTATATGCCATTCCCGGTTCCTTATTATTCTCACTCATTTCAATAATCCTTAATTTAAAATCTTAAAGTTAATTCTTAAATTGTTCGCACACCATTATAAGTTTAATTCCCACTCCGGTAGCGCTATAATGTACTTCAAACTAAATAACCAACGAAGAACCATTTTTATCGGCAAGCTCATCATAACTACGACGAGAGTCATGAAAAGGTAGTAACGAATCGGCCCAAGGTCGATGAAAAATTTACGTCCAAAACTTGTTGCTCTAGCAACCCATACTGGAATAAAACCAACATATGCAATCGTTAGAATGATTCCGAAGATCTCTCTAACTACTAGGTTTTTTGGCATTCCAATACCAAGACCTTTAATCCAAATAAATTCAGAAAGGTTGATGTTGAATTCAGCTACAATTTTGTGGAAGTCCCAGTATTCAAATGGCCCATAAAATGTCCAGTTCGGACCTCGGAGAAATACTCCGACGATAATCAGGTAGATCCAAAGAACTAACCAACCGTACATGTATGCAATGATCGCCCACTTCCTATCTTTAAAGCAGAAGTAACCGTTTCCTTTTGGATTTGTATCAATATAAGGAACAGCAATAAGCCCTGCTACGATTAAACCTGGAAGAACAACTCCCGCCATCCAAGGATCAAAGTAAACTAACATTTCTTGTAGACCTAAAAAGTACCAAGGAGCTTTCGCAGGGTTCGGCGCCCATGTAGGGTTGGCAGATTCTTCAAGTGGAGCTTTAAAAACAATCGCCCATACAACCAAGAAAGCAGTACATGCGATGATGGCAAATAATTCTGTGTATACAAGGTTAGGCCATGACCAGACTTTTTCTCTGTTTTCAGGCATTGCTTCAACAGGCTCCAGCCCTTGCTCCATTCTAGTGTCGTTGATTGCTGCTTTATGCAAAGTGAACCATGTAAAAAACGCAACCATTATTAGAAGAATACCGATAGGTACATTATCCGGAGTCTTGATAATCAGGTAGAAATTCGGATCAGCGAAGAAAAATATCAATACTGGGATCGAGAGGATAGTGAACCAGACGGCAAACTTCTTAGTCCCGAACGTCTTGTAATATTTTATCATTAGATAAAACAAAAAAGTCGCGATGGGAAAAGACACGATCGGCTCTGCTAGATGGTTGATAAGTTCTTTTAACATTTTCTATTTTCCTTAATAGTTTTTGTAACACTTAAAGCGGAGCTGAGATCCCACCGTCTTTTCTTACTCTCCAAAAGTGAACTGCAATTAAAACCCCAACAACAAGCGGGATAAATACACAGTGAAGAATATAAAAACGAAGAAGAGCTGGCTCACCAACGAAACGTCCACCTAGTAACTGGAAACGTACGTCGTTCT
>JACMRM010000098.1 GCA_014376445.1 Bacteriovorax sp. | reverse complement strand
CTGATAAATTAAACGGTACGACTTCCTTTGAAACTTACAAAACTGAAGTTTCGGAAATTTTAAAAGCGATTGAAAGTAAAAGTGGAAAATATTACGAGACATGGAAAGTGACTCGACAGTACTGCCTTGATGACTTCAACAGAATTTATAAATGGCTGGATGTAAAATTTGATCACTTCTTCTATGAGTCTGAAGTGAGCGAAGCTTCACAGTCCATCGTTGCTGAATACATGAAAAAAGGTTTATTCGTTGTTGATGAAGGTGCTGTTGGATTTAATATGGCAGACAAGAAGCTGGGCTTCTTTATGGCAAGGAAATCTAATGGGACTACCCCATACATCACAAAAGACCTGGCACTTGCAAAAGTTAAATTTAATGACTTTGACATCGACAGAAATATTTACGTTGTTGGTAGTGAACAAAATTTTCACTTCAAGCAATTATTTTATGCCCTGGAAAAAATGGGATTCCCTCAAGCGTCCCAGTGTTACCACTTATCTTACGGGATGGTAGTTCGTCCTGACGGAAAGATGTCTTCACGTGCAGGTAACGCGTTTACTTTTTTTCAGTTAATTGATTTGGTCGTTGAAGAAATTAATGTTTATCTGGAAAAATACTCTACTGAATGGTCTAAAGAGCAAAAAGAAGACACTGCTCATAAGCTCGCAGTCGGTGCGATAAAATATGGAATGCTTCAGGCAGATCCAAACAAAGAAATTGTTTTTGATCCGAAAGAGTGGGTTTCATTCGAAGGAAACTCAGGGCCGTACTTAATGTACAGCTACGCGCGTACGCAATCAATTTTGAGAAAAGCAACTGAGCAGGGACTAAAAGGAAGTTTAACTCACATTGATTTACTAACTCACGAATCAGAACGTGATTTAATGAGACACTTATACGATTTCAATCAGGTTACAATCAACGCCTGTGAAAACTATCGTCCTTCAACTCTGGCCAATCACCTTTTCTTTACATGTAAAGCGTACAACCGTTTTTACACTGAAGTTTCGGTTATGAAGGCAGAGACTGAAGACCTTAGAGCTGCACGCTTAAGTCTGCTTACAGCGTTTGCCGATACTCTTAAAACGGGTTTGTATCTTTTAGGGATTACTCCACCTGAGAAAATGTAATATGCAAAAAAGTTATATGAAACAACTTTTGGATATAGCAACTTTTCGCCCTGAAGAAATCCCGGAAAATCCAGAGGCATTAAAGAAGGGTATCAAAATCGGGCTTTTATTTTTGATACTCTTTATAATCTCGATTGTTGGTTATAAATTATTTTTGCCACACATCGCTCTTTTTTTAATTTCATTTGCTTTATCAATTATTGGTATTTCTGCTTTCTTTATAAATTTATTAGCTATGTATTATTTTAAACATGGCCTGAAGACTGCTTACTTGAGATTCAAAATTGATTCCAGAGAAAAAATGATATTTTATATTTTGACGATGATAATATTTACAACAGCAATTTTCCTACCGATTATAATAAAGATATATCTATAAAGTAATTCGACAGTTTTGCCCTCTCCCAAGGTGGCTCTGTAATTTTTACAGACCTTCCCTGCCTTTATTCTTTTTTTGTTACTGTCCCCGAAATTCTCATTGGGTGCACGTATGAAAAATATCCTATTTCTTGCGCTATTATTATTGCCTGTTATTTCCTTCGCAGAAAATAAATTGTCTGTCGATTTAACGATTGATGACCTTCATTTCTTAAAACCGGTAAAAGGTGTTGGTAAGGCCGGAAGTCTGGTTTTTAAAAGTGCCAATGTCAATAACAACGGGATTATTTTAAACATCAATAATGTTAATAATTACTTTGATTCTCAAATATTTATTCGTCCTACTTTCTTAGGCTTCACTACACAATTTGGTAATTACGGTTTTACTCTTGATGATCAGAGTCTTTTTAATGCTATCAATGTTATAGAGTTAAAAAATTCTAAACTTCTTTTAGATGATAACCAGCTAAATCTTTCAGGTGAGTCTTTAAAGTTTGTGAATGCTGATACTGACCTCAAAATGGATAATTTCAGACTTTATTGCCAGAGTCCAAATAATGGTCTTGCAGACGCTCCTGCAACGGACTTAATGAAAAACTGTACGAACTATCTTACATTGAATGGTACTTATAAATCTGCTTCAGACTTTGCATCGTTAGAGTTAAAATCAAGCAATCAGTTCACAGGTGATAAAACAGTCATCAAGACAAAACTTAAAAGCATAGATATTCGTTCTAATAAGCTTTTACTAAGTTTAAATACAGCACAATCCATCAGTAATGATTCTTATTTTATTACGGCCAGTGACTTAAATGTTGACTGTGCAAAGGATCCGACACTAACGGAATTAAACTTCAATAAAATTCAAAAAGACTGCTTAAATCGCTTAAAAGTTACTCCGTTAAAAGCGAATATTACCGACAAAAAAGAAAAAAGTAACTTCAATCTGGATATCAAAGACATAACAATTAAAGATAAAATACTTTATTTTACACTCAACAATGGTGCGCTATCAGATGCTGCCTCAACAACATATATTAATGATTTATTGTTAAACTGCAAAAAAGAAACTGACACCGATGTTTTGGATCTGACTCAGGTTTTAAATGATTGTTTAAGTTATGCTAGAATTTCAATTGGAGAAGTGAAAAGCACCAGGTCAGACGATGCTAACGGAAGTTCAATTAAAAAGATTGCTGTCAGTTCTGCGATGGGTGTCATGATTATTCAGGCAGACGTAAAAGTCCTGGGATTCAATTCAAGAGTCTCAATTTATGGAAACGGTTCGCTGGATCAAGCTAAAAGACAGTTAATAATTAATGTCACTGATACCAAACTTCCATTAGGTTTTACATCTGTAAAGCTTCTAATGTATTTTTTAAAGAAGAATTTAATTTCTAAAGATATAACTTATTCAAATAACCATATTACTATTTCTTATTAGGGAAACATTATGAAAACTTTAATTATCGCTCTTGCTCTAGTTCCAACTTTAAGTTTCGCAAGCATCTACAGCTGCACAGGGGCAGGGTTTGCCATTGACCTAACTGGCTCGCCTTCTGAAATGAAAATTGTTGGTAATGGATTTAATACGATGGCACAAAATATTCGCACCTCAGCTACTTTTGATACCGTCATCTCAGCGAATACAACGGCCCCGGCAGCTTCACTTAAGCTTACAATCAAAGATTCAAGCTTTGGTAATCCTGGCGATAGTTTCACTTCAAGCTTTCAGGTTTCTTCTGCTGCTGGCATAAAAGACTTCTCAGGGCTTACTTGTATCAGAGGAAATGAGTAGTTTTTAGAGTGAGCAATAGTTTTCATCAGATTTAATATTAAACGTCATAAACATTGCTTTAATTCTGGGATTTGCAAAATAAATCTTATCCTGACGAGACTGATTGTCAGAATAAGAGCTTCCATCACTCAACGTTTTTGCTTCACATAAATCTAATCTTCATTTTCTAACATTTATTTTTCTAATTTTAGAGATTACCTCTGCTGAAAACCAGTCTGCAAATGATTCTGGCAGCTGATCAGCCTGAATTCCTTTTCCGGGGTAAACGAGCTTATTACAAGTTGAATTTGCTTTGAGGGCATTAACAAGATCCGGAGTTAATTTTCCTAATTTTATAAATTCATCCATTCTACTGTCATCTCTTTTTTTAGCTCCGACACTTTTGTCTGACCTCAGACACTCGCCGACTTTTTCAAAAGGCCAAGGGCCATCAAAAAAAGCTCCCCAACGGCATAGATCAAAAGCATGACCAATTTCGTGGGCAAAAACGGCAAGGTAAGTTTCATCGTTAGGATAAGAAAGAGATGTTAAACCGATATTTATTTCATTGGGAACCGGATCATAAATTCATAGCAAAATCTTTTCTCCATATTTTCGCAAT
>JACMRM010000097.1 GCA_014376445.1 Bacteriovorax sp. | reverse complement strand
TAAGTTATATCGTTAGAAATTATTTTTTTCAATGATAAAGTGATTGTGCGTCCTAGTGTCATCCTTTAGAATTTAGCATATGAGAATTTTACTGATTGCAATTTTACTGGCCCTCACTACAGCTGCTGAAGCAAAAATTGGCCTGAAAGTGAGCCTTATTTATAAGAAAGGAATCGGGAAAGGTTTCTTCTTGTCTACAGAGCAACATTCTATTCAGTCAGTGGATGAAAAAGAGCATATTCTAATCCAGATGAAAAACGGGATTAAGGCCGACATCTCTGCTTTTTATGTTCAAAGTGTTCATGAGTACGGGCCTTCTGGTTTCGTGCGCATCAAAGGGGATCTTTACAATATCGCCGGGAAAATCGTGAAAACTTTCAATGAACCTAATTTAGATATTTATTTAGGCCAGACTAAAACTATCACACATCAGGAACGTAACGAAGAGCAGATAGAAATTGTTATTACTCCAGTTTCATTATGATTAAGGATCGTGCCGATAAAGTTTTGGTTGAAGCAAAACTAACGTCGACTAGATCGCAGGCATTGCTACTTATTGGAGAAGGCGTCGTTTTTTATCAAAACAAGAAAGTTGAGAAAGCTTCACAGCAAGTTTCAAGTGAGGGGTTGGAAGTGAGAAAAGATATTCAATATGTTTCCCGTGGCGCTCATAAAATTGAAGGAGCACTCGCTCGCTTTGAAATCAACGTCGAAGGAATATATGTTGCTGATGTCGGAGCTTCTACCGGTGGATTCACTGATTATGTTTTGAGGTCGGGGGCTAAAAAAGTTTTATGTCTTGATGTCGGTCATGATCAATTAGCTCAAACCCTGAGAGGGGACTCCAGAGTAGAGAATCACGAAGGTGTGAATATTAAATTTCCTTTTGAAATAAAAGAAAAAGTTGATTTAGCTGTGGTTGATCTTTCTTTTATTTCACTTAAATTAGTTTTAAAAAATATTTTTGATCTTGTGAAAGCTGACGGAAAAATTGTGGCACTTGTGAAGCCGCAGTTTGAAGTTGGGCCGTCCGGTCTCGATAATAACGGAATTGTGAAGAGTGAAGGACATAGGTTAGTCATGCTTCATGAAATGAAAGAATGGTGTGCTGCTCAGAATTTTTTTCTGGCCGGCCAGTGTGAATCACCGATACTCGGCAAAAATGGAAATAAGGAATACTTTTTCTATTTCGATAAAGGGCGCTCAAAATGAAAAAACTTTGCATCTTCTGCGGATCTGCTTCAGGGCAGGGGACGAAATATATAGAGTTCGGAACAAAAATCGGCGAACTGCTTGTTCAATATAAAATTGGACTTGTTTACGGTGGAGCTTCAATCGGACTTATGGGTGCCATCGCTGACAGCGTAATAAAAAATGGCGGACATGTAACAGGAGTTATTCCTCGCGCGTTAGTGCACTATGAGGTGGCCCACAATGGACTGTCTGAATTGATCGTTACAGAAAATATGCACCAGAGAAAACAAATGATGTATGACTGCGCGGACGCTTTTTTGAGTCTGCCGGGTGGGATGGGAACTCTCGACGAGATGTTTGAAGTGCTCACTTGGACTCAATTAAAATATCATGAGAAGCCGAGTTATATTTTTAACTTCGATGGTTTTTATGACTCGCTGCTGTCTTATTTAAAGCATTCTCAGAGTGAAGGTTTTATAAAGACTGATCATTTGAAACTGCTCACTGAAATAAAAGATCTTGGATCACTAGAAAAACTTCTTTTGCAAGGCATATAAAATTGCCAAGTTTTTTAAAATAACCTATAATTTCAATCTTAAACGGATATTTAATTTCTAATCTCGAAGGCGGGAGAGTCATGACAAGATTGATCGTATTTTTAAGTGTTATTACAGGATTCATCTTAACACTTGCTTTATTTTCATATAAATCTCTTCCAGTATCAAATGATAAATTCGATCTTCATAAGACAGAAGTTACTTACGAAAAAAGAACTGAGCTCATTCACGAACTGACAGCTCCAAAAGAAGTTGAAGTAGTTGCTGAAGTAGAAGTTAAAGAATACGCACCGGTTGTTGATTTAAATACTCCTCAACTTGTTTCTGGTCATAAATTATTTAATCAATGTATTTCTTGTCACGGTAAAGGTGGAGAAGGTAAAACTTCTCAAAAAGCTCCGCACATCGGCGGGCAGTATGATTGGTATGTTGAAAAACAACTTACAGAAATGAAGGCCGGAATTCGTGTGAACCTTGTCATGAACTCAATCCTTAAAGGCCTCTCACCAGCAGATATGAAAGATCTTGCAGCTTACGTTTCTCAGCTTCCATGGAAGAAACCAGGTACTGAAACTGCTAAAGCAGACGGTGCCGCAGCAGCAGTGAAGTAGTATGCCACTTTATTCCTTCAAAGGAATCAAGCCGCAATTCGCACCTGGTGTTTTCGTGGCTCCATCAGCAGACATTATTGGAAAAGTTATTTTCGAAGAAGGCGTGAACATCTGGTATCAGTGTGTGGCCCGCGGAGATGTTAACTACATTCGTGTCGGCAAAAATACCAACGTACAAGATTTAACAATGCTTCATGTGACGAAAGACTTCGCGCTTACAATCGGTGCAAATGTCAGCATCGGTCATAGTGTTACACTTCACGGCTGCACGATCGAAGACAGTTGTTTAATCGGCATGGGGGCCACGATAATGGACGGTGCTCACATTAGCGCAAACTCTGTTGTAGCAGCGGGAAGTCTTGTTCCTCCTGGAAAAAAATATCCGCCCGGGAGTATGATCATGGGCAATCCTGCAGTAATAAAAAGACCTCTAACAGCAGAAGAAATTTCGATGTACGGAAATCACTATAAAAATTATGTCCTCTATAAAGAGGAGTATTTAAATGGTGAAGACGTTAAACGAATCGATTAAATTCTTATGTCCAAATTTGTTGAAGTTTTGCGGCCGTAATTCAGTGGAAGTTTAACAATGATCTTTATTCAAATTAAGATTTAAAAAGAATTGATTTCGCGACTTCTTCACCTTTATTAATAGCATCACCCACCTTGTGTGCGATGTCTTCGTACTGATCACGATCTAATGTTTTATCAATGTAAATGGGTTCGCCAATCACCACTACAATTTTTGTAAATGGCATAGGAACTCTAAACTGATCCCAGCTTTTTTCGAAAAACCAGAAGCTTTTTGCATAGGGAGAGAGTGGAAGTATCGGGCAGTCAGCAAGACGGGCAATTTCAATTACACCGGGCTTGACAATTTTTGCAGGGCCTTTGGGACCGTCAACCGACAAAGCTCCGGGCACACCACTTTTGACTGTCTTTACAATTTCAATCAAAGCCTTTTTTCCACCTCGTGTAGAGCTTCCTCTCGATGGAATATGTCCGAACTTTTCACAGGTCACTGCTACCAGCTCTCCGTCTTTTGATTCAGAAATAACCATCGTAAAGCGCTCGCCAATGTGAGAGAAAATAGAGCCGACCAGATTCTGGTGCCAGAGAGCATAAACAAATGTTTTGTTTGGAAGAGTATCTTTCGCTTTTTTCTTATGATCAAGGCCCACGAATTCATAACGATAAGTGAAATTTAAAATGCGGACAAAAAAATAAATAAGTTGCGCTAAAATTTTTATTTGCACTGGTGTTCTAAAATACGGAGGTCCTGAACCATCCGGTCAGCGAATAACGTTCGCCATTTGTGGGTAATACTTCATGATAAATTTGATTGCTCAAAAAGCAAACAAAACTTCCAGCGTGGGGTTTGATTTTGAAGTCTTCTTGATCAGGATTCTCTTTTTTGTAGATAACCAATTCACCACCATCATAAGGTTCGTTGAGATAGAAAATGGTACTGACGGCACGCTTGTTGCTGCCTTGATGCTGGTCCAGATGTTTTTTATAAAACCCGGCAGTCGAGTAATGAGCAAAATGGCATTCAAATGCTTTCAATCCTAAATATAATTCCTGATTGATGAGCTCCATCAGCTCTTTCATCTGCTCTAAATATTTTCTTTGTAAAAGAGTGTCGTTTGATTCATCTAACCAGTAGATCGAGTCATTTCTGATCTCACTGTCTTCTAAACGCTTTGCGCCTGTACCGATTTTCGCCTTCTTCCATTGGAGTTCCTTCGCTTCATTTAATAACTCTAAGCAGAAACTCTGGTCCATAAAATGCTCTTGATGGAACCATCCTTTTTCTATCAGGCCGCTAATGAGCATTTCTTTTTTCATATGATGAAAGTTAGCTTACAATTTTTTAGTTTTCAACGGATTTAAGGAGCAGTGTTTGGATTCTCAGATATCTTGGTGGATTGGATTTCATGTTTTTGTTTTAGTGATGCTAGCGCTGGACCTTGGCGTGTTTCACAAAAATAATCATGTTGTATCTGTAAAAGAATCACTGATGTGGACAGGAGTATGGATTACCCTGGCGATGATTTTTAATTACAGCGTTTACCATTTTATCGGTGAGCGTGAGGCCTATGAATTTCTTACGGCCTACGTGCTGGAAAAAAGTTTAAGTGTCGACAATATTTTCGTCATGACTTTGATCTTTGCCTTTTTCAAAGTTGAGCAGCGTTTTCAACATAGAGTTTTATTCTGGGGGATTTTAGGGGCACTTGTAATGAGAGTCGTTTTCATCGTTGGCGGTGTGACTCTAATCAACAGATTCCATTTCATTCTCTATTTTTTCGGTGCCTTTCTTATTTATACCGGAGCTAAAATGCTTATGGCCGGCGGAGATGAAGAGCATAATCCGGAAGAGAGCTTCATTTATAAATTTGCGAAGAAAAATTTCCGAATGACAGAACACTTTCATGGAGAAAAGTTTTTCATGATTCAAAATGGGATTCGTTATATTACGCCGCTGTTTTTAGTTCTTCTTATTATTGAATCGACTGATCTTCTTTTTGCAGTGGATTCAATTCCAGCGACGTTGTCAGTCACTAAAAACGCCTTTATTGCCTACACTTCAAATATTTTTGCGATCATGGGACTAAGATCGTTGTACTTCGCCTTTGCAGGCGTTGTTCAGCTGTTCAGATTTTTATCTTATGCGCTGTCGATAGTTCTGATTTTTATCGGTGTGAAGATGCTGATTGATCACTGGTATACAATCCCAACGTTTTATTCATTGGGAGTTGTATTGGGGATTATTACTTTATCAATACTATTTTCAGTCTTAATTCCTTCAAGCGAATCTAAATAAACTTCATCAGCTTCGAAGCGATCGGATTATCAATAGTTCTTTTCGAACCGATGATCCAGTACTCTTCTTTAATATTTGGCAGAGTGCCGATCTTATATAAGGTTTGGTTGTGAATTTGCTCCTGAGTGGCCACATCTGGAAGAGCAGCAAGACCTGCCCCCTGAGCAGCAAAAATTTTCATTAATGCCGTATCTTGAGTTTCAAGTTCGCTGATGATTTTAATTTTCTTTGAATCAAAAAAATAATCCAGGTCATGACGAAGCTTCGAATGATGAGTCGGAAGAATCATCGGCTGGCCGTTGAGTGACTTAGGAAAATCCTTTTTGCATTTCAGGAATTCCTTCGCTCCATAGATTGAAACAGAGGCCTTCACAAAAGATTTACTATTGATATTTTTATCGCGGGAAATATCACCTGAATAATTTGAAATAAAGCAGTCAATGTTGCGTGATAAGAGTGCTTCAGTTAATTCTTCCTGATCACCTTCAACAATACTTACGAAACAATCGCCATAGCTTCTCGCTTTCTGTGCGATCTCCCAGACAATCTGTTTTGGAACACTATCAAGAGCACCTAAGCGAAAAGGAGTTTTGTTGGAGTAAGATTTATCAGCAATTACTTGCAGCATCTCCTGACCGAGCTGGCCGATCTCATTGGCATATTTTAAAACAACTTTACCGGCATCGGTTAAAATCAGTTTTCTGTTTTTTCTTTCAAATAGTTCAATTTCTAACTGCTCTTCGAGTTGTTTTAATTGCGCACTGAGAGCTGGCTGTCCGATAAGTAATTTTTCAGAAGCTTTTGAGATGCTTCCTTCATTTGCAATTTCTTTAAAATAAATAAGGTGATGATAGTTGAGCCATTTCATATTATCTCCTGGTTAAAGCATTATAAGAAAGAACTTCGTAAAAAACGAACTATTTCTACTTTAATATCAATTTTATTAAAACGACGCCATGGACTAAGATCTACTAATCAATAGTCCAGGGAGGATTTATGAGAGAGCTTACAGTGAGAGATTTAAATATGCTAAATGTCTCAAGCAAAGGACCTATGATTTCACTTTATTTATCAAAAGATGAGGCGATCTTAGACCAGAAGTCCATTATTGAAAGATGGAAGGAATTATTAAATAAAGCAGAGTTTTATCTTCTTAAAGACTATACGCGTTCATACGTTAATGAGTTTATGAGAAAAATGAGAGACATCGATTATATCGCGAAGCTTGAAGCATTTGATAAAGGATTTATTATTTTTTATTCAGAAGAAGGCTTCGATGGTAACGTTGGATTTATCCGTGTGCAGTCTTCAATCACCGACCTTGTCGTTGTTGCCGACAGCTATCACATCAAGCCGTTAATCAGAATTAAAAATAATGTCCGCGGATTTTTTATTGTTACAATGAGTTCGCGAGTAATCAATGTGCTGATTGAAAACAGTGGTCATCTCATCAAGCTGGATTCATATAGAAACGAGCCGGGTATAGACGGCAATAATAAAAAAGACTCGAAAGATTTTTTTCTCAACGCTTCTCAGGAGTTGAATAAACTTTTTGCCGCTTACAGACTTCCGATAGTTCTTGCCGGTGTAAAAGATCATATTACTCATATGAAAAAGCTTGTGAGTCAGTCGATGCTGATAGATGAAGCAATTATTGGCAATGTTGAAAAAATGAAATCAATTGAACTTCGTGAAAGAGTTTATAAAATTCTTACTCCTTACTATGATCATCAGGAGCTGAGTGCTATAAAAGAACTGGAAATTGCCATGAGCAGAGACCAGGCCGTGACTTACCTCGAAGATATTGCCATAAGTGCAGTTTTAGGTAAAATCACCAAGCTGTTTGTTGTTGAAAATAGATTCGTATGGGGATCAATAAACAAGCGTACAGGTGAGCTTTTCATCACTCCAAGACAAGTAAACGCACATGATGACGACGTTCTTGATGATCTTTGTCAGCTAGTTCTGTCAAAAGGTGGAGAGGTTGTCGTTGTGAAAGAGATAAATAATTTTAAAGGCCACTACGCTGTAGCGATTGTGACTGATAGAGGACATCTGTACCAGACAGAATTCGATTCAGATCAAATGCCGCAATCGTTAGTGATGTAATCAGGAGAGAGTTTTAATGTTTGCAGTTCACTCAGTTTGGGAATGGCTTGCTTTTTTTGTTATCATTACTTTCATGTTAACGCTTGATCTGGGTGTCTTTCACAAAAAAGTTCACAAAGTCTCCATTAGAGAGTCATTGACATGGACCGCTGTATGGATCTCGATAGCCATGATGTTCAATGCATGGATTTACCACAGCATGGGAGAGCAAAAAGGGCTGGAGTTTTTATCCGGCTATCTTATTGAGAAAGCATTAAGTGTAGATAACATTTTTGTCATCTCGATAATTTTTTCTTATTTCAGAATTCCTGCCCAGTATCAGCACCGTGTTTTATTCTGGGGCGTGCTTGGAGCTTTATTTTTTCGCATCATTTTTATTTTTGCAGGTGTTGCTCTTATCCAGAAATTTGAATGGATGATTTATGTTTTTGGAGGCTTCCTGATTTTCACCGGTCTTAAAATGCTTCGAGGTGAAGAGAAGACAATCGATATCGAAGCAAATCCAATGATTAGGTTTGTAAAAAAATTCTGGCATATTACTCCTGAACTCGACGGTCAGAATTTCAGAACTCACAACAAAGGAAAAAATTATTTTACTCCGCTGTTTCTGGTCCTCGTAATGATTGAAACGACAGATATTATTTTCGCAGTCGACTCAATTCCGGCGATTCTCGCGATCACTCCGGATCCTTATATCGTTTTCACTTCTAATGTCTTCGCAATTTTAGGGCTTCGCTCGCTTTATTTTGCCTTGAATGGCATTATGGAAATGTTTGAATATATCAATTATGCGCTGTCGGGGATTCTCGTATTTGTCGGTGTAAAGATGATCATTACACCCTGGTATCACATACCGACAATTGCTTCGGTAGCAGTAATATTTTCACTTCTAATAATTTCAATAGTGGCTTCGATTTATTTTCCCAAAAAAAAGAAAAAACTGCCAAGACCCACGGTATAAATTACCGCGGGTTTCACCTTTAGCTAACTTTGTTTAGAATGATGAGATCAACTTTGGGAGACATCTTATGAAAGCTGCAGGATTACTATTTATTGGATTTTTAGCCTTCTTTTCACCAAAAGCTCATAGTGAATTAAATTTAAAAGTGAAGATTCACCAGATCATCGGAACGCAGACTATTGAAACAATCAAAACTATTTCTGCAAACTACGGACAGGACATTGTCATCATGCCAGAAGGCGGACTGACTAATAAAGTTGTTTTTAGTCTTAAAAAATTTAAAAATATCATGGTTAACGGAAACAGAATTAATCCTGTTCAAATTGATATGAAGATTTTTAACGAAATGAAGAGATTGATCGGAAAACCACAGACAGTGACATCTTTTTACAATCAATCAGCTCAGTTCAAATCTGAAGATACAAATGTGTCTTTGAATTTCGAAGAGATATAAAAGACATTTAGTTGAGAAGAAGACCTTTCAAAAAATTTTCCATACGATCAAACACCGAGTGATTTAATCTTTCAGCATTATTCTTGCAAATTTTAATGGCATTGCACTTTTCATCGTGAGCAATCTCGTCAATAAAGTCCATCATGACTTTATGGCCTCTGATATTTTTCTGGTGCATTTCCTTGATCTCTAGAATCTGGCCTAAATAAGGGCATAGTGTGATCTTATAGCTGATAGTTCCAACGCATTCATCGTCCGCAAAGACACCTATCAACTTTAAAAGTTGGTGGCTCCTATATGAATCATGCTTCAATGCATATTCATAAAAAGACAGCGGGTATTCTCTTTGATTGAGGATACTATACGCCTTCTCAAAGTCTTCCTTGACTGTGATTAATCGAATGTCCATTCATCTATATTAAAGGGTGCCGGAAAATTATCAAGCAGATTTATACGAAGCAAAATAGTCGGGAAAAATATAGCCGACTTTCAGGGTTGTTGCTGCTTTCCAGCTTTAATATAGCAATGATATCTTCATAGTTTTTCATAACGGCCAGTGCTTTCTCAAGCTCTTTTTTTAAATCCTTAATCTGGTCATTTTGACTACTTCTTACATTAAGATTTTCTTCTATACACATAAAGTCATCATACCAAAACGCAGAATTTTTCGCGCTCGGGTAAGAAATTTCTTAATGAGGAATTAAATGTGCATTTTTCATTGGTAAATCCATTGTGTTTGGGCATAAAATTTCGTTTTTTAATCATTTTTTAAATAAGCTCCCATAGAGGTTGTCCATGAACGTTAAGATTCCTACTCAAGTAATCAATTGCCAGAATTTTGTGAACGGCCAGTTCCAGAATGGGTTAGGTGAGAAAATTGATATTGTAAGTCCGTACAATGGAAAAAAAATCGGTGAAATGCATTCTTCAACTAAGAGTGAAGTCGACGCTGCTTGTGAATCAGCGGCAAAGGCGCAAAAAGAATGGGCCGATGTTCCGATGAAAGAACGTACAAAAGTTATGTTTAATTTCAGAAATATTTTATTGCGTGATCTTGAAGAGATCGCACATTTAAAAAGTTCTGAATCAGGAAAATGTTTTGCTGAAGGGCAAGCTGGTTTGATGAAAGGAATTGAAGTCCTAGAATACGCCATCTCACTTCAGAACATGGATATCGGTGGAAGGGTTGAAGTGTCTCGTGGTGTAAGCTGTGAATACAGACGTGAGCCTGTTGGTGTTGTTGCGAACATCACTCCGTTTAATTTTCCTGCCATGGTTCCGATGTGGACAATTCCTATCACTTTAACTTTAGGGAACGCTTATATCTGGAAGCCATCAGAAAAAACTCCTTTAACATCTTTAAGAATTGCAGCTGCACTAAAAGAAGCTGGTCTTCCGGATGGATTGTTTCAGGTTCTACAGGGAACTCGTGAAGCAGTTGAAGCGATCATCGATAATAAAAATGTTAGGGCGATCGGATTTGTTGGTTCAACAAAAATTGCAAAAGCAGTTTACGATCGTGGAACTCAATTAGGTAAGCGGGTGCTAGCTCTTGGTGGAGCAAAAAATCATATAGTGCTTCTTCCTGATGCAACTCCGGATTTGGCCGGCTTAGGTATCAGCGATTCATTTACAGGCTGTGCAGGACAACGTTGTATGGCCGCTTCTGTTTTACTGGCCGTTGGTGATGTTGATCAACATATTAAAAAAATTGTTGAAAGAGCAAGCTCAATGGTTCTAGGGGAATCAATGGGCGCGATCATTACTAAAACTCAGGTTGAGTTTTTAAGATCAGCGATTGATAGAGCTGAGAAGGCCGGAGTAAAAATTCTCCTAGATGGAAGAAAGACTAAAGCTCCAGCTGGAATGGAAGAAGGAAACTGGATCGGACCTACGATCTTAGATAACGTTCTGCCCGGAAGCGAAGCTGCGGTTGTTGAACTCTTCGGGCCAATCATCAGCATCATTCGTTGCAAAGATATTTCTGAAGCAATGAAAATTGAAAATAGTGTTGAGTATGGAAATGCATGTTCAGTGTTTACACAAAGTGGAGCATTGGCGGAAAAAGTTATTCGTATGGCGAGCTCAGGAATGGTTGGAGTGAATGTTGGAGTTCCGGTTCCGCGCGAACCATTTTCATTCGGTGGAATCAACGCTTCAAAGTTTGGTCACGGTGATATCACGGGTGAACATTCACTGGATTTCTGGAGCAACGTAAAAAAAGTAACAGTTAAATGGGAAAAACAAAACGATAACAATTGGATGTCGTAATTTAGAGGCAAGTATATGGAAGACACTACAGAAAAGAAATTTAAGAGATCGGCACACGTTGTATTAACGTCGCATTCAAAGCAGCTTTATAAAAACAGCTTGGTGATTCACTGGGGAGCAAAAACTCCAGCTGAACGTGGGCCAGTTATCGGTTCACTGACTGATATCAAAGAAAGAAATGCTATTGGAACTCACAGCGGAAGTTATTCTGTTTATCGTGCGCTTTCAATTGCTCAAGGCTCTTACGATACAAATCACAGACCAGATCTGCACAACACAGAAAGTCCGGTTAAAATCGGGCCTTTTCCATCGTGGTCTGATCCAGACAAAATGGTTTCAATCGACCCCTGGGGACTCGATGTTCAAATCAACTTCAAAAAACTTTATGATGAAGGTTACGATATTCGTCCTACGATTTCTGTAACTCAAGCACATTTACAACTACCAGAAATTCACCTGGCGATTCAAGCAGGACGTTTAAAAATCGATGGAAAAATTGTTAAAGAAAATATGGACGTTAAGGTTACGAAAGTTGCCTTAGAGCCAGTTTGGTATTTACCGGGAATCGCAAAGCGTCTTGGTGTTGATGAAGGTGAGCTTCGAAAAATTCTTTTCCAGGAAACTGGAGGAATGTTTCCTGAGCTTGTGACTCGTCCAGATTTAAAAATTATGCTTCCACCAATCGGAAGTACTACAGTTTATATTTTTGGTAACCCACATGATTTATCAAATCCTAAAATCGAACTTACTTGTAGAGTTCACGACGAGTGTAATGGTTCAGATGTATTTGGATCTGATATCTGTACATGTAGACCTTACTTAACTTACGGAATCGAAGATGCTGCCAGAACTGCACAACGTGGTGGTGTTGGTATTATCGCTTACTACAGAAAAGAAGGGCGTGCTCTTGGTGAAGTAACAAAATTCCTTGTCTACAACGCTCGTAAACGTCAACAAGGTGGAGACTCTGCTGCGACTTACTTCCGTCGTACAGAATGTGTTGCTGGTGTTGAAGACGCTCGCTTCCAGGAATTAATGCCGGATATTTTACAATTTTTTGGAATTACTAAAATTCATAATCTGCACTCGATGAGTAACATGAAATACGATGCCATCGTAAAAAGTGGTATAGAAGTTGTAAACCGCATTCAAATCCCACCTGAACTTATTCCGGCCGATGCTCAAGTTGAGATCGAAGCAAAAAAAGCTGCAGGATATTTCACTCCGGATGAAGTGAAAAAAGGTGATGATCTTCAAAAGGTGAAGGGGAGACCAATAGATGAATAGAGAAAATAACTATGCTGAAAATGATTTGGATTTTTTGCTATCGCCAGCTGCGATTCGTCAGAGTGCAGAGGCCATTTTTAAATTAGCTCAAGATGGAAAAACTCATTTTCAATATCATCCAGAAAAATTCGATGAAGTCGTAGATTATGTTATTACTGTGATCAATGAAAACTATCCTGATCACAATATTCCATTCCACTCTAGATGGGGGCATTTTAAAGTTGGCGGAATCAATCGCGCTGATCAGTTAAACGTGCAAATTAAAAATAGAGATGTGATAGAGCAAGCGAGAATAAAACTCGATCTTGTTATCACATCAGTTCTTCTTGATGCTGGTGCCGGAACAGTATGGGCCTACAATGAAAAATCATCTGGAAAAATGTTTAACCGCTCTGAAGGATTAGGAGTCGCAAGCTTCTACTTATTTATGGACGGCGCACTTTCGGAAGATAAATCACTGAAGGCAACTGCTGGTGGATTACAAAATTTAACAGCAGCGACTTTAAAATCTGCATTTCAAGTGACGGAAGCAAATCCTTTGGTTGGAGTTGAAGGACGTTTGTCTCTTTTGCAAAACCTTGGCAAAACGGTTGCTGAGAAAAAAGAATTGTTTCCGCTCGGAAGACCAGGAAGCATCGTAGACTATTTAGAAATTCGTTATGGAAAAAACATTACAGGACCGCAGCTATTAAGAGCTGTACTAGATGGGCTTGGAGAAATCTGGCCCGGTCGAGTGAAGATCGGCGGTGTGAATCTTGGAGATGCATGGCCGTACAAAGATGTTCCAGGTGGGCTCGCTGTATTCCATAAACTTTCTCAGTGGATGACGTACTCATTGATTGAACCATTAATCGATGCAGGATTTGTTGTCACTGATGTTGATAAATTAACAGGTCTTGCTGAATACAGAAATGGTGGATTGTTAGTTGATAGAGATCTGATCACACTCAGGAATCCAAAGTTAGCTGAACTAAGCCACAGACCAGATTCAGAATTAATTATTGAATGGCGTGGATTAACAGTTGCTCTTCTTGATCGTATTGGAAACGAGGTCCAAAAGAAGCTGAATAAAAATCCAAGCGATTTCCCTTTA
>JACMRM010000096.1 GCA_014376445.1 Bacteriovorax sp. | reverse complement strand
CCAGAACTGCTTTAATTTTGTCATAGTATAAAAGCGAACGACGAGGCAGGCGCCAAGGACTGCACATAATAGTGCTGAGACTTTAGACGGTTGAAGTTCATGGATAAAATTGCTTTCAATTATAAGTGCGATAAACCATGAGATATGAAAAAAGTTCATTATAAGACTTTCTTTGGAATTAACTTCAGCTGCGCCATTGTGAATCTTCAGCCATTTTTCGTTGCTGGAACTGATTATCATCTCACTCACTCTTTGCAGAATGTAGAAGATAATAATGGCATTAATAATAATTAAAGTTTTTCCATTCATCATATTTTTTTAATCAAGCACATTTCAGAGCAAAAGGCAGGTCCCATTGCAAGCATCAATCCAATTTCATTTCTTTTATGCTGATCCCCGATGGTTTTTTCCAGAACATGCAGAACCGATACAGAAGACATATTTCCTTTTTCTCTTAAACTTGTCCAACTATGGATGAAATCTTCGGGTGCTCTTCCTGAAACTTCGCTTAGCTTATCAAGAACCTTAGGACCACCAGGATGTGAAACCATAAAATTTACATCACTTGATGCGATCTTGTTTTGTGAAAGAAAGCTTTCCAAGTTTGGTTTAACTTGCTCGACAACAATCTTTGGAACATCACCACTTAAAACAATTTGAAAGCCGCTTGAAATAATATCCCATCCCATAATTCTTTCTGTATCGGGATAAAAAAAACTTTCGCTGTTTAGAACTTTAAACTGGGCTTTATTGTATAGAGGATGCTTTTCACCCAGCATGAGAACAGCTGCCGCACCGTCAGCAAACAAACTTGTTCCTACTAGATTCGCCACGCTCTTATCATGAAATTGAAATGTTAAAGAGCACAATTCTGTCGCAATCAAGAGTGCTGCTTCTTCCGGATGTCCAAGAAGATAATCATTCACACGATTGATGCCTGCTACGCCGCCGAGACAGCCTAATCCAAAAATAGGAATACGTTTGGTGTTTGGTTTGAAAGGTAGCTTGTTCATTAGTCTTGCTTCCAAAGTTGGAATAGCAAGGCCGGTGACAGTTGTAGAAACAATTAAACTGATATCAGCTGGACTGAGCCCTGCTTTATCTAAAAGCTTTTGAATATTTTCGGTCTGTAGTTCAACTGCAGTTTCCAGCCATTTTTTTGACCGCTCCCCAATGTCCCCAAGGTTTTTATATTCAGACAACGGGATCGAAAGGTGTCTTCCTTTTACTTGCGAGGCTTGATGAAACTGATCGACATGCTTTTGTTTGTCCGGCCAGATGCTGCCAATTTCTTTTGCTATATTTTCCTGTGATTCATAAATCTTTGGAAAAGTAGTACAGACTGAATGTATTGCGGCCATAAAACCTCTTATGTTTTTGTACTATAACTATCCTTGTTATTAGTCTCAGTAATAGAGAGCAAAGTCGATTTATTGATCATTATATTTGTTTAAATTAGGCGGGAAATTGATTGAGCATCTAAGACAATGGTTAGATTGGGCAGCCTGAAGAATTAGGCTGCCCAATATCGGAAGATTATTTCGCTGCAGTACAGATCATTTGAATTTCATCTTTCTTTTCGAGTGAAAGAGTAGCGCCTCTTCCTTTTAATGTTCCAACTTGAATTGGACGGATTCCAAGGGCAAGAGTTACGTTTTCTTTTGTGATTTCATTTTTGCCTGCGTATCTGATAGATCCACCGGCATTCATTGGTGGAGGAAGGATTTTTTTGGTCTGGATTTTTACTGGAGCATCAGATGAAAGCGGATTAGATATAACAAGTTGTGCTTGACCATCCTGAGCTTCCTGAACGTCGACAAGAATAGCGTCTTGTTTTTTAATTGACTGACATTTATTTACAGACTTGAAAACAAGAATTGATCTTGCTTGAACGCCTGAAGAGATTGTTAAAACTAGAGCGGTCAATAATAATGATTTCATGAAGTCCTCCAAAATATGTTGTGCTAATATATATCAGAATCCTGCTGGTAGATTAAAAAGTGTGAATTTTTTTCACTGCCTGGAAAAAACCAAAGACAATGCTTCAAGGAGCTGTCTTAAAAATAATTATTAAAAATTAAAAATCAGCTTCTGTACGTCTTCTGATACACGGCTTACAGAAGGTGCCATCAAATGATGAGGTTCTTCACCTTTATACCAGAACAGTTTTACATTTTCATAATCGCGGTTGATCACTTCTTTAGTTGAATTCGTATCAACAATCATGTCACCTTCAGAAAGAAAAAGTTGTACAGGGATTTTTATCTGAGGTTGAGCTTTCATATTGTAAACTTTTTGACCGAGCTCTTTCACCTGCAGACCTGAATCAACAGGAATATTTTGGTGGTAGTATTTGCGGTCTATTGTCATGACCTTTAAATCTCTAAAGTGGCTAAAAAAATAAGCCTTATCTACTCCGATGCCATTGACGAAAAATCCCAGGATTCGGTCAAAAAATCCGCCGAATCTTTGAATGAAAAATGGTGAAACTAAATGCAGGCTTTTTAAACTTGCAGGAATCGGCTGTGTTAAAGCGTAATAGTGCAGGAGTAGCCCACCAGTTGAAAATCCCACGGCACGTACTTCATTAAAACAATCAGTCACTAAGTTTAACTGAGTTTTCATTTCTTTAATCCAACGCATATTTTTAAATTCATTGGCAATTTTATAAGTAGAGCCATGGCCTGGAATTAGGAAGCCCACAACCGTCCATCCTTTTTTAATGAATGGTTGAGCTAAAAACATCATTTCGCCCGGGCTTCCCATAAAACCGTGGGCAACAAATAAGGCCTTATTTACTTTAGGATCACCTTCAATCCACACTGCTTTTTTATCTTCAGTCACACTCTGTTTCGAATCTAGCTGAGAGTATTCGGCATATAAAGAATTATTAATTTTAAGGAATGCTTCACGGTTGTTTTTTCTACAGTCTTCATTCGCATGAAGAGGTGCATTGATAAGGGTTAAAAAAAGTGTAAGAAGGATTGTTTTCATGGCCATAGTATATACAGAGATTAAAAGCATGTGAAAGAAAATTTAAAGAGATTTTAATATGACGAATTGATTTAATTTTTATATCGTTTTGCTGGAGCCGGATCTTTTTAAACGATATTTTGTGAGATCATTATGAAATTTTTTTATTCTCACTCTCGTTGTTCTGACAGTTTTTTCAACCTACATTCATGCTGACTGGAAGTTCGATACGATTGAAGGCGTTCAGGTTCATTATTATATGCCGAAAATTTCTTTACCAGTAACTCTCAACAATTTACTTTTAATTTAAACCTTGAAAGCGCGATTGCAACTGTTCAGGAGCACATGGAAGCTAAACGCTTGAATTGGGAAGACTACGGTGTCTGATATATGAAATACGGTCACCAGGCCTTCACTTTATACATGGGGACTGATCAGGTTTGGCGCGAAAAAACCAAGTAAGCACCTGTTATTTTTTCATAGTTTAAACATGCATGTCCAAGTTTTAGATACAATTCGGGCATGTACAAATACATCGTTTTCACTCTCATTTTAGGCGCATTATCGAGGTCCGCCAATGCAGCGAACGCAGGGAACTGCCGTTCTATCATGCTGGACTTTATTGCAAAGACCGATAAATTAGAAAACGTTCAGCTTCTGAAAAATTTATGGACTACGTCTCAAAAAAAGCAATTTATCTCTGATGCAAAAGCACTGGGATTTTCAGACGCTAATATAAAAATAATAATTGAAAGTCTTAACATGCAGTTGGAAAGCGCAGATATCATCCGTGTCAGAAATTATCTCACTTATGTTTTAAGCTTAAGCGACAAAGACCAAAAGATTGCCTTGATGGATCTCGCACAGCTTGACGATCATGAAATCAATTCAAAGCATATTAAAAGATTCATCGTTCATGAAAATAAAATCCAAAATCAAATAAAATCAAAAAAACTTGCAACAAAAGCAGAGCAGCATCGTCACGAAGAGCTCTATTATGGCTGCCGCGCCTTTCGCTCCAACGATGTGAATAAAAATGCGACCAGAGACTTTAAACGTTTTAATCTGGCCCTCGGTTTAGGGACGCTGGGCGCGAGCTACACTTATTACAATATGGACAAAGACATCAATGCGGAGTGGTTTGGAAAACTTGGCTATGATATCGGTGTGACCTTAATGTTCTCTTATGTTAGTGGGAGAATTCAGACGAAAGTCACTGACTCGCAAGTGGTTAAATCACTAAAAAGTTATTTTTTCGGAAGAGTGATAGGCATTACTGATGTAGTTATTTACGATCCGATTTTTAACAACGAACAGGAAAAAGCTCAGAAGCGTATTGATGAATTAAAAAAGGATCCAAAATTTAAAGAACAGATTGCGCATCTTTTGAAATCCTATGAGGAGCGCGGGCTTTATCGAAAATATAAAAATGAAATTATCAGTACACTTAAAAAAATTCCAGAACACATCAATCTTGGCTTAAAAGGCAATTCAATCGATGCAAACAATGTTGACTGGAACAATCTTACCCACGCAGATTTGGAGCGTGAAGATGTCCAAGAGGTACTGGTCGCGGCAGCAATGGCCCAGATTTACAATGAAAGCAAAGGCCAGTGGGTTGACACAGGAGATGGAGGACTAGATCGCTATGTTTTTAATACAGTTTTTTATGCGGTACAAATTCCAAAAAGTATTGCCCAGAATTTTATTACCTATCGCATGCTATGCATGGGGCAAGATAATCCGAAGCAGTCATTTGCCAAGGCCGTACTCTTCAACGTGAGTTCAAGCTTCATTGTGAACCAGGCCTTGTATGGCTATCGTGAAAAAGCAATTAACCAATAATTTTACTTCCCATAGTGTTTGTTTAATATAATTCTTTCCCGGTAGTGTAAAAAAGCTTCGTGCTTTTTTGATTAATGATAAAATTTACTTTATAACTTTGAATAGATAGAGGTTCTCATGAGTATTTTAGTTACCGGCGGCGCTGGTTATATCGGCTCTCACGTTGTCAGTCTTCTAGGTGAGGCCGGCAAAGATATTATCATCTTTGATAACCTGACGACTGGTAGAAAAGAAAACATTTTATTCGGAAAACTGATTGTTGGCGATCTAAGTGACCCTGCAGCTCTTGAAAAATTATTCACAGAAAACAAGATCAATGCAGTTTTGCATTTTGCAGGAAGCATTGTCGTTCCTGAGAGCGTGGAAAATCCGGTTCTTTATTATAAGAACAATACAGAAAATTCATTGAACTTAGTGAAGGCCTGTATCAAGCATGGAACGAAAAAATTTATTTTTTCTTCTACAGCTGCTGTTTATGGAATGCCTGCCGGCGGTGTTGCTTCAGAAGAGACGCCAACGAATCCGATCAATCCATACGGCCGCTCAAAACTTATGACTGAATGGATGCTGGAAGATATTTCCAATGCTCATGATTTTCATTATGTGGCCCTTCGTTATTTCAACGTGGCCGGCGCAAGCAAAACTGGAAAAATTGGACAGTCGACACCGAGAGCAACTCATCTTTTAAAAACAGCTGCAGAACTTGCGACTGGAAAAAGAACAATAATGTCTATCTTCGGAACTGATTATGAAACAAAAGACGGAACATGCATCCGTGACTATATCCATGTAGACGATCTGGCCCAGGCCCACCTTGATGCTCTGGCCTTTTTAGATAAAGACGGCGACTCACAGGTATTGAACTGCGGCTACGGGCAAGGCTTTACGGTAAGAGAAGTTATCGGTGCCGTTGAAAAATATATTGAAAACAAGCTGGAAGTTGTTGAAGGACCGAGAAGAGCAGGAGATGCAGTCGAGCTGATCTCACGCGCGGATAAAATTAAGAAAGTATTAGGCTGGGCTCCTAAATATAATGATCTCAGCTATATTGTTAAGTCAGCTGTAGAGTGGGAAAAGAAGCTAAAAAAGTAGCATGCATTTGAACTTTTTACACTGTCACTGGAATTGCTAAGTACCCTCTGATATATCAACGGAATTATATGTTTAATTTTTTATAGGGTGTCGTAATGACAAATGGACCACGAGCGGCTTCAGTTTGGGAAGTAGACCCGATCAGCTCTCTCATTCAACGTATTCATTTCAAGCACACAACGAAGGGCCTTCGTTCGCTGAGTGTTCTGAGCGAAAACCGCTCTGAAGGCAAGACAACAATTGCCATGCTTCTTGCGCGCGGTCTGAGTGAAGTCTACAATTTTAAAATTCTTCTCATTGATTTAAACCCGGATGGTGATCCGCTTTTAAATCAATATTTAAATCCTTATGAAAAAGAAAAAACTCAGGATGGGATTATTCATGGGCATCCTTTTAATTTTGAGATTTTCAGATTAAAAAATATCGATATGAACTGGCTTAAGACTGCTTACGATGGCCTCTATGCCAATCAGATGATCAATTCTTTTTCTAAAGAATATGATCTGGTTATTGTTGATACCATGAATAGTGCCAACCCAAATGATACAGCTCTTCGTGTAACAACACATTCGAATATTATCGTGAGCACAGAAAAGTCTTTTGGAAGAACTGGCAGTAAATTGCAGCTGGAACTAGAACAAAATAGAAAAGAAGTTTTAGGAGTTGTTTTTAACAAATAATTATATGAAAGAAAAAATTTATATCAGAGATTTTTTAAGCCTTTTGGTTTTTTACAAAAAACCGATGGCCATTATTATGGTGATTTCGATTTTATGTTTGGTGCAATTGAGTTTCATTCTGCCAAAAACATACAGATCAGAATTTGAGCTCAATATTTATTCAAAATATTTTAAGAACGCTCTTATACAGGATGTAATCCCAGGGATGAACTCCATAGCTGAGATGACTCAGACAACTGATTCAATGGTCAAAGAAACTCTTAATGATGAACTCATTGATCAGATCGGAGCTGAGTTCAATATTTACGGGAAAAGTATGTCTCCAGAACAGCTTTCAAAAGCTCGTGAGCAATTGAGAGACAGGTTCGAGCTTTTCTCTACAGGCGGTCAGTCTTACAGAGTGTCTTTTTCTCACGGTGATCCAATTGTAACTTTCGAAGTGACAAAAAAAGTCCTTGATGCTGTCAGAGCAACTTTTATCAATACAAGAATTGAGACAATTGAAAATGCCAAAAAGACAATTCAGAAAAAACTAGAATCAGCTAACGTAACAAAACAAATTACAGATGACTCAATTTCAGCTAACGCCCTGGCATCAAAAAATCCAGATGTCTTAAGATCTGAAATTTTTAAAATTAATTCCGATCTTGCAGCACTCCGAATGCAGTTCAATGTTCATCACCCCCGTATCGTAAAGCTTGAGCAAAGAAAGGCGACAATCGAAAACTGGCTAAAAGATGTTGTAGGTTCTCCATCAACAGCAAAAGATATTGCTGATAAAGAAGATAAAGAGTATACAGATGCCCCACTTCTCATGACTGGGGATCGTGAAATTTCTCAAACAATCACTGCTAAACTTTATACAAAGTTCAACGATATTAACGTTGCTCTTGATATTGAAAGAAAAAGTTTACCGGGATACATCGGAGTTATCGAAGCTCCACAAATTCCAAACTCACCATTATTTCCCAAGAAAAGACTTTTTGCTTCTCTGGGATTCATGCTTGGCCTGATTTTCTGTTTCGGTTATGTTTTCTACCAAGAAATCATGCAATACACTCCAGTGGAAAGAGCAAGAATGATGGCAAAAGATTTAAAAGGTGAATACTTCGGGTCTATGCCTCACATCGAAGAAGCTGGTTTAATGACGAATAAAGAGATTGTTTGGGAAGAAAAGAAGATGCTTGAAGATAAGTCGCCTTCTGCCAGAATTGCATTACAGAAAATCGAAAATACATAAACTAAGGTTTTATGATAGCAGGCGATGACTTCTTATTTACGCTTCATCAGTTTATCATATCGACTCTTTGTCTTTTCTTCATGTATTTTGCATGGAGGGACCAGGCCGCAAAAACCTTTGACCACTTAAATAAAGTTTCCTTGAAAATTATTGCTCCTTTGCTAATCGGAATCTTCATTGGCCTTTACGGGCTACTGCTCTATGAGTGGGGTGGAGGTGGAGTCGTTCTTCCCCTTGTATTTGCACTTCTCATTACCCTTTCTATTTACGATCCAAAATATGCCGTATCATTTTTTATTTTTCTTCTAATCTCACGTCCGTGGGAAATCATGAAAGACCAGATGATGGCCGGTATGCCGAGAGATATTTTTATTCTTTGTTTCCTGAGTTTTATCGGGCACAAAATTATCAGAAGAAGATTTTATTTCCAGTGGAACATGGCTTCGGCGATGGTTTTGTTTTTTGCAATATGGACTTTCTTTTCGATCATCCCGTCAGGGCAACTGGTAGGTGCTTTGATTAACTACAATGAAATTTTTATTAAAGGTATCATCGTTTATTTCTTGATCGTTAACGTTGTCGATAAAAAAGAATTTATTCTTCCGATACAATCGGCACTTGTTTTAGGCATCACTGAGAAAGCACTAATGTCTTTTTATAATACCATTATCCTTGGAATCGTATCTGACGGTGACCGGATGACGGGAATTGGTATCCTTGAAAACTCAAATGATATTGCAGCAATCATGATTCTTGTTATTCCGTTCACGCTCGCTTTTTTAAAAGGAATTAGCTCAAAAATAATTCAGTTTACTGTCGGTGCAGTGATCTTCGGATTTTATTTTTTCCTCATCTGGCAGTCAAGATCTCGCGGAGCGATCCTTGGAGTAGGAATGCTTGCTGTAGCCTGGTTCTGGCTTCAGGCGACGAATAAAAAAGTGGCGACTGCAATTGTTGTTGTTGGTTTATGTATAAGCTTTTTTGCAATGTCTCTGATCAAAAGAGATGCAGGTGATATTGAAGGTTCAACTAACAACAGAAAAATTTACTGGGGAGCTGCAATTAATATGGGTGTAAGGCATCCGCTGTTTGGTGTCGGCTATGATGGATTCCCGTTAAATCTTATGATGTATACAGACGGGCACGTTGGATCAGAAGGCCAGCACAAGACTGCTCACTCTACATGGCTTTTAGCTTTAGCTGAAACTGGTATTGTTGGATTTTGTTTTTATGCCGGCATCTGGATTTTCTCATTGAGGTCTGCGTGGGCCATGCGTTTTGCCCATCCTGAATTTTTGCTTGCGATGCTGTCCTATGGAACTGCCATAACATTTTTATCACATACTTATATGCTATATCCTTATATCTTATTAGGGCTAACTGTTGCCTCCGGCCAGTTTTATATGAAAAATGAAGAAGTGATTCCGAGCAAAGGTCTGGAAGGCGCAATTTACGCTAAGGGTTTATAATGGAAGTGCTCATTGTCGTACTGTTAATTATAATGTTTTATTCGTATCTGGGGTATCCACTTACGCTGCTTTTCTTTTCTTTTTTCTCACGCCATAAAATTCTGAAGAATGATCAGCATCTTCCTGAAGTATCCCTTCTGATCGCTGCTTACAATGAAGAAGATACTATCTCCGAAAAAATAAAAAATTCGCTCGAACTTACTTATCCAAAAGATAAAATTGAAATCGTTGTAGTCTCTGACGGGTCAACTGACAAAACAGATGAAATCGTAAAATCATTTAAAAATAGCGGGATCAGACTTTTTAGAGTCGAAGGTCGAGTCGGTAAAACAGAAGCAAGAAACCAGGCCGTACAGGCGATGAGGAAAGAGATTATTGTTTTTTCTGATGCAACAGCGATTTACGAAAAAGATGCTATTCAAAAACTCGTGAGAAATTTTTCTGACCCGACTGTTGGAATGGTAAGTGGAAATTTAAAATATTTCGATAAAGGTCATGGGTCAATGGGTCTTGCGACTAAATTATACTGGAACTATGAAAAGATGATTAAAAAAGCGCAGAGCAAGCTTTTCACTTTGACTGGAGCAGTTGGATGCATCAATGCTTTCAGAAGAAATCTTTATCATGTGCTTCCACCGAATATTATCGAAGATTTTACAGAACCTTTAATGATTGTGGCGCAGGATTACCGCATTGTTTATGAAGAGGAAGCAGTATCATACGAGCGTACAACTCAGAAACCTTCTCAGGAATTCAGCATGCGAGTAAGGGTTATCCGCGGCGGAATGAAAGGCCTTATCTATGCCTTTCGAAGACTGACTTTCAAAAAACACAGCTTTGTTTTGTTTCAACTGTTCGGCCATAAAGTTTTAAGATGGCTGATGCCTATTTTTCTTTTCATATTATTTGTTGTGAATCTTATATCGTTTATCATGAATCATAATCTGATCGCTGACGTATTGATGATTGCGCAGTTCCTTTGTTATGCTGCTGCACTTCTTGGAATGTTATGGAAACCGCCGGGAATTTTGGGTAAGATGATTTCAATTCCCACGTACTTTGTGATCGTGAATGCCGCCAGCTTAAAAGCGCTTTATCTTACATTGACCACAGATCTCGAAGCGACATGGGAAACTAACGTTTACTAAAAATTAATGGATCCAATATGAAAAGATGTTTATGGGTTGTGCCTAAAGGTATTTTTCCAGTCAGAGACGGCGCACGAGTGGCCAATCAGGCGTTGTTAAAATCGGTAAGACCGCATTTTAATGAAATGGATATCATGGTCTTTAATGAAGAAGATTCAGACGAACTTCATATTGCTCACTATAATTCAGATTTTAATCCAACAAATGTCTTTTTTTTTAAAAAACTTTCTTATCAAAACATCATTAAAAAATTATTCTTTCTAACTCTGACTTTTTTTAAAGCTCCGCACCTTCCGGTTACAACAGGATACTTTCATACAGAGAAAATAAAAAAAGAAGTCCATCAGGTTTTGAAGCATAGAAAGTATGATCTGATCGTTTTTGACGGCATCCATCCATATACAGCTTTTATGGATATTAAGGAGTTTAAAAATATTCCTGTTGCTTACCGGGCCCATAACGTTGAAGGTGATTTGTGGTCGACGGCCGCAAGTAAAACAAACAATATCATTATTCAAAAGCTGCTTTTATGGCAGGGTAAAAAAATGCTCGATCTGGAAGTGAATCTAATTAACAGATCAACTCGAACATGGAATATCGCTGAAGAAGATTTAAAAAGATATAAAGAGATTTTAAATGGTGATGACAAGAAATTAACTGTTATCCCTGTCGGTCTGGAATTTAAAAGATCTATAGCAGGAAAAGTTTTTTCAAATAATGAAAGTATTAAACTTTTATTTCTTGGAAAAATGGACTGGGCGCCTAATAAAGATGGTCTGAAGTGGTTTCTTGAAGATGTATGGCCTCATGTGGATTCACAAAAATTTGAACTTCAAATTGTAGGAAGTGGGGATTCTCGCTGGGGAACTGAATTATTTAAACAGACAGGGATAAAGTTCATTGGCTTCGCTAAGGATCTTGAAGCCGTCTATGCCAACTGTGACTTTAGTGTTATTCCTATCCGCTACGGATCGGGAACGAGAATTAAAGTTATTGAAAGCATCTCGAAAGGTGTGCCTATAGTCTCTACAAATATGGGAGTTCAAGGAAGTGGTCTGAAAGATTTTTTCCATGCTGAAACAAAGGATGAATGGGTTAAAGTTTTAAGTTCGCTTGATAAAGTCAAAGGCCAGAAGATGGCACAAGCTGCTTTCGTTGAGCTGGAAAAAATGTATTCACCAGTCTCTATCGGCGAAAAAGCCTATTCTTCAATTAAGGTTTGACTCGTAAAGTTCAATTGTTCTTTGTGCCCATAATTTGGAGCTGAATCTCTCTTCGAGAACTTCGGCTTCAATCGCTGCATTTTTCTTCCAATGCTTGAAAGCTTCCAGAGTCATATTCAAAACTTCAGTCCAGTTTTCTAAAGCAAAACCTTTTGAAAAATATCCATTGTGCCCATGGGTGACGAGACTAGCGATGGCACCAACATCATTGGAGAGAACTGGTATTCCTGAAGCAAGAGCTTCAATCAAAGTCATCGGCAGGCCTTCTCTCAAACTTGGCATGATCAGAATATCAGGTGCAATAAAAAATTCAGAAGGATCTGCTACAAATCCATGCATTGTAATGAGAGAGGATAAATTATTTTCCTGAATAAAATTTTCAACCAAAGACCTTTCAACTCCATCACCAAGAACAGTCAGATGAAAGCGCTCTTTAAGGGGAAATTTTGAAAGACATTCTAAAAAAGGCATTAATCCTTTTTCAGGGCTTAATCTTCCCACATAAATAAGTTTGATCACGCTATTGCTGAATTCAGGCCGTGAGTTGCGCTCGTTTCTGATTCTTTCAGCATTGCTTAATGAAAGCATGTTTTCGACAACGGTAATTTTATTATAAGGTTTTAAAAATCTCGTAAGCTCTTCTTTCATTTTGACTGAAACTGCAATCACTTCATCGCAGCTCTTCATGGTCATCATTGCGATCTTTTCATAGATACGAACTTTTAATGTATGGCCGGTATTTCCATGGTGTGTATGAAGATGCGGAGCTTTTCCTTTTGCCATATAACAGGCAATAAGAGCTTTAAAGCCATGACTGTGCAGCACCAGTGGCAAGGTTTCATCTTTCAAAACGTCTTTTAATCTTTTCGGAAGATTAATATCTAGGGCCTTCTTTGAATCGATCATTACACTTTGAATATGGGAGGGGAGTGCTTTTTGAAAATCATGAGCAAGTCCAGGAACGCGCGTCTCTCTGATAATAACCATCAGCGGATTCATTCCCAGTTCAGAGAGCGAATTGATTCCCGTCAACACAACTTTTTCCGCACCAGCAAGAACGCCGGGAGCGAGAACGAGAACAGGGCGAAAGTTAGTTCTGGATTTCATGCTTTGCCTTAAAGTGCTTGATGATATTTACGAGTCCCAGGTAAACGGCCGCATAAGCAGGTCCGATGACCAGGAACCACATTTTTTCACTCTCAAAAAAATGTCTCGAAACATAAGAGAGGATTGTTAGCATCACATTGATCCCGGTAAACAACATTAGTCCCCTCCAGGCAATCAGATCTTTTAATCCAAAGCCGGTGATGCGGGAAGAATAAATAAGACCAGGAATTTTTGGAAGATAAAAGAAAACCATTGATGAAATAAGCGCCCCCATGGCACCCCATTGTCTTGTACACACATACACAACCAAAAGAGAAAGTGGAGTCAGGATACAGTACATCTTTAAGACCCACCCGGTTTGTCCGGTAGCTCTAGGAATAGCATCGTGAGGAATGATGTAAGCAAGATATGTAATGGCAAAAACCTTCAAGTAAGCTGCCGAGTCCATATATTGGGAAGTAAAAAGAATTTCAATAATTGGCCTATTGAAAATAATCAAACCAAAAACTGCAGGGATCATAAGATAAGCAATATCACTCTGGGCTTTTCTATAATGCTGAACCATGCTTAATTTATCGCCGGCATGGTAGGAAATCGAAAGGGCCGGTACCAGGACTTTCTGCACTGACATTTCTAAAATGTAGAGAGGAGGAATACCCAGACACCCCATTGAATAAAAAGCAAAGCTCTGCGGGCTCAGTTGCGATGATAATAAAATCATATCAACTTTTTCAAGGAAAAAACTCAGCACTCCAGCAATTGAAATAGGAGCACAGTACTTCCAGACTTCCATCAGCCTTGCTTTTGTAACATTGAAAGTTAAAACTTTTTCTTTTCTGCCGAGGGAAGCCGCAAGTAAAAGTTTAATAATGAATAAAATAGTGAAACCGAAAAAGGCAGCATTAATATGTTTTGTAACGTAAACAAAGCCTACAATAATTACGCCTTTTAAAATTTCAAAACCACTGTTGAATAAACTTCCGTTGATTCTTTTTCCTTTGGCGATAAGGTACTCACCGTAAAAAGAAGCAGGGGCTGCAGTGATCGCAGAAAGCAGAAGAAGAATTGTCTGCGTTTCAGTAATTGAAATGACATGAGAAAGAGGGCGCGAGAAAAGAAGTCCCACTGCCGCACTTACAATACTTAAAATAAAACTTAAGATCCACGCGTGTTCAACATAAGTTTGTGCGTTTTCTTTTTTTCCAATCCAGTAATAAACGCTGTAAAGAGGTCCGCCTGTCAAAGATAAAAAGGTAATTGATTGGGCATATAGAAAAAAGATTTTATAAATACCAATATCAACTGGATCTAAAATTCTTACCAGAGCGACAGGTAAAAAGAGATTTGTGATGGCCGAGACCATACTGATAAGATAAACCGGCCAGTGGCCTTCCTTAAGTTTATGAAGACCAATCATGATTCATATACCTGCAAATATTTATTGACCATTGTTTTAACAGAATAATGATTTTCCACCAAACCACGCGCTTTTTTTGCATTGTCATGAGTTGCTTTTAAATCTGAAAATATTTTATCAAATTGTTTTAAAAAACCATCCATATCGTTGAGAGTAAAAGTTTTAAAAAACGATCCATATTTAAGCAGGGTTATGTGACCGGGAATTTCGCTTACAAGGCATGGTGTTTCAACTGCCATCGCTTCAAGAACTGCCACTGGAATACCTTCATGAGTAGATGCACTGACGTACATATCGGAGCCCATGTTATATTCGAGCACAAGTTCCTGTGGGCCGATAAGCTTTATATTTTTATCTTCAAGCGTTTTCAATTCATCATAATATGCCTGGTCGCTGGGAGGACCCGCTATTATCAGCTGATAATAAGGTCTTAGTTTTAAGGCCATCATTAAAAATTTCTGGTCCTTCAATGGAACGATTCGGGAAAGTGAGAGGATGACCGGACGGTTAACGTCGAGACCATGCCTTTGAGCTATCCATGCTTTTTTATTATCACGCATCTGTTTATCAACTACACCGTCATAGGTAGAGATCCCATTGGGGATCACAACGACTTTTTCCGGAGACAGCTTGATGTCCTCGAGATAAAACTTCCCGATTTTTTCACTGACACCAACCATGGCATCAGCAAGACGGGCAAATATTTTTTGGTAAATTTTTCCGCGTGGATAATTATCGATGTGATCAAGACCGTGAGTGGTATGCACAAGTTTCGGTCTTTTCTGAAAAGTGAGTTTCTTCCAAATTGACAACGGCCCCAAGTACATCAATGGATTTAAATCATGGCCATGAATAACATCTGCAGAGAAGAGATCAGTATTCATGCGTTGTAAAAGTGCCAGATCATAACCCGGCTTTTTGAGTTCAGGAGTAATAACAGTCAATCCACTCTTTCTAAAATACTCGACCCACGTGCGTTCATAATCGTAGATATAAATCTCGACAATATGTCCTCTGCGTTGTTGCTCCAGCGCAAGGTGATAAACAATTTTTTCCAGCCCGCCAATTCCAAGGAATTGTGCCACATGAATAATTTTCATAATGTTAAGTTTGTCCGGCGTATGCCTTTTCCAGAATTCATGTTATTCTTATTTTCAATAAACTTATATATTAAATATACTTCGATTTAGGGAGCAGGACGTGAAATATTTACTTTTTCTTTTAGCAGCGACTTCGATCTTTTTAACTGGATGCTCGAGTAATTCAATCAAGGACTATCCTCGTTACAGCGATCATGTAGCAAAGCAAATGGAAAACCTGGAAGCAAATAATCCTGCCAACACAATCAGCAGTGATGTGCCTGACCTCTCAAAGGTTCCGATCCATATGGCCCCTGGCCATCAATTTACTTTATCTCACTCGAGTGATGGCAAATTGAGCGGAAAATTCAGAGCAGACTTCAACGGAATTCTTCAACTACCATACAATGTGAGTGTTGATGTAACAGGCAAAACATTTGCTGAAGTAAAAGAGCAGGTTCTTAATTCGTATAGAAAATTTTTCCAGAAAGGAGTTGAAAGTGTAAACTTCGCACTTGCTTCAAAAGATTTTTGGGTTGAAGTCAGAGGTCTTGTTAAAAAACCAGGAAGATATTTAGTACGTTCTTCGGACACTCTTGACTTAGTAGTTGATGCTGCAGGTGGAGTACAAGGAGATATTAGTGTAGATTATTTTACAGCTTCTTTAAAGCAATCGACTTATGAATACCAGGTTCTGCTTAACCGTTATTTCGAATCAAGCGAAAGTGTTGATAAAATCAGATGGCTGGGCGGTGACAGTGTTTTCATTACGAAGCTTGATAGTCTGGCCGGTGGAAATAAAGAAATTCCATTCGTCACACTAATCGGCGGAGTGATCAAGCCAGGTAAAGTTCTGCACAAGAGAGATGCCGGCCTTTATTATTATATTGAAAAATCAGGTGGGCTAGTCTCAGGTCTTGGATACAATGAATGTTACGTTTTCAGAAATACAAAAGAAGGCGTTAAACGCATTAATTTTTCATTTGATAAACCAGAAACTGTCCCAGTGATTTTGCCTAACGATACAGTTTATATGAACACGAAAGTTGAAACAGAGGGTGATTCATGGCTGACTCGCTTCAGCCAGATTGCAGGAATTATTTCTACTGCAGCACTTCTAATTATTGCACTGTGAAATTAAAATGAATGAACAAGCTTCATTTCTAAAACTATTTTCAAAGTCCTCTTTTTTTGCACTTAAAAAAGAAGAGGATTTGAATTTAGAGTTAAAAAATCTCCAGCAAAAACTTCAAATTTCAGAATCAGTTAATAGCTATCATCCCAATAGAAAAAGTGAATTTATCCTTGGAAGATTATGCGCTTCAAAAGCATATAAAGCTGTCAGTGGAGAGGAACTTTTATTGCTGCCATCACAAAAAGACCGTGCACCCTTGTGGCCTGATAACGTTGTCGGAAGTATTGCTCACGATAAAAATTTTGTGGGAGCGGCCGTTGCAAAAAAATCTGATCTCATCGGTATCGGAATTGATTTTGAAGAATCTGGAAGAACAAAAATTGAGCTTAGCTCGCACATTAGAAGTTCAAGTGATTTAAAATTCCATTCAAAATTGACTGATGTTGAATTACTCACGATTATTTTTTCTGCAAAAGAATCTCTATATAAAGCCTTGTATCCGAGTGTTCAAAAGTTTTTTGGATTTCAAGATGCTGCCCTTCGTTCAATTGATTTGGATAACGGTGAATTTGAAATCGAATTACTAACTCAACTTACTCATAATTTTGGCCCAAATTCACGCAAAACCTTCCATGGCCGCTTTATAGTTTTAAATAAAACCTGTTTAACGGTTTTAGAGGTTAGCTCCTTTTAAAAATTTTAATGGTCGATTGTTTTTCTCCTAATAGATAATATTTTTTCAAAGCCCTTTTTAAATCTAAGAATATCAAACCCTTATCAATTTCCAAGTTGTCGTTTTTGTTATGAAAATTTTACATTTTAGCAGGTATGCCGATAAGGACTTAACGCTAGGTGGTATACTTCTGTAGATATTTGTTTAGACGTTACTTTAAACTAGGGCCTCTGCTTGTTCATACATTCATTGTTTGAAAATACTTCTGACCGCAAAAAAAAATCGATCGCATTATCGATGGGTGCTTCTGTATTAACTTATGCAGAACTCGAAGGCCTGTCCAATAAAATTTCACATTCACTAATAAACTCCGGCATACGCGCTGGAGATATTGTAGGTGTTTCTTTGAAACGCTCACCGGAATTAGTGGCCACTGTACTTGGTATTTTAAAAGCTGGAGCAGCTTATCTTCCTCTGGATCCTGAATACCCAATTGAGCGCTTAAAATATATGGTATCTCATTCTCGTGTAGAAAAAATTATTGCTCACGAAGCTCTTGCCGGAATTTTTAAAGACTCAAAAGCCGATGTTGTCATTTTCGAAAAAATAAATCTGAATGTTTCTGATTCAAGACCTGCTGTTGATGAAAAGAAAATTGATCTTGCTTATGTTATTTACACCAGCGGCTCGACAGGAAATCCTAAAGGTGTCTCAATGGGACATAAAGCTTTAGTGAATTTAATCCAATGGCAAAACGAGCAGACCATATTTAAAGCAGACAGCACAACACTTCAGTTCACACCGCTCAGCTTTGATGTTCACTTTCAGGAAATGTTCTCTACGCTTTCTCTGGGCGGACATCTAGTGATGATTTCAGAGGAGCTTCGTCTCGATGCATATGCACTTTTAAAAATGCTTGAAGAAAAAAAAATTAACAGAATTTTTCTTCCATACGTTGCCCTAAACCATCTTTCAGAAATCGCTGTGAACCATAATCTTTTTCCGTCAGCATTAAAAGAAGTAACAACTGCAGGCGAGCAGTTAAAAATTACAGCGAATATAAGATCATTATTTAAAAAATTAGATCAGGCGACACTCTACAACCATTATGGGCCTAGTGAGTCTCACGTTGTAACGAGCTTAACACTTTCAGGCGATGCTGATTCGTGGCCTTCGCTTCCTACAATTGGCAAGGCCATCAGCAACTCTTTCATATACTTGCTCGATGAAAATTTAAGGTCGGTAAAAGTGGGAAGCGAAGGAGACATCTACCTTGGCGGAGTTTGTCTTGCAAATGGATATTTGCATTCACCTGAGCTGACGAATGAAAGATTTATTGAAACAAAAGAAATGGGCCGTATTTATAAAACTGGTGATATCGGTTATGTCGACTCTGAAGATAATATTGTTTTTCTTGGAAGAAAAGACGGACAAGTAAAAATCAGAGGGTACAGAATTGAGCTTGGTGAAATCGAACTTGCGATCATGAAACAAAATGATGTCAAACGTGGTGTCGTAAAAGTTATAGAAACTGAAATAGACTCTGGTAGAGAAAATTATATCTGTGCTTATATTATGGGTAACGTGAATATTGGAAAACTTCGTGAAGCTCTTCGTGCAGAGCTTCCGGGGTACATGGTTCCAGGGCACTTTATAAAAATAGAATCAATCCCGTTAACACCTTCCGGAAAAGTTGATTACAAAAATCTTCCTAGACCGGATAATTCACGTCCTGATCTGGCTGAAGAATTTATCTCAGCAGAAACAGCAACTCAGAAAAAAATTGAGAAATGCTGGAAAAAGTACTTAAAAATTTCTGAAATTGGTATTGATGATAATTTCTTTGACATGGGAGGCACTTCTCTCATGGCAATTAAGATTTTGATTGATATCAACCAGGTTTCTGAAAAAAAATTAACTGTCGTTAATCTATTTCAATATTCTACGATTAGAAAAATTTCATCTTTCATTGATAATGAAAGAGATGAACTTGATATATTCATTGAAAGACAAAGTAATTCAGTAGAATCTATCTCGGGTGATATCGCCGTTATAGGGATGACCGGAAGATTTCCAGGTTCAAACAATATTGATGAATTCTGGAAAAATTTAGTGGACGTAAAAAACAGTCTGGAAAAATTTAGCCCTGATTTGGTAAATCCGGCAGTTGACCCGGAACTGGCAGCAGACAGCAACTATGTTTTTGTTCAGGGAAATCATCCGGGACAAGAAAATTTTGATAATAAATTTTTTGGCATGACTCCACGTGAAGCAGAGTTGATGGATCCTCAGCAAAGAAAATTTTTAGAGATCACTTATGAAGGCCTTGAGCTCGCGGGTTACAATCCAGAAAATTATAATGGAACAATTGGTATCTTCGCCGGAATGGGCAACTCAAAATACAACCGTCTTGTTGACCAGTATCCTGAAAAAGTAAAAATGCTTGGCGATTTCAACGTTATGCTTGGTCTGGAAAAAGATTATATAGCAACTCGCGTGGCCTTTAAATTGAACTTAAAAGGACCAGCTCTCAGCATTCATACAGCATGCTCAACTTCACTTGTGGCGATAATTGAAGCAGTAAAAAATCTTAGACTCCATAACTGCGATATGGCCCTTGCCGGTGGTATCTCAATTTCAGGAGCGCCATCAACCGGACATTTATTTCAGGAAGGTGGGATTCTTACACAGAACGGCGAGTGCCGCTCGTTTGACTGTGAGGCCACTGGAACAGCATTCACAGATGGCAGTGGCGTTGTTATTTTAAAACGTTTAGCTGATGCAGAAAAAGACGGTGATACAATTCTTGCAGTTATTAAAGGTGTTGGAATCAACAACGACGGCGCAAATAAAATGAGCTTCACAGCTCCAAGTGTTTTAGGTCAGGCAGAAGCAATTCTTCGCGCGCAAAGAGATGCAGGGATTACCGCCGATACATTAGGTCTTATCGAAGCTCACGGTACGGCCACTCCGGTTGGAGATCCGATTGAAGTTGAAGCGCTGGTAATGGCATTTAAAAAATCGACAGATAATAAAAAATTCTGTTACCTGACTTCTGTGAAGTCGAATGTCGGCCACTTAACTGGTGCGGCAGGGGTTGCTAGCTTTATCAAAGCAGTTAAAGCTGTAAACACGGGAATAATTCCAGGGACAGCTCATTATACTTCTCCAAATAAACTTTTATCACTTGATGAATCACCATTCATTATTACTAATGAATCACATCCATTTCCTGAAAATCATACTCATAGACGTGCAGGTATTTCTGCATTTGGAGTAGGCGGGACTAATGCGCACGTGATTATTGAAGAGTATAAAAAATCAGACAAAAAATATTTATCATCCACTGATAAAACAACATCAGTCTTTAAGCTCTCTGCAAAAACAGAAAAACAGCTAGAGCTAATGCAGAATAGCCTGGTTGCAACATTAAAAGAAACCGATCTTTTGGAGTGGAAGAAAATCGCTTACACACTAGAAATCGGAAGAAAAGAGTACAAGTACAGAAGTTTCGTGGTCGCTAAAGAGCATGCAGACCTCGCACGTCTGAATGTTTTTAACAGCGGGAAAGGGCAGTTCACAAAACCTCCTGAACTTTATTTTATGTTTCCTGGCCAGGGCAGCCATTACAAGCAAATGGGGCTAGGTCTTTATGAAACGAGTGGGATTTTTAGAGAAGTTTTTGATCAATGTTGTTCATTGATCAGCAAGTTTCTTACTTACGATATTAAGAAAATTATATTAAGCGAGAGCTCGGAAGAAAATTTAAACAATACTTTTTATTCTCAGCCGGCCATCTTTATTATTGAATACTCGCTTGCAATGACATTGCAATCTCTTGGATTCAATCCAAAAGCATCAATCGGTCATAGCATTGGCGAATTTGTTGCTGCTACTTTAAATGGTGTTTTCTCATTGGAAGACGGTCTTCGTGCCATTGCTAAAAGAGCAGAGATTATGCAAAAACTTCCAACGGGAATGATGCTTTCAGTTAGCCTCCATGAGGAAAAATTGAGAGAACTTCTAAAAAACCGAGAACTGGATATTGCTGTTGTGAATGGATCACTCTCGTGTGTGGTTGCCGGATCTCATAGTGAGGTTCTGGATTTCAAGAGAATTTTATCGGATTTGGATATCGCTTCAATCGAGCTTAAAACATCGCATGCTTTTCACTCTAGAATGATGAAGCCTGCAGTTGTTGAATATAAAGAATTCCTCAAGACTTTAAAAATTTCTTCTCCACGCGAACCAATGTATTCCACTGTAACCACAACCCTTGAAAAAGAGTTGATCGGCACCATTGATTACTGGGCCAATCATATTGAGGAAACGGTTCAATTCTCTAAAACTATTTCAAGGGTACTTGCACTGCCAGGGGTTCTTTTGCTAGAAGTAGGTACAAGAAATATTCTTACT
This sequence comes from Bacteriovorax sp., assembly GCA_014376445.1. Lineage (GTDB taxonomy): Bacteria > Bdellovibrionota > Bacteriovoracia > Bacteriovoracales > Bacteriovoracaceae > Bacteriovorax. The sequence goes on along the minus strand of JACMRM010000096.1, from coordinate 13,334 downwards.
AATTTAGCTAAAAAAGAGCAGCTTCTGGTCCGAGGATCAGACTCAAAAATAGTTAGTCTTTTAAGCAATAAAGCTGAACTGGAAAACAGCAGTTTCAATAAAGCACTTGGGGATCTTTGGTTGTCAGGGCTTAAAGTCAGCGACTCAAATATTCTATTTGATGAAGCTGACCGCAGACGAGTGCCGGCACAGACTTATATTTTTGAAGAGACCAGACACTGGCTGGAACCAAAAAATAAAATAATAACGAATACGCCTACAAATATTTTTAAAAATGAAACAAGTACTGAGGACAATACAATGAGCGCAAAATTAACATTATTGCAAAACACTCTGGTCGAACTTTTCGAGCGATCATCGGGAATTGAAGTAGGAAGTTTTGACAATGATACAACATTCATTGAAATGGGAATGGATTCATTATTCTTAACTCAAGTGGCACTTCTTTTGAAAAAAGAATTGAAAACAACTGTGACATTCAGACAGTTGATGGAAGATTTCGGATCAATCAATCTTCTGGCAAACCATTTGGTGAATACTGTTGAAGTAAAAGAAGCAGAAGTTGCCGCACTGGTATTAAAAGCTCCTGAAGTAGCTCCGGTTGTTTCTGCACCTGCATCTGCGGCAAATATTCTTCCAGTTCAAACCCAGCAAGCTGTTCAGATTCAGGCTTCAAGAGTCAACATGCAACCAATGGCACCGCTGGCTTCCGGATCTGGAGTAGAAAATATTATTAATCGTCAGCTAGAACTTATGTCTCAGCAGATTATGCTTTTAAGCGGAAATCAGATTTCAACAGGACTCACTCAATCTGTAACGATCGATGCTCATTCTCAAGTCCAGGCTCAGATTAGTGCACCGGTAATGCCGTCGACTCCAGCAGCTCAATTGACAGCAGTGACAGAAGTTGCTGCGAAAAAAGGAAAACTTGCAGTCACAAATGTTAAAGAAGCTTTCGGAGCGATCGCAAGAATTTCAACTGAAAAAAATTCGCAATTAACTGAAGCTCAAAAGAATAAGCTGAAAGATTTTTTTGTAAAATACACAGAGAAAACAAAAGGCTCAAAAAAGTTTACTCAAGACAACCGTAAAAATCATGCTGACCCTCGTGCTGTTACCGGCTTCAAGCCGGAAAGCAAAGAAGTGGTTTACCCGATTGTTGTTAGAAAATCTAGCCTGCAAACTTTGTGGGATATTGATGATAATAAATATATCGATATGACATGTGGTTTTGGTTCAAATTTTTTTGGTAACGGAAACGATAGAATTAAACAACATGTTTTAAAACAAATTGAAGAAGGTATCGAGCTGGGGCCTCAGCATCCACTGGTGTCTGAAGTTTCAAAAATGATCAATGAAATGACTGGAAATGATAGAACAGCTTTCTGCAACACCGGATCTGAAGCAGTTCTTGGAGCAATGAGAATTGCCAGAACTGTGACCGGAAGAGAAAAAATTATTTGTTTTACAGGTTCATACCATGGGATCAATGACGAGGTAATTTTGAGAGGATCGAAGTCAGGTAAGTCATTTCCTGCAGCTCCTGGAATCAACGGTGAATCAGTTTCAAACATGATCGTTCTTGATTATGGAACGGCAGAGTCTCTGCAAATTATCAGAAAAATGGCGTCGGAAGTTGCGGCCGTTCTTGTTGAACCGGTTCAATCTCGTCGTTGTAATTTTCATCCGGTTGAATTTTTAAAAGAAGTGAGAAAGATTACACTTGAATCAAAAACATGTTTAATCTTTGATGAAATTATCACAGGTTTCAGAGTCCATCCAGCGGGAGCTCAGGGTTATTTTGGAATCCGTGCTGACCTTTGTACTTATGGAAAAATCGTAGGTGGTGGAATGCCAATCGGGGTAGTCTCTGGAAAAACAGAATACATGGACGCGCTGGATGGTGGTCACTGGCAATACGGAGATGAGTCAACTCCGACTGTTGGAGTCACATATTTCGCTGGAACATTTGTTCGTCACCCATTAGCTCTTGCAGCAGCAAAAGGTGCATTAGAAATTCTAAAAGAAGGTGGTGTTGAGCGTCTTACTCAATTAAATAATAGAGCGCAAAAATTTGCGGACGATCTTAACCTTTTCTTACTGACAGAAAACGCGCCGATTCATATGGATAACTTCGGGCCACTAATGAAACCAAAGTGGAATGCAGATATTGCTAGTGGCGATTTGCTGTTCGCTATTCTAAGATATAATGGAGTTCATGTTTATGACGGCTTCCCGTGGTTCATTAACCTTGCTCACACTGAGCAGGAATTAGTTGAAGTTTTAAATGCATTCAAAGGTGCAGTTAAGACAATGCAGGAAATGGGATTGTTTCCGTCAGCGAATATTTCAGGAAGTGGTGAGATTTCTCTCGATCCGAAAATTTTTGACCAGAAGGGCGCACCGATGGTCGGAGCAAAATTAGGAAGAGATGAAAAAGGAAACCCGGCCTGGTTCGTTGAAGATCCAGAAAAAACTGGAGAATATTACAAACTTAAGGGATAGAAATGGTTTTGAAAGCTGCAGACGGTGACTTGAAAAAAGATAAGGTCACATACAATCCGTTTGAGGCAGGCCCGATTGCTCTAGCCGTACCATCAACCGAAGCCCAGATTGAAATCTGGGCTTCGATCGTTATGGACCCTGATGCGACTCTTTGTTATAACGAATCTCTTGCCATTAATTTTCAGGGAAATCTCAATCCTGAAATTCTCAATTTTGCTTTTCAGGAACTCCTGAAAAAACATGATGCTCTACGAGCTGCTTTTAGCGCTGACGGAAAAACTTTTTTCGTAAAAGAATACACACTCGAACCAATCACTGTTTTAGACCATGCAAATAAAAGCCAGAGTGAGCTCGAAGAATTAAAAAAAGCAGAAGTGCTTTTTAAATACGATCTTGTGATGGGGCCATGCCACCGCGCGATTCTGGTGAGGACAGGCTACAATACATTTACATTTTTATTATCTGCTCATCACATTATTTGTGATGGATGGTCATTCGCTATTTTACTTAATGAGCTGAGTGATTTTTACAATTCTATATCAAAAAATCAGATACCGAATGCTGAAGAGGCTTCACAGTTTGCTGACTTCGCAGTCAATGAATATAAAAATGGACTGGATCAGGAGCACAAAGCTTACTGGCTCAAGGAATTTGAAACTTCTCTAAATACAAAAATATTTCCAATTGATTTTAAACGTCCTGCCTATAGAACTTTCAATAGTACCCGCTATGATATTACAGTTTCACCCGAGACAGTAAAGTTGGTAAAAAAGTTAGGTGCTACTCAAGGGTGCAGTTTCTACAGCACTTTAATGTCGATTTTTAATGTACTGTTGTACAACCTGACTGAGTCTCATGACATTGTTGTAGGGATGGCCTCTGCTGCACAGTCTGGTCTCGGACAGAATGATCTTATCGGTCACCTGGTCAATCTTCTTCCACTTAGAACAACAATAAGAGAAGATGTGCCTTTCAATCTTTTTATGAAGTCGGTGAGATCAAAAATGCTCGATGCTTTTGATCACCAGTTTTATTCTTATGGGTCACTGGTTAAAGATTTAAAAAATATAAAAAGAGAGCCTGGGCAAATGCCGCTTCTAAATGTGGTATTCAATATTGATCAACAGACTCCGGATCAAGGCCTGCGCTTTGATGATATTCTTGGCTCATATCATACGACACCTCGAGAATTTGAAAACTTTGAGATTTTTATCAATGCCGTCAGCTGCGGCGAGAAGTTGACTCTAGAATGCCAGTACAATACAAATTTATTTTCAGCATCGACAATTGAAAACTGGATGTCTGTTTTCATCGAGCTGATGAATGAAGTGGCAAAAGATCCGAAGAAAGGAGTGAAAAGTTTTTCTCTTCCATTCCTAAAAATTCCAACAGGCTCAGGATTGATTGCTGAAGATAAAAAAGAAGAAATTATTTATGCGAGAAATCCTCAGGTCGAAGATAGAATTAAGAATATCTGGTCAGAAGTCTTGCTCAATAATTCTGTAACAGTTGAAGATGATTTTTTTTCTATCGGCGGGCATTCGCTTCTTGCCATTGAAGTGGCCACATTGCTTCAAGCAGAATTTAAAACAGATTTTTCAATCAAAGATATTTTTGAAAATCCAACGATCATTACTCTCTCTCATAAAATTGGCAGCGGATTAAAACCACCAAAAGAAAATCTTCCGGCACTTATCGCAAGTGCACTGACATCAACTGATGTCAGCCATAATCAGATGCAGGTCTGGTACCTTGAAGAAATGCACCCGAATACTTTAATGCATAATCTTCCGGCCTCAATCAGAATTAAAGCGAGTGTAAGCAGGGAAGCACTGGAAAAAACCCTGCACTATATTATTGAAAGGCATCCGGCGCTGAGAACGTGCATTGTTGTTGAAGAAGGTGTTCCAGTTCAAAAAGTTATGGATAAAAATCTTGCACGTTTTAAGCCGCGTCTGGAGCTTATTAAAGCTAGTGAAGGGCATATTATTGATCTTCTTAATCATGAAGCGCAGTTCTCATTCGATAAAAAAGAGCCCCCTTTATTTAAAGCAAAATTATATGAGCTCAGTGAAAATGATTATGTTTTCTTTTTTATGGTTCATCATGCGATCTGGGACGGGTGGAGTTTCGATATATTCTTTGAAGAACTGAATACTGTTTATACGGCATTGATAAAAAATGAATCACCAAGCTTTATTAAAAATCCGGATATCACATACGCTGACTACAGTTCGTGGCTGCATAATTTAATCACTGAAAGAATTCTCAATAAACAGATCATCTTCTGGGAAGATAAATTAAAAGGTCCGCTGCCGATATTAGATCTTCCTCTGGATTATAAGCGTCCGCTTATGATTTCTCATGAAGGATCAACTTTTCCTTTTATAGTTTCAGCAGACAGAGCAAGTGCTCTCCGCGATTATGCTAAAACTCAGGGGGCATCATTATTTAATGTTTTCTTAACGGCCTTCAAAATCACTCTCGCAAGATATTCGGGACTTGATGATATTATCGTCGGTCTGCCGGTTAGAGGACGCACGAGGCCGGAGGTCATGCAGACGATCGGATATTTCGTTAATACAATCGTACTTCGGTCTGACATTCACTTGAACCAGTCCTTTGAAGCGAACTTAAAACATGTAAGCAATAATTGTATTGATGCTTTCGATAATCAGCTGATCCCATTCCAGATCATTTTAAATAAAGTAACGTATGCAAGAGACAGCAGCCGCACTCCCGTTTTTCAAACATTTTTTTCATACCAAGATGTGAGCAACCGTTCTGCGGAAATCAATGGTACACCTTACACTCAGATCAATATTGATAAGGCATCAACTCATACGGACCTTGATCTGTGGATTAAAGCAAGCGATAGAAAAATTGAAGGTGCTTTTGAATTCAGGAATGACTTATTTAAACCGGAGACAGTCGGACGATTCAGCGAATGTTTTTTCCATATTTTAAACGGTCTTCTGGAAAATTTCAATAAGCCGCTAAATCTTTTGAGTTCAATTCCTGAAACGCAGGAAACACTTATCATCAGGGAGTGGAATAATTCATGGACTGCAAAAGACAAATTCACTCCGTTTCATAAAATTGTAGAAAAAAATGCGAAGTTAAATCCACATGCCATTGCTATCGAAACAACGAATGGAAGAATGTCTTATGGTGAGCTTGATCTATTAAGCAGGCGAGTGGCCAATGCTCTAATCGCGAAGGGAGTAGGGCGCGGAAGTCTTGTCGGCATCTCTCTGACAAGAACGAGCCAACTAGTCGCAACGATTCTGGGAGTTTTAAAAACCGGTGCAGGGTACGTTCCTCTCGACCCGGGATTTCCTCAGGAGCGTCTCGATTATATGATTGAGAGTTCAACGCCTAAAATTTTACTGACTGAAGAGTCATTGATCGGGCGCTTTAAACACGGGGGAGAAAAAATCCTTATTTCCAATATCATTAACGAAGACCTTTTTGATAAAGATATTCCATTCGTAAATCATGCTCTTACGGATACAATTTATGTAATCTATACTTCCGGTAGTACTGGAAATCCAAAAGGTGTTCAGCTGACTCATGGTTCAGTGACAAATTTCCTATTGTCGATGAATGAGACGATTAGCTTCAATGAAAATGATAAAATTCTTGCAGTCACAACTTTGAGTTTTGATATTTCCGTTCTGGAATTATACCTGCCATTGATTTCGGGAGGGACAATCTATCTTTCTTCGAGCGCTGAAGCTGTGGATGGAGCTTCACTAAAAAATATTCTAAATAATAAAAATATTTCTATTATGCAGGCGACACCTTCGACATGGAGACTTTTATTAGCTTCAGGGTGGAAGGGCAATAAAAATATCAAAGTTCTTTGTGGCGGAGAAGCTTTTCCAATTGATCTTGCAAAGACATTGATTCCTATGTGCGGAGCAGTCTGGAACATGTATGGGCCGACAGAAACAACTGTCTGGTCAGCATGTAAAAAATTATCTCTTGATGACAGTTTTATTACGGTCGGAAAACCTATTGCTAATACTTCACTTTATATTTTAGATGATAACCGCCACATGAAGCCAATCGGTGCTACCGGTGAATTATTTATCGGTGGCTATGGACTCGCGAAAGGATATTTTGGACGCGATGATCTGACTGCCGAAAGATTTTTGCCAGACCCGTTTTTCACCGGGGAAAAGATGTATGCGACTGGAGACCTGGCACGTTTTACGGTAGATGGAGAAATCGAATGCCTTGGCAGAAACGACGGTCAGGTAAAAGTCCGCGGATACAGAATTGAACTGGGCGAAATCGAAGCGGCCATTCAGAAAATTCATGAAGTGCAGGAAGTTGCTGTCATCACCAGTGAATACAGACCGGGAGACGTAAGAATTTTTGCATACCTTGCGACGACCAATAATAGAGCGCTCGATGAAAGAATGTTGAGAGAAGTTCTTAGTAAAAAGCTTCCAAGCTACATGATTCCATCGCACTTTACCTACATGAGTGCAATTCCCAAAACTCTCAACGGAAAGATGGATAAAAAATCTCTTCCTAAAGTCCAGGCATCGGCTATTTTAAATAATCAATCTGTCAGTGTAACCGAGCAGCGCCCGTCAACGGCAGCAATCATAGCAAATAATCATGAAACTCTTCGCCAGATATGGAAAGAAGTGCTCGGGGTCACAGAACTTAAAAATTCTGACAACTTTTTTGATATTGGTGGCAATTCTCTTTTGGCCGTTCAAATGTTCTCTAAAATAGCAGGTGTCTTTAAAATCAATCTACCACTGTCAACTTTAATTGAATCGGACAATTTTGATTCATTCGCCAACAATCTTGAATCTAAACTTCCAGTTTCAAATGAGTCTGTCATTTCTTTAAAAAGAGAAGCCGTTTCAGTGATCCCGCAAATTTATAAATCACTAGTGGCGATTAAATCTACTGGATATAAAAATCCGCTTTTTTGCTTTCATGGAGTCGGTGGGAATATTTTGAATTATGTTACTCTGGTTCCTGCCACAAAAAATGAAAGGCCACTTCTTGCTCTTCAATCGATAGGACTTGATGGTATTACATCACCCCTTCGTTCAATTGAAGAAATGGCAACAAATTATATTCGAGAAATTAAACTGGCACAGCCTGAAGGACCTTATCTACTTGCTGGTGGATCAATGGGTGGTATGATCGCACTAGAAGTGGCCTTCCAGCTGAAAAAGCGCGGAGACACAATTGATAAATTAATTATGTTCGATACTTTCGGTCCTAATCTTGATTTAAAATCCTATAATAAAAAAAGAAAACGTCCGTTGTTTAACAAGTATAAAGATGCGCTGACCATCAGATCAAAAAACTGGCTGAATAAAATTCAATCAAAAATTTACAGAACCCTGGGTCTTCCTGTTCCGCTTTCTGTGCTATTAATCGAAATCGAAAGAAAAAATTACCAGGCGATTTGGAAATATTATCCAAAAGAGCGTTACTCTGGAGAACTGTATCTAATTCGTTCCAGGCTTGAATCTACCGGATGGTATAGTGATCCCGTTATGGGTTGGAACGGAATTATCAGCGGTGAAATCAAAACATTTGAAATCAACGGCACACATGAAAATTTTATTGAAAGCCCTGAACTGGTTGTCGTTCTTAAAAAGATTATTTAAAAAAATTATGAAAACAAAAAAATATATCATCGCATCACTCTTGAGTTTTACTCTTTTAGTTGGCTGTGCTTACTCCAAAAGCTTCAGTTTCACCCCAAAAGAGCCCCAGTGGAGTTTTTATGGTGAAGGTTTGGGTTCATATGTAACAAATATGGGAAGGGCAGATCAAAGTAGTTTATGGTTATCCACGGATTTCGGAGAAAGCGAAACAGCTTTTTTTACGTGGAAGGATCTTTCACCTGGAAATTATAAAGTCATTACTTTTGTCAGGGCCCAGGATGTTCAAAAAGGAGCAGAGGGTGCATCCTTCTGGCATTTTTATGACGGCGGCTATGGCACTCAATCTCCGTTCATGGATTTGAGCGGTAGCTATGACTGGAGAAAGATCGAGTATATGGTGCATGTAAAAGCATCAGACCTTACGATCTGGTTTCGCCTGAAATCCCCGGGGCAGATCTGGGTGGACGATTTTTATATTGAGAAGGTAGAAGCAGGCCAGGAAAAAGTTTCGATCGAAAATGAAAAGCCCCTTCCATCTAATCAATTGAATAAACTTGCAGCTGTAAAAAATAAAACTGCATTGAAAAAGAAGTTATACACTTTTGACAGCAGCGAATCCGGTCATCCGTTTTCAATTAAAAATAAAGCAGGTGAATTTTCTCCACAGAAATTTTTTAATTTTAAAATTGGTAAAATGCCGGTGAAAGACTGGTCAGCCTACGATCGTCTCAATATGGAAGTCTTCAATCCGAATCAAACCTATACGGATTTTTACGTCACACTTGCAGATGATAAAACGACTGACTACTGGTCTCAAGACAATTTTAAACAAACCTTGGCTCCCGGCTGGAACAAGTTGAGTTTTTCCCTTACTCAATATGTTGGAGAGCGAGGGTCTCATAGATTTCAACGCTCGATTAACTTAACAAAACTTGAAAAGTTTTTTGTAGTGATCGATCCTGATTCAAAATCAATTTTTGCTTCAAAAGCATTTTTAATAGACAACATTACTCTTTCATCCAATCCGATGCCTGCAATTCCTCAGGGAGTAATGGCATTCGACTTTACTTCACAAAAAGCAGAGATGGGATCAAACTTAAATAGAGTTACGACTCAAACGAATTATACTGATGAAAGGGGCTACGGTTTTGTTGAGCCAAAATTCTGGCGTGTGGAAGACTCTCAGTATGGCAGTGAAGCCTTGAGATATTCTATCGGCATGCTCGATGGACATTTTAGAATAAAGCTTCCCAATGGAAAATATCAGATGAATCTGGTTGTTGATAAACTTGGATATTGGGATGTGCCTTTCTGGTCTGACAGAACAGTTTCTGTCAATGGAACTCCAGTCTTTAAAGAAACCAGAAATTCAGGAAAAGATTTTCTTGCTGACCTGTTAAGATTTGAAGGTGTGATTCCGGATCTTCAGGATAATCCTTATGATCTTTATCTTTCAAAAGTTTTTCATTCAATTGATAAGTCTGTTGAAGTGACGAATGGAATTCTGGATATTGAATTTGACGGTGATGAAACCGGTATCAGTTTAAACTCTCTAATCTTGTGGAGTAAAAACAATGAAGCAGAAGGGCAGAGCTACAGAGCCGCTTTTGAAATGAGAAATAAAGAAGAATTCAACTGGATGTCCAGATCGATTCAAAAGACTGATAAACCGGTATCGACATTTTCTGCAGCAGTCGTCGAGCCTGATTTGTACCTGAATCCTTCAAATGTAAAAAAGAGCAGCAGCTCTCAATTGAATTTTTTCGGAGGAGCTGGAGACTCTCCTTATCAGATGGTTCAATTGAATTCTGGCAGCCGTGATGAGAAAGTAAGTTGGAGTTTTAGTGATTTCTCAAATGGAAAAGGTGAAATAATAAGCCCAAGTCAGATTGCTGGCAGCGATCTGATTTTTCAATACACGTCACCGGATATCAACCATGAAACCTACATGGTGACCGGTAAATTTTTAAGGCCGATGCTGGAGCGTTCATACGCTTTAAAGAAAGAACGTACAAAATATTTATGGCTGCAGTTAAAAATCACCGACAAAATGCCACAGGGTATTTTTAAAGGCGAAGTTGTATTCCAGCATGGAAAAGAGACAACAAAATTTCCAGTGGAAATCACAGTTCTTTCATACGCTCTCCCTAAAGTAGAGTTTCCCGTCGGATTTTTCGGAATCGATCCGCTGCCATTCAGCTATTTCAAAGGAAGCGGATACACGGAGCTTCGAAAAAAATACCGCTACCTTGCTCTTGAGAATTTAGGTGAAGCAGGCTTTACAACATTCACAGGGCTTCCTGGCGACATTTCTGAACTTGATGATCTGTTTAAAGAAAGTTCGAAATGGGGAATTCAGACAGTTTACTCTTACGGCGGACAATTCCCGCAGACAATGATTGATTTGAGCAAGAAGCCTGGAGATATGTCAGAAGATGCTTATTATAAAAAAGCAGCCTCTGAACTGAAGTCACTATATGAAAAAAAGAACTGGCCGAAGATCGTTCATACTTTCAGTGATGAGGCCGGAGGTTATTCAGATAAAATCGCATCTGATATCGAACTTGGAAAAAAATTAAAAAAACATTTTCCATTCATGCCTTTGGGGGGATTTGGATCATTTCATGGCGGTGACTCAAATAAACTGAACGCACTTTTTGATTACGGTTTTTATTCAAGCCTTACTAAAAGTGATATTGGAAAACTCCGCGATAATAACCAACGCTGGGGATTTTACAATGCCTCAGCAGGAAACCTGGATGATCCGCGTTTTTCGTTCGGTCTAGGGCTCTATGTGGCCCGCCAGAACGGCCTTTCTCAATATCTGGAATGGCATTCATCTTCAGTAAACAATTATCCGTATTTTGATTTTGACGGACGAGAGTCGGATGTTGTGATGTTCTTTCCGACAATTGATGGAAAAATTTTACACTCTTTGCGTTTTGAGATGGCAACAGAAGGCCTTCACGTCTATAAGAAACTTAAATTGATAGAAAATGCGATTGTAAATAACTCAGGAAACCCTGAAACGATTAAGCAGGCTAAAACTTGGCTTGATGGAATTAAACGTGAAAACTACTTTTATTCATCACCAACTTTCATGAGTAATAAAAGTGTAGACTTTCGCGATTTTGAAGTGAAATTGAATGAACAATTGAAAAATATTTTCCTTAAAAAGTAGGATGAATGATGAAAAATTTAAATTGCTTAAAAGGTGACATTGACCCGAAGAATCTTGATCGTAAACCTTTTAGTTTTAGTCATTCCCTTGCGGATCATCCAGCTCTTAGTATTGAAAGTCTTATAAAAATGATTCCTGAAATGCCAAAAGAAAAAGTTATGTTTTCAAAAGGCCTCGATAGTCTGAAAATAAATTTCGACAACGCTCTTGATACGCATACAAAGCAATTGGATCTCATGGAAGTTATTGAAACAATCCGCACATCTAATGCCTATATTGCTGTAAGAAACTCTGAGCTTCATGAGTCTTTTAAAGTTTTATACAAAGATTTGATTGAGGACATTGCTGAGTTATTAAAAATCAACGGAACGGGAACAGCACCAATAGGGCCGACTCTATGGCTTTTCATTGCTTCACCAAATGCAGTAACTCCATTTCACTTTGACCGTACATCTAATTTCATTATGCAGATCCGCGGGAGTAAAGAGCTTGCGATTTTCCCTCCAAGATCAGAAGAAGTTTTCAGTAGAGCTATTACTGAATCATACATGGATTGGGAGCCAGAGCTTCCGTTATGGACAGAAGAAGTTGATAAGCATGCTCACAAATTTCATTTTAAAACTGGTGATGCCGCTCATATTCCATTTACATCAGGCCATTACGTAAAGAACGGATCTGAAGATATCTCAATTACTCTTTCTATTTTCTTCCATTCTGATGAGACACTTCGCTGGAGTGAAGCGATGAAAATCAATAATCGTTTAAGAAAATTAGGCATTTCCTCTCAGGCCGTAGACCGCTCGCTGGCCGTAGATTCTTTCAAATCGACAGTTTTCCCTGCTGTAGACAGTGTTTTTAATGTTGCGAGGAAACTACGCGGCAACTAGAATTTTGCAGAGCTCATCCATCTTAATCAAATCTTAATAAAGTAAATTCGCCCTAACACACGAAGCAGGCGGGGCATCTTTGCATGAATTATCTATAGTTGCTCTTTAGTCATCTATTTATAAGCGCTTAAAAATGCAACTTAGCCTGCAAGTTATCCACAAAAATCCAATTGGTCTTTTGTTTGCTTTGTAATCTAGTAATTATTACTGGGTAATACCAAACGCTTGGCCACCCAAATTAACTTATGGTAGACATCCATAAAAATACTTACGAGTTTTTTAACGACTGTGTTTTGGAGTCTTGGTTATGACAAATTTAGCAGTTTCAGATTCAGGTTCATTAGATATTGAAAAGTTCGATATGAAGAATTTTTTCTACACGGATTCTTTCATTTTTAGGAAACTGACGATTGGAGAAAAAGGTGTAGCGGCTTTTGAATCTTTATTCGCTATATTTTTATTAGTAATTTTTTCGCCAATAATGCTCATAGTTGCTGCTGCCATTAAACTTACTATGGGTGGAAAAGTCCTTTACTCTCAAACAAGAGTAGGAAAAGACGGTACGCATTTTTCAATTTATAAATTCAGAACGATGATTGAAAACGCTGAAGCAAATACTGGAGCGATCCTAGCTTCAAAAAATGATCCACGTATTACTCGTCTCGGTAGAATCCTTAGAGCTTCTCACTTTGATGAACTTCCACAATTATTTAATGTATTATCAAGTGATATGTCTTTCGTTGGACCTCGTCCGGAGAGACCAGAGTTTGTTGATATCTACGAAATCGAAATTGCAAAGTACACTCGTCGTCGTGAAGTAAAACCAGGTATCACAGGACTCGCTCAAATCTGTCTTCCATACGATGCAACTGCTAGTGAAAAAATCCAGTATGATGTTTATTACATCGATCAACGTCACTCTATTCTATTTAATTTGTTGATCAGCTACTATACAGCGATCAAAATGGTCACTTTTTTCAACACTATAAAGAACTAATTTAATCAGAAAAAAATTTAATAAAAAATGAACCTCTCCATTGGAGAGGTTTTTTTTTGCCATTTTTTTGAGTCGCTTTTTGGACAGATTGGCACCATTAAATAAATGCTCTATGT
>JACMRM010000095.1 GCA_014376445.1 Bacteriovorax sp. | reverse complement strand
TCAGCGTCTTTTAATTTGGTATTGGCCTCAAAATAACGTTGCCCCAGCCATTCAGCTTTATTTTTCTGGTCTTCAACTTTGTCTGATCCCTTATAACGTTCAACACCCCAGAGACATTTTGCAATGTGAGTACCTTCATCACCAATGTAGTTGGCACCAATAACCTTGTAACCATTGTAGGTGAAGAGTCGACAGATACTGTCTCCAAGACAAACGTTACGTCCATGACCAACGTGAAACTCTTTGTGCGTATTAGGCTGGGAAAATTCGATCATAACTTTTACTTTGTTATGGTCAGGATTTGATTTTAAAATATTAAAACCAGCTCCGTTTACAAGTGTAGGTAATAATGCTTTTGCTACTTCTTTTTGATTTGTAAAAATATTTAAAAAAGCACCCTTTAAAACAATATTATCAACCCATGGATTTTTTTCCTCTTCCAGAAGTCTTTTTAATTCTGTCGCTACATCGTTGGGATTTTTTTTAATCGCTTTTGCAAAACGAAAACAAGGAAGAGCATAATCCCCCAGTGCTTTTTCCGGAGGCTGTTCCAATGTTCGAAAAAAATCAACTATAGTTAATTCTGGCGGTAGATTGCTTTCGATTTTTCCAAGCGCTTTGAAAAGTGAAGTCGCCAGAGAAACTTTTGCGGGATCATAGCTGTAGTTTGAAAGTGCGTTCAATTAAGACTCCTGAGAAAATAGAACATTAACTTTTGTATTGATTGATTGAGCGATGAAACAATTGGCGTGTGCTTTGTCGTGCAGGCTTTTTAATTGCTCACCTGTGGGATACTTGTCGCCTGAAAAAACTGTCAGCGGGTAAAGAGTAATTTCTGACACCCAAATTTTACCATTGTTATTTTTCCCCAAAAAAGCTTCAGCTTTACACTCGTAGTTATCGACAATGTAGCCCGATCTGGAAGCTACTGCTAAAAATGTCATCATATGACAGCTCGCTAGTGAAGAAGCGAAAAGCTCTTCCGGGTTCGTCATGTCAGTATCGCCTTTATATTCTGGTGCCGCTGAATTGTGAATCGTCTGATCACCACCAACGTAAATTACGTGAGAGCGGTTGTATGTATCGTAAGAAAAATCATCGCTGGATCTTTGCCAGTCGATGTTGATAATAAATTTATCCATTAGTCTTTTACCTTGTATTCAGCATCGATTGTTGCACCGGAAAATCCCTGATCATATCTCTGTGGTCCGCCACGCATGCGATTTGTGATCACAAATTTTTCTGACGATTCGCCACTAAGAGCAACTAACCATCCAAGAACAACAAGAACAGGATTTGTATTCCAGTAAGCAGCTGTCGCTAAAATTGAAACGAGAATTCTTGGAGCGAAGAAAAACCCCAGCCACCAGAAAAGTCCCCCGATTTCTACTGATCCAACTAACAATCCTGATACTAACAGAGTTAAACGTGGGAAGAGTGCAATTGAAAATAAGAAGAACCATCCGTGTTTACTAAAGTAATCAACGTTGCCTAATTCAAGGCCTGCGTAATTATACAAAAGCGTCGTGGCCCCAGTGATACAAAGAAAAATAATGACAATTTTAAAGAGTGTTTTCATATCAGTACTTTACCAAAATGCGAGGTAATAAGAAATTAAAAAGCATTATTTTTTAGGTCACCCTTGACGAAAATTTAAGCGACCTCACCTTATAAATATGAAAACAACACATACAATTACAAGTTCTGAATTCTTACCAACCCTAGTGCTTAAAAATACCGTGCTTTTCCCCGACGTTGCACTTCCGGTGCTCGTTTCTAAATCGGTAGGTTTAAATGCACTTCATCGCGCCATTGACACGGATAAAGAAAGACGTTTCGTCGCTCTAACCCTGAAGGAAGGCGCACACATTGACAATATCAAGTCCAACGACTTTTACACCGTCGGGACGCTTTGTATTGTGGAGCGCATAGAAAAAAATGAAAAAGGTGAATCAATTGCTTACGTCAGATCAATTGAAAGATTTCAAGCAAGATCAGTTCAATTTGAAGCTGCCGGAAGTTTCTGGGCGGCAAGTGGAGAAATTGTCCCAGACGTTATCGATTTAGACGGACCGACAGAGAAGGCGCTTCTTACATCTCTTAAAGAAGTTTCAAAAGAAATTTTAATTTCTATCAATGCAACTGAAACATTCAAACGCACGATGGATGACTTTAAAGATGCAGGTCTTTTTACAAACGTGGTTGCACAGCACTTACCGCTCATTATTTCCAAGAAGCAGGAAATCCTGGAACTCTTTTCGGTAAAAAATCGCTCATTAAAAGTTTTAGAGCTTTTAGTTGAACAAAGAGAAATGATTAAAGTTAACAATGAAATGGGATTGAAAATTTCTGAAAAAACCAGCAAAGCTTATCGTGAATCTATTTTGCGAGAGCAGCTTCGTGCGATTAAAGAAGAATTAGGAGAAGGTTCAGCAGAAGAAAGCGCCTCAGGAGAAAAGAAAACTCTCAAAGAAAGAATTGAGGATGCTCATCTTCCTAAAGATATTCATAAAGTAGCGATGGAGCAGTTGAACCGCTATGAAAACATGGGACAGCAAAATGCTGAATCACATGTCATTAAAAATTATCTCGAACTCATTTTAACTCTTCCTTGGAACGAAGAAGCCTCTAGTGAATTAGATTTGGATCTTGCTCAGCAGATTTTAGATGAGGAGCATTTTGGTCTGGAGAAAATTAAAAAGCACATCATTCAGCATCTAGCTGTTATGAAGCTTGCTCCTCATAAAAAAGGATCCATTTTATTATTCGTAGGGCCTCCTGGTGTCGGTAAAACGTCGCTCGGACAAAGTATTGCAAAATCTCTCGGAAGAAAGTTTGTTCGAGCTTCTCTAGGTGGTGTTCGTGATGACTCGGAAATCCGCGGCCACAGAAGAACATACGTCGGTGCAATGCCCGGTCGGATTATCGAAGGGATCAAGCGAGCTAAAGAAAAAAATCCGGTCTTTATGCTTGATGAGATTGATAAATTAGGCAGAGGTTACGGTGGTGATCCTGCAGCAGCAATGCTTGAAGTTTTGGACCCGGAACAAAACTCAACATTTACCGATCAGTACTTAGATTTGCCTTTCGATTTATCGAAAACATTCTTTATAGCAACGGCAAACTCATTAGATACGATTCCGTTGCCGCTTTTAGATAGAATGGAAATTATTCAACTTAGTGGTTACACTTCGGAAGAAAAATTTCACATTGCTAGAAACCATTTAGTTCCAAAACAATTAAAGGAGCATGGCTTTACGGCAGAAAAAGTCGAACTTTCTGACGAAGTATTAAAAAGTATCATCGGCGATTATACGAGAGAAGCAGGTGTTCGCGATCTTCAAAGAAAGATCGCTAAAGTCCTCCGCTCTGTCAGTGAAAAAGTTGTGAAGAATGCCGATCAGGATAAATTTGTGATCGATCTTGTGACAGTTGAGGATGTGTTAGGTGTTGAAAAAAATACTTATGAGCTCGCACAGCTATTTGCCACGCCGGGAGTGGTAACAGGCCTAGCATGGACACCGGTTGGCGGTGACATTCTCTTTATTGAAAGTGCGATGATGCCTGGATCGGGAAAAATTCAGCTAACCGGTAAACTCGGTGAGGTGATGACAGAGTCCGCTCATATTGGATTAAGTTTAGTGAGATCAAAACTGTCTAAACTTGTTCCGGGATTTGATTTCTCAAAAACCGATTTTCACATTCACGTTCCGTCTGGATCAATTCCTAAAGACGGCCCGAGTGCAGGGATCACGATTTTCACAGCGCTTTGTTCACTGGTCTTAGGTAAAACAGTTGATCCGAAACTCGCGATGACTGGTGAGATTACACTCCGAGGAGCAGTAATGCCAGTCGGTGGTGTAAAAGAAAAATTAATTGCAGCTCACAGAGCAGGAATTAAGAGAATCATCATGTCAAAGCGAAATGAAAAGGATCTGAAGGAAGTTCCAGCGAGCGTAAAAAATGAAATGGAATTTGCTTTTGTCGAAAATATTAATGAATTAATGGTGGCCGTCTTCGGAAAAATGTCTCCTCCTCATTTTTACGAGTCGTTACTTGGACCTCCCTATGTGGAAGATTTCGGTATAAAGAATGAAAATGGTTTTTGATAAAATCGTTTAAGCACTGATCGATAGATCAATGCCTTTCTGTGTGACGAAATTTTCTTTGCCCTGAATGCAACAGTTAGAGCGAGAAGAAAGCTCACACCAAGGTTGAGGAATCCGATCATGAGAATTCCCATTGCCGCCCTTATGAATTCTGGTGTTTTTAGCGCTTCAATTCCCAATGTTGGAATTGAGGCTGCTAAGGCCCCTGTGGAAAGTGTGACGTGGCGAACTTCCAGTGGAATTCCTATAAATTTTAAAAGTTCTGGTAAAAATCCCAGTAAAAATCCCAGAGAAATATTTCCGGCAATACCTGTAATTCCATGTTCAAGGATTTGTGCAAGTTTTTTTGCACCGTCTGAAGTCAGAACTGTTTTAAATTTTTTGTTGTTGCTGATTAAATAACTCAACTGGTGAAATGAATACCAGTTGCCGGCCCATCCTGCGAACACACTTGAAAGCCATAATAAAAATCCGGTGAAGACCGCAAAGATAATACTTGGCCCGAGAATGTCCGTCATGTGCATTGTATGAGCAGCTGCTTCAGTAGAAAAAATGTAAGTACCGTTAAAAAAATGATCAATAAAATTCACTGCAATTACTGCAGGAATAACAGCAGCGAGGTTTCCGAAAACGGCAGCAATCTGTGTTCTCGTAATCAAAATAATCTCGTCAGTCACCGATTCGATTGCTTCACGATTTTCCGTGCCATCAAGCTTTTCTGCCAGGGCAGCCGCAGTCGCCGCCGGCTGCTTCGTCGCAAGAGTGCATCCGGTAAACTGGATCAAAAGAAAACTTCCAGCATAGTTTAAAGTAGCAAAAGCACCGTAGAAAAAACTCGCAAGTCCCAATGAGGCTAAAAAGTTTTTCATAAACACAGTCATGGCCGTTAGAGCACCTCCGCCCATCGCGCTCCAGACCATTGCCCAGTATTCGCCGCGGTCTTTTGCAATGTAGTGTTCACCAGTATGGGAATTAGTTTCAATGATTTTCTGTGAAAGCAAAGTTGCGTTGTTGGAAAAAATTCCCAGCGCACTTCTTTGTGAAAGATTTAATTCAACCAGCTCGGCAATAAAATTCGAAATTTTAGTTTTTGAAAGGTGTCCTGAATTGACAATTTCCAGGAGGGAATTAGTTCTCTTTAGAAATAACTTCATTCTCTCCAGCTGAAATACGATATGAGTACTGACCCCGAATTTATCAAGATGATCATAGACTTCAGTAATCGTTGCCTGGCTTTCTTTTAAGAGTTCAGAAAACTCCAGCATCAGCTCCTGACTTAGAAGAGGATTATTTTCATTTCTAGTCTTCAGATAAAGATTCAGCTTTCCAGACAGATAAAAGAAGGGAAGTGACTTCATTTTTTTATGGGGAATACGCTTTCTAATCCCGGGACTAAGCCCGATGGCCACAATCTGTGACGTAAGATAAATAAGCGAGTCTTCCATATCACTTTGTAGATGAGGGAATGAATTATCATCATTTCCAAAGAGCGAAATAATTTTGTTGAGAGTCTCTTCATCGAGAGATTTAAGCCACATTACATCCTCTTCGTCGGGAAACAACGTGATCATCAATTCACTTAGCTGTTGACCGATAGGTTTTTTAGGAAGGAACTTCGTCGTCATTTTATCAATCAGCTCGCCGATCAGGCCGATCTGAGAAGGAAGACCAACTTCACAAAAGAACTCAACGGAGCGCAGTTCCTGCAAAGTGAGGGTCAAGGTCGCAGCGACACTATTTTTAGTTTCAGGGTTTCTCTCTAAAACCATAAAAAAATATTTTAATTTTGTAGCGGGGATTTTTTCAGGGTCTGCTTCGAAAAGATCAGTGTTCCTGATCCACTTAACTAATTTTTGAATCCATTCAATACGATCTTCCAAAGAAAGTTTAGGTTTTGTTTCTGCCAGTATTAGGTCGAGTGAAATTTTTTTATTTTCATCGACTTCATATTGTTTAAATTTTTTGAAAATGGAGATGACTTTGCTTAGTAACATTGGGCATAGTCTATCCTAAAATTTATTTCATAACTAGGTTTTTAATCCCGACATCTCCCAACATCATTACGCGGTTTGTTTGAATTTGGATCTGACTGATGGCCGCTTTTTGCTTGAATAATGCCCAACCTTTCAGACTTTGTGCGATTTGAAGTTCGTATCCTCTTCTTTCACCAGTTGCACCATTGTAAAGTGTATCTACAGTGACAATTCCGCCAAGTTCCAAATCAAAGTTGCTGCTTTTTAATTTCATAACAACATATTTATCTCTTTGCTCTAAAACCATTCCTGTTTTAAGCAGGACCTGTGAGTCCAGTGCTTCACGGCGAACCTTTGTTCCACTTTCATATACGTCTTTATAAAAGTTTTTAATTTTTCTTCCATCAGTTGAATCGATGATTAATTTATATGAAGTTGTACTACTATCTGTAGTGATCGTTGCAATAGTTTGTTCTGCAGCTTTAGTGACGTTAAAAATAGTAACCATTAGTGCAATAGAGAAAAATACAGTTGTAGAAATTACTGATCTTAAGTTCATGTGTTTCCCCTTTCTATAAAACAATTTGAATGATTCCAATAGTGCAGGAGCGGTGCCAAAAAAAATGACTATATGGAGTAAATATGACACCAAAAAAGTCAACTATCGGAGTTTCATTGCTACCATGTAAAAAAAGCCATAGTGTTAATATGGAAATTTGACAGTTTTCAGGTGGGACATGGCCAATATAAGACAATCCGTTGAGACAAATAAAAAGCTGCTGATATTAATCGCAGTACTTCTCGTTTTCATTCTGACTTTTCTTTTTAAATTTTATAACAATCAAAAACGTGAGAATCGTGCTCTACGATTAAAGCTTTTATCGATGAGTGAAACCAAGCGTACTCCAAAAGCGTGGGCACAATTAATGGCAGTGAAAGCCAAAGTAGCAGCATTAACTACAACTGCTCAGACAGTATCCGAAGCATCTTCTACTGCTGCAGCTTCAACTCAGGAAACTCAGAATATTGATGCTCAAGATACACAAGAACTGGCCGTGAGATTAAACGGGCAGATGAAAAAAGTTAAGAATCTGGACGCTGCGGGTATCGATAACAACATTGCAATCGCCAACGAAATTATTTTTCGTGAACCTGACAGTTACGGCGCTTACAAGGCAAAACTTATTTCGCTGTTAACAAAAGAAGGAAAATTTCATCAGCCCCCTGATGAAGTTGAAGTAGAAAGTCTGCTTGAAAGTATGGCCCAGTTCAATATCAGCAATGACAATATTGCCAGACGCGAAGCTGTTTTAATCGCCAATACTAATAGCGGTATTCAAAATGTAGAGACCGAGCTGGAGCAACTGGCAAAAAACAGAGATAGTCTTGAATCCGAAATCAGCAATTTTGAGCCCAACTCACCTCAGCTTGTAGAAGCTAATAATCAGCTGCAGGAAATGGACGAGCAGGAAGCACAGCTCACGGCCAACATTGATTCACTTGAAAATCAGCTTGCTCAGAATACCGCACAAATTTCCAATGAAGATGTCGTAGAAATTCCATTCATGCGTATGTTGGCACAAAATGATTATGAAGCTGTACTCGATAATGCCCAGGCCTTCATTGATCAATTCCCCAATTCACCGACAGGATATTTCTATATGGTTCGCGCTCTCGATCAAATGGGGCAGAAGGACCAGTCACTAAATACGATTAAAAATTCGCGACTCCCTGCCGATGTCCAGCAATCACTGCTGCAAAGACTTGATTCTCAGGGCGCAGACGATCCAAAAAATTATTGGCAAAAACTTAGTTTTTAAAGGAATAAATGAACATGAAAAAATTGGTCTTTTTAGGACTCGCAATATTGAGTGCAAACATGAATGCAGCTGAACCAATCGCAGAAAAAATCCCCACAAAATTAAAAAAGCATGGCGATGTCCGCGTCGATAATTATTTCTGGATGAAAGATAAGAAAAACGAAAAAGTTTTAAATTACCTTAAAGCTGAAAATACTTATAGAGAAGAAATTCTTGGCGGAACAAAAGATCTTCAAGACAAACTTTATAAAGAGATGCGCTCAAGAGTTAAGGAGGAGGATACAACAGTTCCTTACAAAGAAGGTGATTACCTTTATTATAATAAAATTCTTGCAGGTCAGGAGTATGCTGTTCATTGTCGAAAGACAACTGCTCCCAATTCACCTGAAGAAATTATTCTCGATATCAATCAGCTGGCAAAAGGATTTAATTCAATCCATGTTACAGGCTTAAATTTTCACCCTGACCAGCAGCTCTTTGGTTATGCTGTCGATACAAAAGGCGATAGAATCTTCACAATCTATTTCAAAGATATGAGAACAGGAAAAACTCTCGATCAAAAAATTGAAAATGTGAATGGCAACTTTGAGTGGGCCGAAACAGGAAAAATTATTTTCTACGGCAAACAAGACACGGTTACTCTACGCACAGATAAAATCTTTAAGTACGATCTCGATACAGGCAAGAGCAATTTGGTTTATCAAGAAAAAGATGAGAAACGTGAAATCGAAGTAGCTAAATCACTTTCGAAAAAATACATCTTCATCAACAACGAAAGCACACTCTCATCAGAAGTGCTTTACATTACTTCAGATAAACCTGACTCATTTTTTAAAGTTTTTTCACCCAGAGAAAAAGAACATCTTTACCATGTTTACGACGGCGGAGACCGCTTCTTTATTAAATCCAACTGGAAAGCATTAAATTTCAGGGTCATGGAAGTTGATAAAAAAAATACGACAAAGATAAACTGGAAAGAAGTCATTCCTCACAGAAGTAATGTGCTAGTTGATGGGCTAGTGGTTTTAAAAGACTACATGGTAATTGCTGAACGCTCGAACGGTTTGACCCAATTAAATGTGCTGAAGCGTGGAGAGACCAAAGGCACATACATTAACTTTCCTGATCCTGCCTATACAGTAGAAATTAGTGATACCGTTGAATACAATTCAAATTTCATGCGCTATGAATTTGTTTCAATGAACCGCCCATTGTCGATCTACGACTTTAATCTACAGAATCACGAAGTAAAACTAATAAAAGAAAAAGAAGTTCCGAATTATAATTCTGCTGATTATACTTCTGAAAGAATTTTCGCTACGGCAAATGATGGAACTAAAATCCCTGTCTCTATCGTCTATAAAAAAGGCTTAAAAAAAGATTCAACTGCACCAATACTGGTTTACGGTTATGGTTCATATGGAATCAGCAGTGACCCATATTTTTCTTCAACACGAGTCAGCCTTCTTGACCGCGGTTTTATTTTTGCCATTATCCATACTCGCGGTGGAATGGAGATGGGACGCTCATGGTATGAGAATGGAAAATTCTTCAGGAAGAAAAATACTTTTACCGACTTCATTGATGCAACAGAATTTTTAATCAGTGAAAAATATGCCAACCCAAAAAAAATCTACGCTAACGGCGGTAGTGCAGGGGGACTGCTGATGGGTGCAATCATGAACCTTCGTCCGGATCTTTATCATGGAGTCGTGGCCGACGTTCCTTTCGTTGATGTACTGACAACAATGCTCGACAGCTCTCTGCCTTTAACAACTGGCGAGTACGAAGAGTGGGGAAATCCCAACAAAAAAAAATATTACGAATATATGAAAAGCTATTCACCTTACGACAACGTCAAG
>JACMRM010000094.1 GCA_014376445.1 Bacteriovorax sp. | reverse complement strand
ACTTTTCTGTGAAACCTTTAAGGCAGGTCACTAGGCCTCTGCTTTTTGTACAGGTCCTCCCGAGGTATCTGCACATTTCTTCTAAATGAATGTCGGTGCAAAATCAAGATCGTAGAGTTACGTTACGGATCCAAAAACTCCTCCCAAGAACTCATACCTTCTTCCAGAAACCTTGCTCGCCACAAGATCCCCGACCCGTTCGTCTAACGAAGAAAGTGGTCCTTTACCGTTTCGGCAACCTAATAAACCACTAGAACACCTTGAAAGTATTCCTTAGGTCTTAAGCTTTGCTCTGATCCCCTTTCGAAAATCATCGCCCTTTTCCACGGGTTTATCTCCAAGCGATGAAGCCGAGAGACAGGTCAAATGTAGCGCAAAGCATTATAAAAGTCAAGTAATTTTTTCACTCTATTTCTAGTGCTTCATTTTTGTGACGAGTTGACTGTAGAAGTGGTGAAGTTCTTTAAGATCTACAGTGGCCGTGCCTTTTTTAGCGACGACAACACCAGAGGCACAGTTAGAAATCCATGCTGCTTCTACAAGTGTTGCTCCAGCGAGTAGAGATGATGTGAGCGCGCTGATTGCAGTGTCCCCAGCTCCGGAAACATCGAAGACTTCGTTCGCGACAGTAGGGATGATTGTGAGTTCAGAATTATTTTTTACATCTAATAAGGCCATGCCTTCAGCACCTAAAGTGATGACAAGCATTTGAAGATCAAGTTTTTCAACCAGTATCTTCGCCATGCTTTCTAAATTCTTTTCTTTGTAGCCTAAACTCTCAACCATTGCGCGTGCTTCAGCTAAGTTTGGTTTGAGAAGAGTAGCACCTTTGTAATAAAGAGGTGGCGTAGATCTGCCTGGATCAACAGCAACTAATTTACCTGCTGCTGTAAATTTTGTAATCAGGTTAGCAATCACATTTTTTGTTAATGAACCTTTTGCGTAGTCTTCAATAATCACAGCACCGTGAGTTTTTGCGAACTCATCAAAGCGTGCGATTAATTTATTCTCAGTCGCAGCGTCGATATCATCTGACGATTCATAATCAATACGGCAGATTTGCTGAGTGTTGGTAGTCACACGTTCTTTAAAAATAGTCGGACGTCCGGGAGCTCTGACGATGCCCCACGTGTTAAGTTTTTCATCTTCTAAAAGTGTATCGAAAACGTTGGCGTTGTTATCATCACCGACGACACCACATAGAGTTGATTTAACTCCAAGAGTTTTTAAATTGTGTGAAATATTGGCAGCAAGACCTAGCTTCAGCCATTCTTTCGTGACTTCTAAAATCGGAACTGGTGCTTCAGGAGAAATTCTTTTAACTTCACCGAAAGTATATTTATCAATTCCAACATCACCGACAACAACGATAGGAGTAAGTGCCGCAAATTTTTTAGTTAATTCTGTAAAACGATCAAGAGTAATTAAGTTTTTCATTTTATAATTCCATGACTGAAATGGCCTGCTTCACAACATCGTCAACTTCAATTTTTCCCATACATTCATAATACGGGCATGCTCTTTCAGCACATTTTCTTACTTCCCCACAGATAACATCGGGAACCAGCAGTTTTGTTTTATCAGTATTTTTAGAGAGCGGGCCCCAGCGAAGGGCCGACTGAATTTTAATAGGTGAATAAAGGCCGACAACAGGCACACCGAGAACGGCCGCGATATGAGTTGTTCCAGTACTAGGACCGACAAACAAAGAAGCCTGGTGTAGGACTGTCATGTAATGACGAAGTCCGTGTTTGATTCCATTGAAATAATAAATTCTTTTTTGCAGATATTCATTTTCTTTTTTATCAAGAATTTCTTTGATGCCTTGAAGATACAAGTGATCACTAGGCGTATAAGAAATAACGAAAAGAAATTGTTCGGGAAATTTTTGTTCCAGTTTATGCACCAGGCGACCGTAGTTTCTCGGTGACCAGTTTAAAGTATGACCTGTCATTCCCGGATGGATGAAAATCATTTTTTTACCGGTTTCAATTCCTGCCTCAACAAGATCATGATTGAAGACTTTCATACCCTCATCAATTTCAGTTTGAGAAAGAGAAATTTCCGGCGAGTATTTATTTTTATCCTGGTAGTTGTACTCAATTCCCATAGGCTCGAGCAGATTGAGATTGTACTCCATCTCATGCATGTCCACCATGGAGCGCTTTTGTCTGATGCCTTTATTTAAAAATAAATAAGTGTGCCATTTCGACTTAAGTCCGCCGCGGAAAGGAATTCTAAAAAGCCAGGATACAAAATTGGGCATAAATCCGCCACCTACATAAAAATAATGTGTCGGTCTGAATTCTGAAAATATTTTTATGACCTCTCTGATCTTTAAATAGAAGCGGGCATTGCGGTGATAAATTTGAACGCTGTCAATGTAAGGGTGGTCTTTAAAAACGTCGTAGGATTTAGCGGCAATAAGAAAGGTAATCTTCGCGTCTGGAAACTTATCCTTAATCATTTTTGCCATTGATGATGTGAGAATTGAATCTCCAATAGCATCTGATCTGTTGATCAATACTTTCATATATTCGGGCCGAGAGCAAAGCCCAGATGAGCTGCTCTGAATTTAACTTCGTTTGAGAGAATTTTAATAATGTCGTTGAGGCCTAATTCAGTTGTATCCAGTAAAGTTGCATCTTCTGATTTTTTAAGAGGAGAAACAACACGATTCATATCTGTTTCGTCACGTTTTCTAACATCATCTTTAATCTGTTCAAGAGAAATGGAGTGATCTCCACCCTCTTTCAATTGCTTTAATCTTCTCTGTGCTCTGATATCGACAGAAGCTGTAATGAAAAACTTGCAGAATGAATTGGGAAAAACAACGGTGCCGATATCTCTTCCTTCCATTACACAAACTTTGTTAAGGGCTAGCGCGCGCTGAAAATCTAATAAGTATTTTCTGACTGACGGGAGTTGGGAGATAATGGATGCGAGTTTTGAAACATTGTGCTCGCGGATTTTGACTGTCAGGTCTACGCCATTGATGCGGATAAGACAGGTTTGCGAAAAACCATAATCCATTTTTACTGAATTTAAAAAATTGGTTAATTTTTCACCTTCAACCAGTTCAATTTTTTGTTGATCGGCAAAAAAACCAAGGGCCCTGTACATGGCCCCCGTGTCGATGTAGAGAACGTGAAGTGCAGCAGCGAGATCGCGAGCGATAGTCGACTTGCCCGATCCGGACGGGCCATCGATGGCCACAACCTGAGCGAATTCAGTTGATTCTTTTTTATTTTGAGACATTGGGTAAATCATCCACGATTAAATTCAATCTTACCAATCTAGCAGTTTGGAATGAGAAAAAAAGACGCTGTGAAATAGATGTAAGAAATTAAAAGAGATTATCTTAGAATTTAGCTGTCAGATTCTCTGAACCAGATGTTGTTGGGAATAGATCTATGATCTTAAGCTCGAATTTTAAACCTTGCTCAGAATACACATATGCTGCTTCGTAAGGTAAAGCTTTAAATTTTGTCACTTGCGCGAAATTCTGAGTCAATCTCACATAACGGTCTCTCACTTTTACCAGATATGAAAAGTTATTAACGTCGAGACTTTTTTCAACTAAACGATTTCTAAGTTTACCGGGCCCGATATTGTAAGCGACCGTTGCAAAACGGTAGTTCATGCGAAAATTTTGCAGTAATTTTTTTAAATAAAAAACACCGACTTCAATATTTTCTTTGGGATGATAAAGATTTTCTGAAACCTGATCATCAGTTAAAGTTTTTTGCATTAATTGATAAAGATGTTGGGCCGTATCCGGCTTAATCTGCATAAGTCCACGGGCATTTTTAGAACTCAATGCTGTTAAATTAAAATTGCTCTCCACCATGACAATTGAAGTAATCCAGAAAGGATCTACTTGATATTCAACTGAAAAATCTAAAATGGAATTGAGATACGGTTTTAATTCAATCTGCTCTTTCGTAGAGAGCGGTGCTAAAAGCATTGTTTTAAATTCAGCTTTTGTAAATTCACTCGCACGCTTTAAAGGCACAGTTGAATCGAAGGCCTGATGAAGTCCTTCGTAGGAGTAGCTTGTCGATTCAACCGCCGGTAATGGACCGTATGGAACAACACCTGCAAGCTCCAATGTCTTGAGACGATTAGTTGATATCACTCCAGCAAAATACCAAATGCATCCCAGAATAATAGTCAAACATAGACCGCTTACAAATTTCATAAACTATCCTTATCCAGATAGAGGGACTCAAGTCTAGACATTAGCTGTCATCGTAAAATTTTTTCATGAAATTCGGGGCCTCCGCGTTGTCAATAATTTCTTCCCTTTACCAATAAGGTGCGCCTATAATTGAGGTCTTATATTTTTATCACAAAGGCCAACATATGAGCTCCTCGCTAAACTTTAATCGTTTGAAAAATTCAAAATCACTCTATTTGAGACAACATCAGGATAATCCTATTCACTGGTGGAATTACGGTCCGGAAGCTTTAGCGTACGCGCAGGAAAACAATAGGCCGATTTTTTTATCAGTGGGATATTCTTCATGCCACTGGTGTCACGTGATGGCACATGAGGCTTTTGTCGATCAAAGTGTCGCGAACTTTTTAAATGAACATTTTGTTGCGATCAAAGTTGATCGTGAAGAATTTCCTGATATCGATAATTATTATCAGAAAGCTGCTCAACTTTTTGGAAGCAATGGCGGATGGCCTCTGTCTGCATTTTTACTTCCGGACACACGACCATTTTATGTCGGAACTTATTTTCCATTAACATCAAAAGACAACGGTCCTAATTTTCCAGATTTAATCCATGAATTAAGACGCGCGTTTGACGGTGAAAAAGAGCAGGTTGAAAAAAATGCTATTCAGATAACAGAATCGATTAAAAACGGATCTATTCCTCCGGGTGAAGTTCAGTTTGAAGGACACTTCCCTCACCCGAATGGAATTCTTGAAGCTGTAAAAGAATTCAGAGATATGACCTGGGGTGGTTACGGAACAACACCTAAGTTTCCGACCTTCGCCTATTATGAATGGGCCTTTGAGCAGATGCTTGAAGGTATGATTTCAAAAGAGCACGGAGAATTTATTATTAACTCTTGTGAGCGCATGCTGATGGGAGCAATCAATGACCATGCCCGCGGGGGAATGCATCGATACTCGACTGACGAAAAATGGCTGGTGCCTCACTTTGAAAAGATGCTTTATGATCAGGCAGGATTTTTAAGAACGATGACAAAACTCAGTCTCGTTTATCCGAGTCCTCTGGTTTTCGACAGCTTGATCAACATGCTTGATTATCTAGAAAATGAAATGTTATCAGATGATAAAGACGGTATGAGACATTTCTTTTCTGCTCAAGATGCTGACAGTGAAGGTGTCGAAGGACTTTATTTTACTTTTTCTGAAGCTGAGTTCGAAGATCTGATCAACAGCAATGATGATGAAGAAGAATCTCTCAGCAAAAATATGGACAAGATTAAAAAATGGTTCCAGATTACTTCAATTGGAAACTTTGATCATAATTTAAATGTCATTTCAATGAATCCTGATTTGAAAGAAGAATTTTACCAGCAGGAAAACTGGGACATGGTAAGAAAAGTAAGGCGTGCAATTCTCAACGAAAGAAAAGAACGTATGCCACCAGTCACTGACAACAAAGGTGTGGCTAGCTGGAACTTCATGCTGATATCAGCGTTGGTTGATGTCGTTCAGTACTCGCAGATTGATGTTATTAAAAGGATGGCCTCTAACCTGATCAATACAACGATTGAAGGCGTGTTTAAAACTTTTCTTACGAACTCTGAGGCCGGCATGAAGATGAGACACACCACGACGGTGGAGTTCTCTCATCCCTATTTAGAAGATTTTGTCTTCTTCGCTGAATCTCAACTAAGACTTTTTGAAATTTCTGCCAATGATGTTTTCAAACAAAATTTTAAAGATGCACTACAGTTTGTTACGAAAGAATTTTTAGATAAAGATAAAATGTTCACCAGAGCTAAACTTGCTGAGCATTTTGAATTGTATCCGAATCAAGAGTACAACATTTTTGATGCTTCATTTAAGTCACCAGTGGCGACTTATATACAATTAATGAGAAGAGCTGCGGTCCTTTTTGGAGATAGAAATTATCTTGATACTATTCTAGGATTAAAAGACACTGTGACCAATACTGTTTTAAAAGTGAATCCTGTGAGCGCTGGCGAAAGTTTAAGAGCATTAACCTATCCTGCTGAAGCTTACAGAGTGATGAAGCTTCCCAAGGCTTGGGCACAAAGAGATGACTTCATCAAATTTATTCCTTTCTTCCTTCCAAGATTTGTTCTCGATTATCATGATCAGGTAGATACTAGTGAGCCTTTTGAAATTTGTACGATGACTGCATGTGAGATGAAAGGATCAGGCTTTGAAGAATTCACAAGAATTCTTACTCCAGCACAGGAATAAAAGATGACAGACTTCAAACCGTTAGCGGGCATGAAAATAATCGACTTGACCCACAGACTGCCAGGCCCTTTATGCGGACAGGTATTGACTGGGCTTGGAGCGACTGTCACTAAAATTGAAGATCATAAATTTCAAGACCCGTTTTTATCAGGACTCTTTGCACAGTTTGATTCGAGTTTTATTTCATGGTACGAAAATTTGAATCAAGGGAAAGTAATTTCGCGCTTTGATTTTAATTCGGAAGCTGATCAAGAAAAAATCAGAAAAATGGTACTGGAAGCAGACGCCGTCATCATGGGCCTTCCTGAAAAGACCCGTGAAAAATTAAAAATCACCGATGCGGATATCAAATTGAAAAAGCCGTTTGTGGCGATTGAGCTACTCGCGAGCAGACGTGAAAAAAAATCGATGCATGACCTGAATGCCATGGCGATGACAGGGCTACTCTCGCTTTATGTAGCTGGCAGAACAGAGAAAATTATTGATCCTCCATTTCTTCCTATTGCTGGAATTAATTTTGGCCATAAAGCGGCAACAGATCTTCTGGCGGCGTTTATTAAATCTTCGAAGACTCAAGAAACTCAATTCGTCAAAACTTATATGGATGAAGCGACTGAAGAGCTGCTTGGTATCTTCTGGCCTAAGGCAGATCGTGATTCAGGCAGAAAAAAATTCTTACATAACGGGATTTATCCCTGCTACTCGCTTTATCAAACTAAAGACGGAAAATATGTGGCGCTTGCAGCTGTAGAAGAAAAATTCTGGCTGCGTTTTTGTGATATCTTTCAGGTGAAAACGACACTAGATCGCTTTCATCACAAAGACCAAGAGCTCTTTGATCAGATTGCTCATAAGCTGGGGAGTTATACTCAAAATGAGATCGCAGGCCTGGTGAAAGATGAAGACGTCTGCCTTTCTGTCATTTCCTAAAATCTTTGGTATCAAACTGACCTTTTTACAATAATGGCCCTGACCTCTGGGAGTTCAAAATCACCTTTTGACACCAAAATAGTCGGAGATAGTCCTAATCCTGAGCAAAATACTTGGCACGAAACCTGTACTACTATCTTCCAAGAACTACCGGTCATGGATGATTGGAATTATCAGGAGGTCATTTATGAAGGGACTCATTCTTTTTGTAGCGCTATCTTTTCTATCACTTGGGGCACAGGCTCCGCTTAGACTTAAGGCACAGGACGTTACGGCCCTTAAGACGCACTCGGGAAAAATTATTAAAAATTTGAGCTTGCAAGAAAGCACTAAGGTGCTAAAATCATTGGAAGCAGATGAGAACATCGAACTTCGCGATGAAATCATCTACCCTGAACAAGTTTCAGAGCTAATCGTGAGCAAATTGACAAAAGCTAGATTAACTGAGAAAAGACCGAATCCGAATGATTATAATTAATTTTTTAGGACGCCAATCCTAAAATCCTCCGAAAGGATAGTGTTTGTTGTTGTGTGAAGGGCCCGCGTAAGCGGGCTTTTTATTTTCTACAAACTACTCTTAGTAAATCGCACTCGCCATTCTCATTGTGAAAAACCATTCCTGGACTGATCAAAAAATAAATTATTTTAAGGCCTGAGTCCAGAAGTTCGCGCTCTAATTCAAGCGCGGTGGGAACATGCTTGAAAGGCAGACTGACATATTTATATGATTTTTGAATCATCATTTCAGCACAAAAAAGACCATCGTCACTTAAAGCATTATAGATATTTTTTAGGGCGACTTCCCTCTCGCTATAACCTTCAATGCAATGAAGACAATGAGAATCAAAGATTAGATCAAACTTTGATTTTCCAAATGAATTGGGAGTCGTGAGATCGACTACCAGATAATTAATTGATGAATGAGATGGCGTCTTAGAAATGGCCACATCAGAAAAATCTATAGCGATAACATTTTCTTTTACGACATTCAGGTCTTCAAAAATGGATTTTGTTCCACAACCTAAATCGAGAACTTCAGGTTCAGATTTTACTAATCTTTCAAAAATTACACTACGATAAAAATCAATCAGACTTGCGTTTGATTGATCTCCGGAAGCTGTCTCAAAATATTGATTAAAGTGTTCCAATGAATTCAAATCGCGAATCTCTTGAAAAAGAAGCAGGTGAATTTCCCAGCTCGCCATCGGGAACGACTCCCCTGAAATACGTTACCCAGTAATCGTAATTTTTTTTATAGCTGATCGGAAGTGGTGCTGTTTTTTGTGTAAGAAAATGGTCTAGGAATTTTGCGATAAATTCTGAACAATAAAGAAGCTCTATTCCCTGGGCATTAAAATTGTTCCAGAGATACTTTGTATCAAATGGAGCGTTCTTATATTTTTCGTTGAACACATCTAGCATATTTTTTTCAAGCTCTGATCTCTTTTGTATTGAGAGATTAATAAATTCAATCGGACGAAAAACTGAAACCTTCGTCCCTGGAGTCATTTTTTTAGTAAAATCTGCAAATGAAAAAAGATCCAGTCTTCCAAGCGACTGTCCGATTTTTGTGTGACCGTCTTTATCTATAACCACTACACCAGAATGTGAGAAAGATGAATCTGTTTCTGATTCAATCATACGGCATTCATAACAATTGAATGAAATGGCCATGACGTCGCCACTTTGAAGGTCATCGAGGGTCAATGCAAATGCACTCGATGTACAGGCCATGAAAAGGCTTAAAATTAGTGATCTCATAGGAGGCACCCTAGCACAGAGGGGTTTTGATTGCCTACTTTTTATGTCGGTTATCCCCTTAGATCTGTTATTTTATCTTATTAAAACTTAAGGCCCGGAGAAGATAATACCGAAAATATAAGTGGTGGAAAAATTAGGAAC
The DNA here is from genome assembly GCA_014376445.1 of Bacteriovorax sp. Classification (GTDB taxonomy): domain Bacteria; phylum Bdellovibrionota; class Bacteriovoracia; order Bacteriovoracales; family Bacteriovoracaceae; genus Bacteriovorax. The sequence continues at coordinate 2,850 of JACMRM010000094.1, read as the reverse complement.
CTATAATAGATTTATGCATAAACTTAAATGCTTAATATTCATTCTCTCAATTGCTTCAATGCAAGCGGCATTCGCTCAATCTGATTCTATCAGTGGTGCTGTCGATGCAAACATGGCAGCACAAAGAGCGGCCTGTGCTAAAAATACAGCAATGGAATGGAGTTCGAAATTAAATCGTTGTATCGGTAAGCAAGCTGCAGTTGATGCGAGAAATGAAGCCATAGCTTGTAATACTCTCACTGATATTTCTGCACGTGAAAAATGTCAGTTAAAAATTGCTGAAAAAAGTACAGGACTATCTAGCGATACCAATTCACTCAATCAGGGAAACCTCGGAAAGTCAGCGATCATGAACGGTGTTGGATCGGCCTATGCACTTCTCGGAATGATTAACGGTCTTGGATCTAAAAAAAAAGAAAGTAAATGTACATCAAAAAAAATATATGGCTACACGGCACTAGCTGGTACTGCTACTGATATTTGGTTAAAGATCAGGGCCAGTAAAAAAATGAAAGAACTAAATAATAAGTATAAACTTGAATCAACCAATTCTCCTTATGAGTCACAAGTTCGCGCTCTTCAATATTTAAAAGAAGAACAACAAACAGTTGCCGACATCGCTAGTGCAGAAAAAAAGAGAAACATGCTCTTGATTGCGGGTTATGGTGCAGCTACGGCGATGGCGATTTATGAATGGGCCACACCTCAATTGAATGAGCAGTGTTATGTGAAAGAAAAAGATGCTCCTATTAATGAAACACCAGCAGTAAAAAAGTGTGCTGATGGTCAAACTTGTTATGTAGCAACTGCTGCTCCAGAAACTGCTGCTCCAGCAACTGCTGCTCCTGCAACTGCTGCTCCAGCGACTGCTGCTCCAGCGACTGCTGCTCCAGCGACTGCTGCTCCAGCAACTGCTGCTCAGGCTCCAGCACCGGCTCCGGCCGCTGAAGTAGAATATCACTTTGCCAAAGAAGGGCCAAGTAAAGACATTGATATTTATAGGAGAGCCCAGGAAGAACTCGAAAAGAGAAAAGTACCACTGAATGGAATTATTGGTCCTTCAAATCTTAAAAAGGGCACACCTTAGTGATTATTAAAAAAATTTTAATTTTAATTTTTAATATTTTTTTGATCAACTCTGCGTTTGCTGAATCAACTGGTGCAGTGTTAGGAAATACAGCAGTAGGCGCTGCGGGTGGTGCAGCGACTGGCTATGCTTCGACAGCAGCAGGTCAGGCCGCCATCGAAAAGGTTTCACCAGGTTTCACTGAAAGCATTGGAAAATATTTTGATAGCCCTCAGGGAATTGTATTAATGGCAGGGATTTCTACGGTCTACTCTTATATTTTATATAATGGAGCTGCTAACCAAGAAAAAGAATCAAAGGCCAATATTGAAAAAATTGATAAAATTATTAAATCGTATTCAGACTCATGGACTGCATACTGTCCCCACGGACGAGATAAGTTAGAAGAGCCTTCTTGTTACTGTTACTCGGCAGATGGAAAACAGAATGCAACACGTACTAATTCGCAAACCTGTATTGATTTATGGAATAAAAATAAATATTCAATAGACGGTACAGCAGCAAACTACAATCTTGCAAAATTTGTAGATGATCCTGCTGGGTGTGTTGCCCTAGATGGTCAATTTGATGAAGCTTGTAAATGTAGAAAACTTATAAATGCAAAAGGACAAAATGCTTGCTTAAAGTCTACTTCAATTAGTTTACCTACGGGAATGGCCACTGCGATTGGAGAAAGTACTGCTCTTAGAGAAGTAATGAAGACTGCTGTTAATGCTGCTAACGGAAACCCAAATCTTGGAGCTTTATCAACTGGATCATTGGGAGCGAAAGCAATTGCCAGTGACCATTTAACAAAGTCGTTACTTTCATCTTTTGGTAATAAACTTGGTAAAAATCCCCCTGTTTTTGCAAACATAGACAACGTAGATGCTCTCACGAAAAAAATCTTTGGAGAAAAAGCAATGGAAGCTGTGATTGCTAATTCAAAACCTGTAGGCACTTATGCATCTGCTTCAATGGATCCAAAAAGCCTAAAAATACTTCAGGAAGTGAAAGCAAAAAACTCTCTGGATTTTAATGGTAGCGGGAAAGGACTTGGGGCCACTAAAGAAAAGAAAAAAGGATTTGACTTAAACATTGGCGGCGAGAGTGGAGGAAATTCCGGCGGACAGGTTTTGGGAAATTTTCCTGAAGAAAAAAATTATAAATTCAAAAACAGCGATATTGTCACTGATAACACTGCTTCAATTTTTGAAATTATATCAAATCGCTATATTCAATCAGGTTTAAAGCGCCTATTTGATGACGACACAAAATAATTTTATTATTACCCGTCTTTAAATTCTTCGAGACCTAATGCTTTCAACCATTCTATTGTTGGTGCAATTAATTTTCTAGCATTTAAATCCATCATTCCAACTGAAAGAGTTATTGTTGATGCAATTTTGCCGTCTTCTTTAATCATTTTTTGATCAAGCTGCATGATAAACTTATTTCTCATTTCCGTACGAGCCTGAGAAACAATTTTTATTTTTTCACGAAGTTTTAATTCTGCTCTGAAAGTGAGCTGAAGATCCAGGAGAACAGGCCCTACTTTTGTTTCTAGAATTTCTTTTAACCCTAGATTATTTTTTGTGATGAAATCCCAACGGGCCTCTTCATATAAGTCCAAATAGACTGCATTATTAACATGTCCAAAAGTATCAAGATGATGCTCAAGAATTTGCAATTCGTATTCAAAGATAGGATTGGCCATGATGAATTCCTATTGGGAAATGCCTTAAATATAGGGCGCTTTTAAAGTTGCTTATCTGCCCTACTTT